>JAEWZE010000139.1 GCA_023395465.1 Pseudomonadota bacterium
TTGAAGAAGGCGGGGGTCATCAGGTGGAACACGGCGGCCGAATAGGCAGACACGCCCAGTGCAACCGTCATGTAGCCGAGCTGGGACAGCGTGGAATACGCGACGACGCGCTTGATGTCGTTCTGCACGATGCCGATCAGGCCGGTGAAGAACGCGGTGGTGGCACCGATGAACAGCACGAAGTTCAGCGCGGTCTGCGACAGCTCGAACAGCGGCGACATGCGGGTGACCATGAAGATGCCTGCGGTCACCATTGTCGCGGCGTGGATCAGCGCCGAAATCGGGGTCGGTCCTTCCATCGAGTCCGGCAGCCACACGTGCAGCGGGACCTGGGCCGACTTGCCCATGGCACCAATGAACAGGCAGATGCAGATGACGGTAGCGATCGACCAGATCACCGGCTCGTTGAGCAGCTGCATGCCCAGGATCGTGCCGTCCCAGATCTGCAGCTGGGCGCGCGGATCAGCCAGCATGCCGGCCTGCGAGAACACCTGCGAGTAGTCCAGGGTGCCGAACACCCACAGCACGCCGGCGATGCCGAGCAGGAAGCCGAAGTCGCCGACGCGATTGACCAGGAACGCCTTCATGTTGGCGAAGATCGCGGTCGGGCGCTTGAACCAGAAGCCGATCAGCAGGTACGACACCAGGCCCACCGCTTCCCAGCCGAAGAACAGCTGCAGGAAGTTGTTGCTCATCACCAGCATGAGCATCGAGAAGGTGAACAGAGAGATGTAGCTGAAGAAGCGCTGGTAGCCCGGGTCGTCGGCCATGTAGCCGATGGTGTACACGTGCACCAGCAGCGACACGAAGGTCACCACCACCATCATCATCGCGGTGAGGTTGTCGACCAGGAAGCCGACATGGGCCGAGTAGTTGCCCACTTCGAAGAAGGTGTAGACGTTCTGGTAGTACGGCGCCGCACCCTGCCCCACCAGTTGCCACAGCACGTAGCCCGACAGCGCGCAGCTGACCGCGACGCCGAGGATCGTGGCCGTGTGCGCGCCGGCGCGGCCGACCTGGCGGCCGAAGAAGCCGGCCACGATCGCGCCCAGCAGCGGTGCCAGCACGATGATCAGCAGGTGGGTTGTCGAAATCGCCATGTCTTGTCCATTACCGGAGTCGTATCGTCTTCACTTCCCCGGGCGTCCGTCGATGCACGCACCGGTGCCGCGCGCGTACCTCATATCCCGAATTGTCACCACAGCCTTCCATTGCAGTCCTGCATGGGCTCCGGAGAGACCCGGCCCGGCCATCCATGGCCGGGCGTTCGCCGCAGCGCGGACCAGTGGTCCGCATACCTTGTGCTCGAATTGTCATTGCGGCCATCCATGGCGGTACGGCTTGGGCTCCGGGGAGATGCGGCCCAGCCATCCATGGCCGGGCGTTCGCCGCAGCGCGGACCAGTGGTCCGCAAGCGCTTCGGCTCACCCCTTCAGCGTGTCGATCTCGGCGACGTTGATGGTGCGGCGGTTGCGGAACAGCGTGACCAGGATCGCCAGGCCGATCGCGGCCTCCGCGGCGGCCACGGTCAGGATGAAGAACACGAAGATCTGCCCGGCCTCATCGCCGAAGTGGCGCGAGAAGGCGATGAAGTTGACGTTGACCGCGAGCAGCATCAGCTCGATCGACATCAGCAGGATGATCACGTTCTTCCGGTTGAGGAAGATGCCCGCCACGCTGATGCAGAACAACGCCGCGCCCAGCGCGAGATAGTGGCCCAACGCCAGCCCTTGTCCGAAGAACTCCATTACTTCGCCTCCCCTTCGGCGCCCGCGGCATCGGCCGGTGGCGCTTCGACGACCGGCCGCTCGGCCGCCATGCTCACCATGCGCACGCGATCGGCGGCGCGGGTGCGCGTCTGCTCGCCCGGGTTCTGGTGCTTGGCGCCCGGGCGGCGGCGCAGGGTAAGGGTCACGGCAGCCACGACCGCCACCGTCAGGATCAGCGCAGCCACTTCGAAGGGCAGCAGGAAGTCGGTGAACAGGCGCCGTGCGATCCAGCTGACGTTATTGGCGCCCACTGCATCGACCTGGTCCACGCCGAACGGCGCCAGCCGCGACTTGATGCCGATCAGGGTGAGGATCTCGACCAGCATCACCACCGCCACCAGCAGGCCGACCGGCAGGTAGCGCACGTAACCCTCGCGCAGCGGCACCACGTCGATGTCCAGCATCATCACCACGAACAGGAACAGCACCATCACCGCGCCCACGTACACCAGGATCAGGGCCACGCCGAGGAACTCGGCTCCGGCGAGGATCCAGGTGCAGGCCACGGTGAAGAAGGTCAGCACCAGGAACAGCGCGGCGTGCACCGGGTTGCGGACGCTGATCACCGCACCGGCCGAGGCGACGGCCACGGCGGCGAAGGCGAGGAAGGCGAGCAGTGCGAAATCCATGGGCGGTCGCTTATCGGAAGGCGGCGTCGGCGGCGCGGCGCTCGGCGATCTCGGCTTCGAGCCGGTCGCCGATGGCCAGCAGCTGCGGCTTGGTGACGATGTTCTCGCCACGGCTCTCGAAGTGGTACTCGTGCAGGTGGGTCTCGACGATCGAGTCGACCGGGCAGGACTCCTCGCAGAAACCGCAGTAGATGCACTTGAACAGGTCGATGTCGTAGCGCGTGGTGCGGCGCGTGCCGTCCTCCCGCGGCTCCGAATCAATGGTGATCGCCAGCGCCGGGCACACCGCCTCGCACAGCTTGCAGGCGATGCAGCGCTCCTCGCCGTTCGGGTACCGGCGCAACGCATGCAGGCCGCGGAAGCGCGGCGACTGCGGCGTCTTTTCCATCGGGTACATCAGCGTGTACTTGGGACGGAACAGATACTTGAGCGTCAGCGCCATGCCGCCGAGCAACTCGAGCAGCAGCAGGCTCCGGAACCAGGAAACGAACTTGCCCATCAGACGCCCGCCTCGAACACGCCGAAATACGCCATCAACGCCACCACCACGATCCAGCCGATGCTCAGCGGGATGAAGACCTTCCAGCCCAGCCGCATGATCTGGTCGTAGCGGTAGCGCGGGAACGAGGCGCGGAACCAGATGAAGCAGCTGGCGAAGAAGAACACCTTGGCGAACAGCCACCACCAGCCGTCGCCCAGGATCACGGCCAGCACCGGCACGTCGGGGATCCAGGCCGCGGGGATCGGCGAGAGCCAGCCACCCAGGAAGAAGATCGGGGTCAGGAAGCTGACCAGGATCATGTTGGCGTACTCGGCCAGGAAGAACAGCGCGAACGCCGAGCCCGAGTACTCGACCATGTGCCCGGCCACGATTTCCGACTCGCCTTCCACCACGTCGAACGGTGCGCGGTTGGTCTCCGCCACGCCGGACACGAAGTAGATGACGAACAGCGGCAGCATCGGCAGCCAGAACCACTCCAGCAGGCCCGCGTTGCCCGCCTGCGCCATCACGATCTGCGACAGGTTCAGGCTGCCGGCGCCGACCATCACGCCGACCAGGGCGAAGCCCATCGCGATCTCGTAGCTCACCACCTGCGCGGCCGAGCGCATCGCGCCCAGGAAGGCGTACTTCGAGTTCGAGGCCCAGCCGGCCAGGATGATGCCGTACACGCCTAGCGAGGTCATCGCCAGCAGGTACAGCAGGCCCGCGTTGGCGTTGGACAGCACCAGTTGCGCGTCGAACGGCACCACCGCCCAGGCCGCGAAGGCCGGCGCCAGCGTGATCAGCGGCGCCAGCACGTACAGCGCCTTGTGCGCGCTGCTGGGCTGGATGACTTCCTTGAACAGCAGCTTGAACACGTCGGCAAAGGCCTGCAGCACGCCCCAGCCCACGTACATCGGGCCATGCCGCGCGTGCATCCAGCCGATCAGCTTGCGTTCCCAGACGACGTAGAAGGCGACCGTGACGATCACCGGCACGGCGATCGCCAGCACCTTGAGCACGATCCAGACGATCACGCCGATCGCGCCCAGCGACATCAGCCAGTCGTACAGCGGTGCGGTCCAGCCCGACAGCAGGGTGGCCGTGTTGGCGGCGGTCGTGGTGGTCGCGCTCATGCCGCCTCCACCGTGACGTTGCCGGCGCCGAGGGCTGCGGTCGCGCCGTAACCCGACTCCACCCACGCGCAGCCGCGTGCCACCAGGTTGCTGAGATTGACCGGCAGGGCCGCGGTGCCTGCGGCGTTGCGGACCTTCACCATCGCGCCCTGGCCAAGGCCGATGGCGCCGGCGTCGTCCGGATGCAGGTTCAGGCGCGGGCCGACGGTGAGCGGATGCGCCTGCAGCGCCTGCGCGCGGCGGGTCAGCCCGTCGACGCGGTAGATCCCCTGCGAAACCGCCAGTTCCAAGCCCTCGGACGTCGCCGCCGCGGGGGCCGCGCCGAGAGCCGCGTTGGGCGCCGAGGCCTGCATTCCGGCGCGCAGGCCGGCCAGGTCGGTGAACTCGAAGCCCGGCAGCGCCAGCATGCCGCCAAGCGCGCGCAGCACCGTCCAGCCCTTGCGCGCCTGGCCCGGCAGCTTGCCGGCGGCGACGGCGCGCTGGTCGATGCCGTCCAGGTTGGTCAGGGTGGCGTCGTTCTCGAACAGCGTGGCGATGGG
Organism: Pseudomonadota bacterium; assembly: GCA_023395465.1. Classification (GTDB taxonomy): domain Bacteria; phylum Pseudomonadota; class Gammaproteobacteria; order Xanthomonadales; family Xanthomonadaceae; genus Luteimonas. The sequence continues at coordinate 4,555 of JAEWZE010000139.1, forward strand.
CAGGATCACGTCGGCGATGCGCCGCGTCGACTCGCAGGCGAAATGGCTGAAGGCCACCACCTGCGCGCCGCCCAGCGCCTTCATGGCCGCGGCCTGGTCGGCAAAGTCCAGGCCCGGCTCGAGGCCGTAGACCACGTACGCCGCGCGCGGCTCGGCCAGCATGGCGCCGGCGTCGCGCGCCGACGGCAGCACGCCGTGGCGCGCCAGTCCCAGCGCGTTGGCGCCCTGCGGAATCCGGCACAGCGCGCCACCGGCCGCCTGCGCGAAGCTGCGGGCGGCGGCGCGGATGGCGGCCGCATGCGGGCCATTCTCGGCCACCGCGCCCACGATCACGGCGATGCTGCCGGCATCGCGTACCGCGTCGGCCAGCCCGGCCGAACCCAGCGCTTCGGCGAGCCTGGACGGCGCGACGATGGTCTTGCTGGCGATGTCGAAGGCGAATTCGAAATCGACCGGGTTGACCACGTGCACCTTCGCGCCGCGGCGCCAGGCCTTGCGCACGCGCTGGTGCAGCAGCGGCACTTCATGGCGCAGGTTGGAGCCGACGATGACGATGGCGTCGGCCTGGTCGATATCGGCTACCGCCATCGAAAACGGTTCGGCAACCGCGCCGTCGGACAGGTCGTGCTGGGCGATGCGATGGTCGATGTTGCCCGTGCCCAGGCCTTCAGCCAGGCGCGCCAGCAGGCTGCCCTCCTCGTTCGAGGTGGCCGGGTGCACCAGCACGCCCAGGTTGTCGGCGCCGTTCTCGCGCAGGATCTGCGCGGCCTTGGCCAGCGCCTCGTCCCACGTCGCCTCGCGCCAGTCGCCCGCGTCGCCATTGCTGGCGATGCGGACCATCGGCTGCGCCGCGCGATCGTCGGCGTACAGGCCCTGGTGGGAGTAGCGGTCGCGGTCGGACAGCCAGCACTCGTTGACCGCATCGTTGTCGCGCGGGACCGCGCGCATCACGTCGCCGCGGCGCATGTGCAGGAACAGGTTGCTGCCCAGGGCGTCGTGGAAGCCCAGCGATTCGCGCGCGATCAGCTCCCACGGCCGTGCGCGGAAGCGGAACACCTTGTTGGTCAGCGCGCCCACCGGGCACACGTCGATGACGTTGCCAGACAGCTCGGTGTTCAGCGGCTTGCCGTCGTAGGTGCCGATCTGCAGGTTCTCGCCGCGCTGCATGCCGCCCAGCTCGTAGGTGCCCGCGATCTCCGCGGTGACGCGGATGCAGCGGGTGCACTGGATGCAGCGGGTCATGTCGCTGGCGACCAGCGGTCCGAGATCCTCGTCGGCGACCACGCGCTTGCGCTCGACGAAGCGGCTGACCGAACGGCCGTAGCCCAGCGAGAGGTCCTGCAGTTCGCACTCGCCGCCCTGGTCGCAGATCGGGCAGTCGAGCGGATGGTTGATCAGCAGGAACTCCATCACGTTGCGCTGCGCGCCCAGCGCCTTCTCGTTGCGGGTGAAGACCTTGAGCCCGTCCATCACCGGCGTGGCGCAGGCCGGCGAGGGCTTCGGCGCCGAGCGTCCGCCGACCTCGGTATCGACCAGGCACATGCGGCAGTTGGCCGCGATCGACAGCTTGTCGTGGTAGCAGAAGCGCGGGATCGCGATGCCGGCCTTGTCGGCGGCCTGGATGATCATCGAGCCCTTGGGCGCGGCCAGCTCCACGCCGTCGATGAAGACGGTGACGTGGTCGGGCGGCAGGTTCGGGTTGACGGGCTGGGCGCTCACGCGGCCACCTTCCCGGACTCGACCAGCGTGCCGGCGAGTTCGTCGTCGACGTGGAATCGCTTGTTCACGATGGCGTATTCGAATTCATGCCAGTAGTGGCGCAGGAAGCCCTGCACCGGCCAGGCCGCGGCCTCGCCGAAGGCGCAGATGGTGTGGCCCTCGATCTGCCCGGCCGCGGTGCGCAGCATGTGCAGGTCGTCGAGCGTGGCTTCCATGTTGGCGATGCGGGTGAGCATGCGGTACATCCAGCCGGTGCCTTCGCGGCAGGGCGTGCACTGGCCGCAGCTTTCCTTGAAGTAGAAGCGCGCGATGCGCTGGCAGGCGCGCACCATGCAGGTGGTGTGGTCCATGACGATGACCGCGCCCGAACCCAGGCCGGAACCGGCCTTCTGGATCGCGTCGTAGTCCATGGTCAGGCCCAGCATCGTCTCGCCCGGGAGCACCGGCATCGACGAACCACCGGGGATCACGCCCTTGATGCGGTGGCCGTTGCGCATGCCGCCGGCCAGTTCCAGCAGCTCGCTGAACGGCGTGCCGAGGCGGATCTCGTAGTTGCCGGGGCGGGCGACATGGCCCGAAACCGAGAAGATCTTGCAGCCGCCGTTGTTGGGCTTGCCCAGTCCCATGAACCATTCGGCACCGTTGCGCACGATCGCCGGCACCGAGGCGTAGGTCTCGGTGTTGTTGATCGTGGTCGGCTTGCCGTACAGGCCGAAGTTGGCCGGGAACGGCGGCTTGTAGCGCGGCTGCCCCTTCTTGCCTTCCAGCGACTCCATCAGCGCGGTTTCCTCGCCGCAGATGTAGGCGCCCGCGCCGAGCGCGTTGTAGATCTCGATGTCGATGCCCGAGCCGAGGATGTCCTTGCCCAGCCAGCCATTGGCGTAGGCCTCGCGGGTGGCTTCCTCGAGGTGTTCGAACGGCTCGTGGTGGAACTCGCCGCGCAGGTAGTTGTAACCCACGCCCGAACCGGTGGCGTAGCAGGCGATCGCCATGCCCTCGATCACCGCATGCGGGTTGTAGCGCAGGATGTCGCGGTCCTTGCAGGTGCCCGGCTCGGATTCGTCGGAGTTGCAGAGGATGTACTTCTGCATCTCGCCCTTGGGCATGAAGCTCCACTTGAGTCCGGTCGGGAAACCCGCGCCGCCACGGCCGCGCAGGCCGGACTGCTTGACCATCTCGATCACGTCGGCCGGCGGGATCTTCTCGGTCAGGATCCTGCGCAGCGCCTGGTAGCCGCCGGTCTTGAGGTAGTTCTCGTACGACCACGGCTTGTCGAAATGCAGCGTGGTGTAGACGGCCTGGTGCTCCTTCGGCGCGGGGCCGACGGGGCCGTAGCCTTCGGAATAGTGCGAATGACCCGCCATCACTTCAGCCCGTCCAGGAGCTCGTCCACCTTCTCGGCGGTGAGCTTCTCGTGGTAATGCCCGTTGATCACGACCACCGGCGCGCCGCAGCAGGCGGCCACGCACTCTTCCTCGCGCTTGAGGTAGACGCGGCCGTCTGCGGTGGATTCGCCCAGCTTGCAGCCGAGCTTCTTCTCGGCGTGCTCGACCAGCTGTTCGGCGCCGTTGAGCCAGCAGCTGATGTTGGTGCAGAAGGCGACGTTGTTGCGGCCGACCTTCTGCGTCTCGAACATCGTGTAGAAGGTCGCGACCTCGTAGGCCCACACCGGCGGCAGGTCCAGGTACTTGGCCACCGCGGCGATCAGCTCGTCGGTCAGGAAGCCCTGGTTCTGCTCCTGCGCGGCATGCAGGCCCGGCAGCACGGCCGAGCGCTTGCGGTCCGGCGGGAACTTGGTCAGCCAGTGGTCGATGTGCGCGCGGGTCGCGTCGCTGAGCGCGACCATCGGGTCGACGTTGCGCGCGTTCTCGAAATTGCCTGTCGCTTTCATCGCCTGCCTTACCTGTCGATTTCGCCGAACACGATGTCGTAGGTGCCGATCATCGCCACCACGTCCGACAGCATGTGCCCCTTCACGATCTCGTCCATCGACGACAGGTGCGCGAAGCCCGGCGCGCGCAGGTGCACGCGGAACGGCTTGTTGGCGCCGTCGCTGACCAGGTAGCAGCCGAACTCGCCCTTGGGCGCCTCGACCGCGGCGTAGGTCTCGCCGGCCGGCACGCTGTAGCCCTCGGAGAACAGCTTGAAGTGGTGGATCAGCGCTTCCATGTCGTCCTTCATCTCCTCGCGGGAGGGAGGCGCGACCTTGTAGTTGTCGATCATCACCGGGCCCGGATTGGCCCGCAGCCACTTCACGCACTGTTCGACGATGCGGGTGGACTGGCGCATCTCGGCCACGCGCACCAGGTAGCGGTCGTAGCAGTCGCCGTTGACGCCGACCGGGATGTCGAATTCGACTTCCGCGTACTTCGCGTAGGGTTGCTTCTTGCGCAGGTCCCAGGCCACGCCCGAGCCACGCAGCATCGGGCCGGTCATGCCCCACGCCAGCGCCTGCTCCGGCGGGATCACGCCGATGCCGACGGTGCGCTGCTTCCAGATGCGGTTGTCGGTGAGCAGCGTCTCGTACTCGTCGACGCGGGTCGGGAAGTCCTTCGCGAAGGCCTCCAGGTAGTCCAGCATCGAGCCTTCGCGCCACTCGTTGAAGCGCTTGAGCTTGCCGCCCTTGCGCCACGGCGATTCGCGGTACTTCGGCATGCGGTCGGGCAGGTCGCGGTAGACGCCGCCGGGACGGTAGTAGGTCGCGTGCATGCGCGCGCCCGACACCGCCTCGTACACGTCCATCAGTTCCTCGCGCTCGCGGAACGAGTACAGGAACACCGCCATCGCGCCGAGATCGAGCGCGTTGGAGCCGATCCACATCAGGTGGTTCAGGATCCGGGTGATCTCGTCGAACATCGTGCGGATGTACTGCGCGCGCACCGGCGCCTCGATCCCCATCAGGGTTTCGATCGCGCGCACGTAGGCGTGCTCGTTGCACATCATCGACACGTAGTCCAGGCGATCCATGTAGCCGATCGACTGGTTGAACGGCTTGGACTCGGCCAGCTTCTCGGTGCCGCGATGCAGCAGCCCGACGTGCGGGTCGGCGCGCTGCACCACCTCGCCGTCCATCTCCAGGATCAGGCGCAGCACGCCGTGCGCGGCCGGATGCTGAGGGCCGAAGTTCAGCGTGTAGTTGCGGATCTCCTGCCTGGACTCGGCCGGATTGCTGGCGAAGCCCTCGCTGGCCTGGCGCAGCGGCGTGTGCGGAATGGCGCTCACTTCGACACCTCCGCCCTGCCCGCCCGCTCGCGGCGCGCGCGCTGTTCGTCGACGGCGGTCTGGTAGCGCGCGTCGTCGCGGATCACGCGCGGCACGTTCACCCGCGGCTCCACCGAGGTCACCGGTTCGTACACCACGCGCTTCTTCTCCGCGTCGTAGCGCACTTCGACGTTGCCGATCAGCGGGAAGTCCTTGCGGAACGGATGGCCGACGAAACCGTAGTCGGTCAGGATCCGGCGCAGGTCCGGATGGCCGCTGAACACGATGCCGAACAGGTCGAACGCCTCGCGCTCGAACCAGTTGGCCACCGGCCACAGCCCGGTCAGCGAGGACACCACCGGCAACTCGTCGCTGGGCCCATGACAGGTCACGCGCACGCGCCGGTTGTGCTGCACCGACAGCAGTTGCGCCACGGCGGCGAATCGCCGCTGCGGCATCGGGATCGCGCCGACGCCGTCGGGCGTGTCGAGCTGCTGCGAGGGCGTCTCGCCGAAGCGGAAACGTCCCGGGCCTCGGCCTTCCACGCCTCGGCTGAAGCCTTCCGACGAAGCCTCGGTGTCCCACTCGTCGCTGCCGTAACCCAAGTAGTCGACGCCGCACAGGTCGACCAGCGATTCGAATCCGAACTCGTCGCGCAACGCGGTGCATGTCTCCAGCCAGTCGCCTGCGGTCGACAGCCCGACCTCGCCACGCGGCATCGCCACGGTGACCTCGGCATCGGGGAAGCGCGCGCGCAGGCGCTCCGCGAATGCCGTCGCGGTTTCCCGGGACACCCGATCAACCATGACGCATCCCCGTCTTGTCGTCGCCGAAGTTGGTGGCGCGGCGGATCTTCTTCTGCAGCTGCAGGATGCCGTAGATCAGCGCCTCGGCCGTCGGCGGGCAACCGGGCACGTACACGTCCACCGGCACCACGCGGTCGCAGCCGCGCACCACCGCGTAGGAATAGTGGTAGTAGCCGCCGCCGTTGGCGCAGCTGCCCATCGAGATCACCCACTTGGGGTTGGGCATCTGGTCGTAGACCTTGCGCAGCGCCGGGGCCATCTTGTTGACCAGGGTGCCGGCGACGATCATCACGTCGGACTGGCGCGGCGACGGGCGGAACACCACGCCGTAGCGGTCCAGGTCCAGGCGCGCGGCGCCGGCATGCATCATCTCTACCGCGCAGCAGGCCAGGCCGAACGTCATCGGCCACATCGAACCGGTGCGCGCCCAGTTGAGCAGCACGTCGGAACTGGTGGTGACGAAGCCGCGCTCGAGCAGCGGGTTGTTGTCCGCCGATCCACCGAGCAGCGTTTCCGGGCGCAGGATGTCGTCGACGCGCCCGTCGGGCAGCGGGTTGCTGGCCGAATCCGCCAGGCCGCGGATCGCCTGGATCACTCCCATTCGAGCGCTCCCTTCTTCCACACGTAGATGAATCCGAGCAGCAGCATGCCCACGAAGATGCCCATCTCGATCAGGCCCAGCGGCCCGAGTTCGCGGAACACCGTCGCCCAGGGCACGATGAAGATGATTTCCAGGTCGAAGATGATGAACTGGATCGCGATGAGGTAGTAGCGCACGTCGAACTGCATGCGCGAGTCCTCGAACGCGTTGAAGCCGCACTCGTAGGGCGAGAGCTTTTCCGGCGTGGGACGCTTCGGGCCCAACAGGTTGCCGATGATCAGCAGAGACACGCCGATACCGGTGGCAACGATCAGGAACAGCAGGGTCGGCAGGTATTCGGCCAGCACTCGGTTGTTCTCTCGGCTACTTGCCGCCAATGTAGCGGCCGTCGCTCGGCGCGCCTTGACGCGCGCGCGACATCGGTAAATATGGTGCCCAAGGGGGGACTCGAACCCCCACGACCTAAGCCGCTACCACCTCAAGGTAGTGCGTCTACCAATTCCGCCACCTGGGCAAATCTGTCGCCGCGCAGACCACTTCTGGCAACGCGGCAATTGTAAGCGTTATTGCTCGTCTTGAGCAGCCGGCGCGGTCTCCTGCCCGGCCTCCTCCTGCTGCTGCGCAGGAGCAGCCGGCACGACGGCCGGCTCGGCGGCGGACTGCTGCGGCGCAGCGGGCACCGCGCTCGCGGCCGGTGGCGCGCCCGGCACGGTCGCCGGCGACGCCGGCGCGGCCGGTACCTGCGACATCACGCCCAGGTCGGCGCCGGCCTGCGGCGCGGTGGCCTGGCGCGTCGCGTACCAGGCCATGAACAGGGTGATGGCGAAGAAACTGATCGCCAGCCACTTCGTGGCCTTGGTCAGGAAGCTGGCCGAGCCGCGCGCGCCGAACACGGTGGCCGAGGCGCCACCGCCGAAGCCGGAACCGGCCGATGCGCCGGCGCCGCGCTGCATGAGGATCAGCGCGATCATCGCGATCGCGATCAGGACGAACAGGATGTTGAGGATCAACAGCAGCATTGCGGCGTACTCGGAATGTCTTGTGAGCAGCGGTCAGCGGGCCGCGGCGCGGGCGATGGCGAGGAAGTCCGCCGCCACCAGCGATGCGCCGCCGATCAGGCCACCGTCGATGTCCGCCTGGGCGAACAGCTCGGCGGCGTTGGCCGGCTTCACACTGCCGCCGTACAGGATCGGCAGCGAATCGGCGATTCTAGCATCCCGCGCGGCGACGTGGCCACGGATCAGGGCATGGACCTCCTGCGCCTGGGCGGGGCTGGCGGTCTGCCCCGTGCCGATCGCCCAGACCGGCTCGTAGGCCACCACCGCGCCGAGGAAGCGCTCCACGCCGGCCAGCTCCAGCACCGGCTCGAGCTGGGCGGCGATCACCTCGGCGGTGCGGCCGGCCTCGCGGTCTGCCAGGGTCTCGCCCAGGCACAGGATCGGCACCAGCCCGGCATTGGACGCGGCGAGGAACTTCTTCGCCACCAGGTCGCTGTTCTCGAAGTGCTGGCTGCGGCGCTCGGAGTGGCCGACCAGGCCGTAGCGCGCGCCCACGTCCAGCAGCATCCGCGCCGAGACTTCGCCGGTGTAGGCACCTTCCTCGTTGTGGCTGACGTCCTGCGCGCCGAAGGCGATCGGGTGGCCCTCGAAGTCCTCGATCAGGTCGCCCAGGTAGGGCAGCGGCGGCAGCACCACCACGTCCACGCCTGCCACGGGCAGCGCCGCGGCGAGGTCGCCGACCAGGGTGGTCGCGAAGTCGCGGGTGCCATGCAGCTTCCAGTTTCCGGCAACGATCCTGCGGCGCATCGCGCGACCCCCGTGGTGTGAAGGGCGCACAGGATAGCCGATGCCGGACTGCCCCTCCGCGCCCAGACCGGGATGCACCGCCGAGCCGGCCGTCGGGCGGTCAACGGGAGACGGGGACGCGCGCCGGACCTGGGCGTCTGGCCGAAGACGCTCCGCAACAGGCCGGTCGCCGTGCTTTGATCCGCGCCACCGCCCGCGTGACTTCGGCGCCGGTGTGGCACCCGCCGCGTCGCGGGTGTGGAACGCACTGGATTCACTGCACGACCCGGAGAGAGTTGCGCCCGAATCGCGCCCCAACACGGCTGCGCTGTAGGAAAACCCTGATTTCCGTGTAGGACGCGCGACAGGCTGTCCGCAGCCGCGCGATCCGGGCGTGGATGGATCGGACATGCAGGACGAAGATCGAGGCTGGCGCGCGTGAAGGGGCCGCGCGGCATGCACGGAAAGCGCAGCGACAAGCCGCTGCAGCTTTCCTATCGACAACGACATCGGGTTCGTTCCGCCACGACGGCGGAGCGCAGGACCCGTGCTGCCGGTCCCGCCCCGTCGAATTCCCGCCGGGGCGACCCTGAGCAAAGGCATCAGAAGATGAAATCCAGCTTCAACACCCGCACCCTCCGCGCGACCACGCTCCAGCGCGCCGCCATCGCCCTCGCCACCGCCTCGCTCGCCGCCGGTGCCGCATACGCCTCGGAGAAGGTGGTGCGCACCCCGCAGGGCGACGTGACCGTGCTCACCGCCGACGCCGATGCGCAACGCAAGGTTCCCGACCTTCCCGCCGCGCATCCCTTCGCCACCGAGAAGCAGCGCGCCGCCGTGGCGCCGCTGCCCTGGCCGGCCATCGAAGGCGCACGGCCCAAGGGCGACGAGGCGCCGCTGCCGGTCCCGCGCCGGCCTTTCCTCGACACCACGACCCAGGGCGGCAGCGCCCTGCCCTTCGCCGAGTACCAGGCCCGGCAGCAGTTCGGCGACGCCTGGCGCAGGATCGAGGCGCTGGAGGGCCGCGACGTCGAGCAGCCCGCCAGGCAGGCGGGCGACAAGGACGGCGCGCACCATCCCTACGTGCGCTACCCGGGCAGCTACTACACCTTCCAGTGGACCGCAGCGCCGTGGAACAAGATCGGCAAGCTCTACTTCACCACGCCCGGCGGCGGCAGTTCCTACTGCACGGCCAACGTGGCCAGCGGCAACTCGGTGATCGTCACCGCCGCGCACTGCGTCTATAGCCGCGGCCAGGGGTTCAACCGCAACTTCGTGTTCGTGCCGGCCGACCGCTACGGCGTGGCCCCGTACGGACGCTATGGCTGGCAGTCGGCGACGGTGCTCAACAGCTGGATCAACGACGGCGGCCGCCGCTGGGACGTGGCGGTGATCCGGCTGGCCGGCGAGGCCAGCACCGGCCAGCCGGTGACCAACTACGTCGGCTGGCTCGGGCGCAGCTGGGACTGGGGCTACGAGCAGCAGACCTCCTCGCACGGCTATGCCAGCAACCTCAGTACCCAGCACACGCACATCTGCGCGGGGCGCAGCTACGGCTCCAGCTGGGAAGGCAGCGACGTGCTGGTGCAAGGCTGCGACATGACCTACGGCAGCAGCGGCGGCGGCTGGCTGCGCAACTACACGCCCAACTCGCACGGCGGCAACCACGTCAACGGCGTGGTCAGCGGTCCGCATATCGGCGATTTCGGCAACAGCTACGTCGGTCCGCGATTCAGCAGCGCGAACATCGTGCCGCTGTGCAACGTGGCCGGCTGCTGACAGCGGTCCGGCCGGCCGGACCGGTCAAGGCCCGCGCTTCCTGAGGGCAGCGGCCACGGCGCCCGGGTCATGCCGGCCCGGGCGTCGGCGCAGCCGCACACGGACGAGGCCCGGCCTGCCCCGCCTGCCCGGAGGCGGGCGACGGCCGGCCTTACTTGAGCTTGATCTCGCGCAAACGCTGCTCGAGGAAGCCATGTGCCGTGATCGGCTCGGGATAGCGGCTGGGATTGTCGGGCGTGATGCACGACGGCAGCACGTCGATCAGGAAATCCGGATTGGGGTGCAGGAAGAACGGCACCGAGTAGCGCGGCTGGCGCGCCGCCTCGCCCGGCGGATTGACCACGCGGTGGATGGTCGAGGGATACACATGGTTGGTCAGGCGCTCGAGCATGTCGCCGATGTTGACCACGATGGTGTCGCCTTCGGACGTGAACGGCACCCACTCGCCCTTCTTCGACTGCACTTCCAGCCCGGCTGTCGACGCGCCGACCAGCAGGGTGATGAAGTTGATGTCGCCATGCGCGCCCGCGCGCACGTTGGGGATGTCGTCGGCGGTGATCGGCGGATAGTGGATCGGCCGCAGGATCGAATTGCCGAAGTTGGTCTTGTCGGCGAAGAAGTCCATCGGCAGGCCGATGTGCAGCGCCAGCGCCGACAGCACCCGCGAACCGAGCGCGTCGAGCGCGTGGTACAGCGCCAGGCCGTGCTCGCGGAACTCGGGCACCTCGTCGGGCCAGACGTTGGGCGGCATCACGTCGTGGTACTTCGAGTCGGCCGGCAATTCGCGGCCGATGTGCCAGAACTCCTTGAGGTCGAAGTGCTTCGAGCCCTTGGCGGTCTCGATGCCGAACGGCGTGTAGCCGCGTGCGCCGCCCTGGCCGGTGATGTGGTACTGCTGCTTCACCTCGTCGGGCAGCGCGTAGAACTTGCGGAATGCCGCGTAGGCGTTGTCGATCAGTTCCTGCGCGATGCCGTGGTGGCTGATGCCCGCGAACCCCCATTCGCGGTAGGCGGCGCCGAGTTCGGCCACGAACGCGTCGCGGTCGCTGTCGAAGCGGCGGATGTCGAGGGTCGGGATACGGGCACTCATGCTGGGCTCCGGGAACGTCTGCGATCGGGCATCAGGCCAGCCCGGCGCGCGGGCGGCACTGGTCCGGGTCAACTCATGCGCCGGCGGCGGCGCGGACGGCGTCGGCGAGGGATTCGAGGGTGGACTGCACCAGCGCCTCGTCGTCGGCCTCGACCGTCACCCGCACCACCGGCTCGGTGCCGGACGGGCGCAGGAACGCGCGCCCTCGCCCTTCCACCGCCGACTGTGCGACGGCCAGGGCGGCCTGCACGCTGCCGGCCTCGGCGGGCCGGGCGCCGTTGCCGTAACGCACGTTGATGGTCTTCTGCGGCAGCTTGCGCACGCCCGCCATGGCCTGTTGTAGGGTCAGGCCGCGGCGCTTGAGCACTTCCAGCACCTGCAGGGCGCTGATGATGCCGTCGCCGGTAGTGGCGCGGTCCAGGCACAGCAGGTGGCCGGACGCTTCGCCGCCGAGGATGCCGCCGTGCTCGAGCAGGGCCTGGTGGACGTAGCGATCGCCGACCTTGGTCCGCAGGAACTCGATGCCCTCGCGCTGCAGCGCCTGCTCCAGGCCGTAGTTGGTCATGATCGTGCCGACCACCGGCCCGCGCAGGCGGCCACTGGCCTGCCAGTCGGTCGCCAGCAGGTACAGCAGATTGTCGCCGTCGTGGACGGCGCCGTCGCTGTCGACGAACAGCAGCCGGTCGCCGTCGCCGTCGAAGGCGATGCCGAGGTCGGCGCCGGTGGCGCGCACGCGCGCCGACAGCGTCTCCGGATGCATCGAGCCCACGCCGTCGTTGATGTTGGTGCCGTCAGGATCGACGCCGATCGTATCGACCCGGGCATCGAGCTCGCGCAGCACCAGCGGCGCGATCTGGTAGGTCGCGCCATTGGCGCAGTCGACCACGACGTGCATCCCGGTCAGGTTGAACTGGCGCGACACGGAACTCTTGCAGGCCTCCACGTACCGGCCCACCGCATCGCGGGTGCGCACCGCCTTGCCCAGGCGTTCGGACGCGACGGTCGAGAACGGCCGGTCCAGCGCGGCCTCGATGGCCAGCTCGGTGGCGTCGTCAAGCTTCTCGCCCTCGGCCGAGAAGAACTTGATGCCGTTGTCGTAGTGCGGATTGTGCGAGGCGGAGATCACGATGCCGCCGTCGGCGCGCATCGAGCGGGTCATGTGCGCCACCGCGGGCGTGGGCATCGGCCCCATCAGCTGCACATGCACGCCCGCCGCCACCAGGCCGGCTTCCAGCGCCGCCTCGAACATGTAGTTGGAGATGCGGGTGTCCTTGCCGATCACCACCAGCGGCTTGCGCCGGTCGCCGCGCGCCTCCGCCGCCTCCCGCAGCGCATGGCCGTAGGCGTTGCCCAGCCGCAGCACGAAGTCGGCCGAGATCGGACCCTCTCCCACGCGCCCGCGGATCCCGTCGGTGCCGAAATACTTCCTGCTCATGCCGCGGCATCCCGTGGTTCGGGCTGGCGCGTCATCATCGCCACCAGGGTGGCGATGCGGTCGCGCAGCTGGCGCCGGTCGCAGATCTGGTCGATCGCACCGTGCTCGACCAGGAATTCCGAACGCTGGAAGCCTTCGGGCAGGGTCTCGCGCACGGTCTGCTCGATCACGCGAGGGCCGGCGAAGCCGATCAACGCATCCGGCTCGGCCATGTTGACGTCGCCCAGCATCGCGAACGAGGCCGAGACGCCGCCGGTGGTCGGATGGGTCATCACCGAGATGTAGGGCAGCCCCGCCGCGCGCAGGCGGCCCAGCGCCGCCGAGGTCTTGGCCATCTGCATCAGCGAGAACAGGCTTTCCTGCATGCGCGCGCCGCCGCTGGCGGAGAAGCACACGAATCCCGACCCGATCTCCAGCGCGCGCTCGGCGCCGCGGGCGAAGCGCTCGCCGACCACCGAGCCCATCGAGCCGCCCATGTAGGCGAAGTCGAAGGCGGCCGCGACCATCGGCATCTGCTTGAGCCGCCCTTCCATGACGATCAGCGCATCGCGTTCGCCGGTGGACTTCTGCGCCGCCTTGATGCGGTCCGCATAGCGCTTCTGGTCGCGGAAGCGGAGCACGTCGGTCGGACCGAGTTCGCCGGCGATCTCGCGCAGTTCGCCCGGATCGAGAAAGGCGCGCAGGCGGGCGCGGGCACGGATCGGACGGTGGAAGCTGCACTTCGGGCAGACCTCCAGGTTCTCTTCGAGTTCGGGGCCGTAGAGCACGGCGCTGCAGCGCTCGCACTTTTCCCACAGTCCCTCGGGCACGCTGCGCTTGCGCGCCGTGCCCGTCTCGGTGCGGATGCGCGGCGGCATCAGTTTCTTCAACCAGGACATGCTTGGCGTCGGATCCGTTGGCGGCTGCGGCCGCGAAGGCGCGCAGTTTAGCGCACGGGTCGGATCTCCCAGCGTTGGCCGGATCCCCCCAGGAACGGCGCAGATGGCGGCGCGGGCCTGCTGCACCGTCCGGCTGCCGGGCCGCCGGCCTGCCCCGGCCGCCCGCAACGGGCTCGCACGCCCCGGTTCAGTCCAGCGCGGCCCGCAGTGGGCCCAGGAACGCGGCCGCGCGGCGTGCCGCCTCGTCCGCATCCGCGGCCCCGGCCATCTCCGCGACCAGCGCGCTGCCCACCACCACGCCGTCGGCGTCGGCCGACATGGCCGCCGCACCGGCAGCATCGCGGATGCCGAATCCGGCCCCCACTGGCACCGGGCTGCCGGCGCGGATCCGGCGCAGGTGGGCCGCGGCCGCCTCCGGGTCGAGGCGCTCGGAGGCGCCGGTGACGCCGGCGAAGCTGACGTAGTACAGGTAGCCCTGCGCATTGCCCAGCAGCACCGCCAGGCGCGCGTCGGGCGTGGTCGGCGAGGCCAGCAGCACCAGGTCCACGCCGTGTGCGGCGAAGGCCTCGCGGAACTCCGGCGACTCCTCCGGCGGCAGGTCGACCAGCAGGACGCCATCGACGCCTGCGTCCGCCGCTTCGCCTGCGAACCGCGACGCCCCGCGGATCTCGACCGGATTGAGGTAGCCCATCAGCACCACGGGCGTCTCGCCGTCCCGCTGGCGGAACTCGCGCACCGCTTCGAGGACCCAGCCCAGGCCCGCACCGCGCGCCAACGCGCGCTCGGAGCTGCGCTGGATGGTCGGGCCGTCGGCCATGGGATCGGAGAACGGCACGCCGAGTTCGATCACGTCCGCGCCCGCCGCGACCAGCGCATGCATCACCGGCACCGTCGCATCGAGCGACGGATCCCCGGCGGTGACGAAGGGGATCAACGCCTTGCGACCGCGCGCGGCGAGCTGGGCGAATCGGGACTGGATGCGGCTCATGCAGGAGGGTTCCGGTGGAAGGACAGGGCGAACGGACACGCGCTCAGACGCAACCCTCGGTCAGCCGCACCGCATCGGCGCGGCCCCAGAGGATCACCTCGACCAGGCCGTCTGGCAGCTCGACGCGCACCGCGCGATCGCGCGACGCGTTGTCCCAGGTCAGGTAGAGACCGGGCGGCCAGGCGTACTTGTGCAACGCCGGTTCTACTCCCTCGTCCGGCAGCCGCGCGCCAGCCTCACCCAGCGACATGCCGCGACGCAAACCGAACGGCCCGGGCGGGGAAAGGGCTTCGTCACCGCCCGTCAGACCGATCTCGAAGCGGGCGATGCGCCCCTCCAGCAGCATCATTCCGACGCCGGCCGGCAGGCTGCCGCCGGACACCTGGGTACAGTTCGCCGGATCCGGCCAGTCCGCGACCTGCCAGCCGCCTCCCGCAACGTCCGGCGCGAACGGCTGCCCCAGGCAGAATCCCGCCACGCAGTCCAAGGCCTGACCTGGCGCAGCGCCCGCCAGCGCGAGCAACAGGCCGGCCGCGGGCAGGCGCATGCGCATCAGACCTCGACCCCTTCGCGGGCGGCGATGGTGTGCACGTCCTTGTCGCCGCGACCGGACAGGTTGCACAGCACCAGCGCGTCCCGGGGCAGTTCGCGCGCCAGCTTCATCGCCTGGGCGATGGCGTGGCTGGATTCGAGCGCGGGCAGGATGCCCTCGGTGCGGGTGAGCTTGTGGAAGGCCGCCAGCGCCTCTTCGTCGGTGACGCCGACGTATTCGGCGCGGCCGGTGTCCTTGAGGAAGGCGTGCTCGGGGCCGACGCCGGGGTAGTCGAGGCCGGCGGACACCGAATGGGTCTCGGTGATCTGGCCGTCGTCGTCGCAGATCACGTAGGTGCGGTTTCCGTGCAGCACGCCCACGCGCCCGGCCGACAGCGAGGACGCATGGCGTCCTGTCTCGATGCCCTCGCCCGCGGCCTCGGCGCCGACGATGCGCACCGAGGGGTCGTTGAGGAAGGCATGGAACAGGCCGATCGCGTTGCTGCCGCCGCCCACGCAGGCGGTGATGGCATCGGGCAGCCGGCCGTAGTCCTCCAGCATCTGCGCGCGCGCCTCGCGGCCGACAACGGCGTTGAAGTCGCGGACCATGCGCGGATACGGGTCGGGACCCGCGACCGTGCCGATGATGTAGAAGGTGTCGCGCACGTTGGTGACCCAGTCGCGCATGGCCTCGTTGAGCGCGTCCTTGAGCGTGGCCGATCCGCTGGTCACCGGTACGACCGTCGCGCCCAGCAGCTTCATGCGGTAGACGTTGATCTTCTGCCGCTCGATGTCGGTGGCGCCCATGTAAACCACGCATTCCAGGCCCAGGCGGGTGGCGACGGTCGCGCTGGCCACGCCGTGCTGGCCGGCGCCGGTCTCGGCGATGATCCGCTGCTTGCCCATGCGGCTGGCCAGCAGCGCCTGGCCGATGGTGTTGTTGATCTTGTGCGCGCCGGTGTGGTTGAGGTCCTCGCGCTTGAGCAGGATCTGTGCGCCGCCCACTTCGCGGCTCAGCCGCTCGGCGTGGTAGATCGGGCTGGGCCGGCCGACGTAGTGCTTGAGATCCTTGTCGAAGGCGGCGACGAAGGCCGGGTCCACGCGCGCGGCGTCATAGGCGGCGGCCAGCTCCTCCAGCGGCCCCATCAGCGTCTCGGCGACGAAGCGCCCGCCGTGGCGGCCGAAATGGCCGGCGGCGTCGGGCCAGGCGTGGAAGTCCTGCGGCGGTGCGATGGCGCTCATCGGAAGGAACCGGTCTGCGATGGAATCTCACTCTAGCGCAGGCGACGGCTCGGGAAAATCGATAATATCTGGCGCAATCCTTCAGGAAAACTCACATGACAGGCCGTGACCTGCCCTCCCTCAACGCCCTGCGCGCCTTCGAGGGCGCGGCGCGCGTGGGCAGCCTCGGCAAGGCCGCGGCGGAACTGCATGTCACCCACGGCGCGATCAGCCGCCAGGTGCGGCTGCTGGAGGACGAACTGGGGGTTGCGCTGTTCCGCCGCGAGGGCCGCGGCCTGCGCCTGACCGAGGCCGGCCTGCGCCTGGGCGAAGCCACGGGCGCTGCCTTCGCGCAGATCGAGGCCAGCGTGCGCGGGCTGCGGCGCGGCGTCGATCCGGACACCCGCGTCATCGGCTGTCCGGGCAGCCTGCTGGCGCGCTGGATGATCCCGCGGCTGGAGCAGCTGCGGCAGGACCTGCCCGGACTGCAGCTGCACCTGTCGCCGCACGAGGGCGAGTTCGCGTCCAGCCTGCCCGGACTGGACGCGGCCCTGCTCATCGGTGCGCCGCCGTGGCCGGCGCAATGGCGCGTGCACGTGCTGGCACCGGAGCGGATCGGCCCGGTGGTCGATCCGCGCCACCCGGCCGCCGCACGCCTGGCCGGACAGGCGCCATCCGCGCTGCTGGGCGAGGACCTGCTGCATACCGTCTCGCGACCGCAGGCCTGGCCGCAATGGGCACGCCAGCAGCGGCTGGACCCGGCCGCGCTGCGCCTGGGCACCGGCTTCGAACACCTGTACTACCTGCTGGAGGCGGCGGTCGCCGGACTGGGTGTGGCGATCGCGCCGCAGCCGCTGGTGGCGGGCGACCTGGCCAGTGGCCGGCTGGTCGCGCCATGGGGGTTCATCGGGACCGGCGCGCACTGGTGCCTGTGCACGCTGTCCGACGCCGACCCCAGGCTCGCGCAACTGGCGGCCTGGCTGCGCGCGCAGCTCACGATGGTGGACTGAGGTACCGCCTGACGGCGTACCCCGCGCGATCGGGCGATGGAGGCGCGGGCTGGATCCGGTGGCCGTGGCTGCCGTGCTCAGCCGCAGTCGGCGCGCCGCACTTCCTCGACGAAACGGCGCATGCGCGCGCCGTCCTTCGCCCCCGGCAGGCCGTCCTCGGCCTCGACGCCACTGGCCACGTCGACGCCCCAGGGCCGGGTCGACACGACCGCAGCGTGCACGTTGTCGGGGGTCAGGCCGCCGGCCACGAAGTAGGGCTTGGTGATGCCCCTGGGTACCCGTGACCAGTCGAAGGCCTGGCCGCTGCCGCCGGCATGCCCGGGTGCGTGGCCGTCGAGCAGGAAGCCCGCGGCGCTGGGCCAGCGGGCGTGCAGCTGCAGCGCATCGGGCAGCGGGTCGGCGCCCATGGGCACCGCCTTGAGGTAGCGCAGGCCGAAGCTGCGGCAGAACGCCTCGTCCTCGTCGCCGTGGAACTGCAGCAGCGAGGGCCGGACGCGGGAAATCACCTCGCGCACCTCCTCGACCGGGTTGTCCATGAACAGCGCGACCGCATCGACCATCGGCGCCAGCGCCTCGCGCATCGCCGCCGCCTGGCCCGCATCGACCCTCCGCCGGCTGCGCGCGGCGAAGACGAAACCCACGGCATCCACGCCCAGTTCGCCGGCCAGGCGCACGTCGCCGGCGCGGGTCATGCCGCAGAACTTGATCCTGGTGCGGAACGGAGGCATCGACACGAACGTCATTCCATCGGGCGGTGCCGCATTGTGCGCGGTTACGCGCAAGCCGGACAGCAGGCATGCGACCGCCGCAGGCTCAGGCCAGCGTCACCTCGTCGGGCAGGCCATGGACGGCCGGATACAGCGGACCGAGGAACACCAGCCCGGTGGCCGGCGCGGTAGGGCCGGCGAGGCGGCGGTCGCGCCCGGCCAGCAGTTCGCCGATCCAGTCCTCGCCCCGCGCGCCGGCGCCGACCTCGAGCAGAGAACCGACGATGTTGCGCACCATGTGGTGCAGGAAGGCGTTGGCCTGGACGTCGATCGTGACCACGTCGCCTTCGCGCCCGACGGCGATGCGCTGCAGTTCGCGCCGCGCGTGGCTGGCCTCGCACTCGCTGGAGCGGAACGCGCCGAAATCGTGCTCGCCCAGCAGCGCCTGCGCGGCGCGGTGCATGGCGTCCGCCTGCAGCGGGCGCCAGTGCCAGGACAGCCATTGCCGCGCCAGCGCCGGGCGCACCTGGCGGTTGAGGATGCGGTAGCGGTAGCGCCTGGCCACCGCCGAGAAGCGGGCGCTGAAATCCTCCGCCACCGGCCGGCACCAGGTCACGCTGACCGCGGGCGGCAGGCGCGTGGTGGCGCCCAGCGTCCAGGCGCGAAGGTCGCGACCTGCCTCGCTGTCGAAATGCGCGACCTGGCAGCGTGCGTGCACGCCGGCATCGGTACGTCCGGCGCAGACCGTGTCGATCCTCGCGTCGGCGACCGAGGACAGCGCGGTTTCGAGCACGCCCTGGACGGTCGCCTCGTCGCGCACGCCCGGCTGGGTCAGCCGCTGCCAGCCGCGGAAGTCGCCGCCGTCGTATTCGACCCCGATCGCGTACCGCACTCAGGCCAGTTCGCGCAGCAGTCGTTCGGCCTCGCCGCGGGCGTCGGCGTCGCCGGTCACGGCAACCTCCTGCAGCAGGCTGCGCGCGGTCTCGACGTCGCCCAGGTCGATGTAGGCGCGCGCCAGCTCGATGCGTTCCTGCCCCGCCGGCGCCGGGTTGAGCGATGCCACCGACGATGCGTCGCTGGCCGCGTGCCAGGTCGGCGAGCCGCCCGTGGCGGCGGCCGGTGCATTGCGCCAGGACACCGCTGCGTCCATCGGCAGCGGCGCCTCGGGCGTCGCGGCAGGCGGTTCGGTGACCGGAGCTTCGGCGACCGGTGCGTGCGCGACCGGCGCAGGCGGCAGCGGTGCGGCGCTGGGCGCCGGTGTCGGGCGCGCGGGCGTCGGCTGGCCGGGTGCGGATGCGAATCCGTAACCCTGCCTGCGCGCCGGTTCGGCCGACCGGCGCCGCGACGACAGCCACCAGGCCAGCAGCGCGGCGAGCAGCAGGCCCAGGCCGATCCACAGCCACGGCACGCCCCCGCCGGCCGCGACCTCGGCCTCCGCCGCGGGCTGTCCCGGCTGCGCACTCTGCGCCAGGCGCTGCTGGGCCGCGGCCAGTTCGCTGTCCTTCATCTGGATCAGCTGCTGCTGCTGTTGCTGCAGCTGCTCAAGCTCGGCCAGGCGCGCCTGCAGGTCCTGGATCTCGGCGTCGCGGGCGGCCAGCGTTTCACGCGTCTGGACCAGTTCCTGTTGCTGCAGCATGTCGCCCTCGCCTCCGGCAGCGGCGCCGGTCCGTGTTCCTGCCTCTTCCCCGCTGCCGCCACCAGGCGGCACGATCTCCAGCCGCGCATCGGTCATGCGCGTGGCGGGCTGGTCGCCCGCCGCGGACGCGGCGGGTGCGGACGCCTCCGCGGTTGCGCCGTTCCCGGCGACCGCACCGGGCTGCGGCACGGGCCGGCGCAGCTCCCGCCAGCGCGCCACGTGTTCGCGGACCACCGCATTGGCCTCGGCCACGCTGGCCTGCGACCACTGCTCCTGCGACGGCACGCGCAGCACGGCGCCCTGCCGGATCAGGTTGAGGTTGCCGCCGATGAAGGCATCCGGATTGGCGCGCAGCAGCGCCAGCATCACCTGGTTCAGGCTCTGGCCGCTGCCAGCCGAGAGTTCTGCGGCAATCCGGCCCAGGGTCTGGCCGCGCTGCACCGGCCCGTACTCGCCGGGTGTGCCGGCCGCCGCGGGTGCGCTGGGGGGCGGCGCCGGGGCCGGCGCGGGGACTTCCGCCTCGGCCGTCGGCGGCGCCTCTTCGGCGTCTTCGGCCGCTTCGGCCGGCGACGCTTCCGGGACCGCGTCCTGTGCGGCTTCCGGCGGCGGAGTCCGCGCGATCAGGTTCGACGGCGCCGCTTCCGGCGCCTGGATCGGCGGCTGCGCCGGCGCGGCCACCGTCTGCGGCGTGTCGACCAGGGCCGAATATTCGCGCACCAGCCGACCCTGGCCCCAATCGACCTCGACCAGGAAGGTCAGCAGCGGTTGCTGCACCGGGACGTCGCTGGTGATGCGGATGACCGGGCGGCCGCGCGGATCGAGCGCGATCGCGAACCGCAGGTCCGACACCAGACCGGCCGGCGGCTCCAGACCGATGCGGCGGAAGGTCTCCGGCGATGCCAGGCGCGCCTGCAGGTTCTCCAGCTCCGACGGATCGGTGGAGATGATCGGGATCTCGGCCAGCAGCGGCTCGCCGGCCCGCGACTTCACCTCGATCTGGCCCAGGCCCAGCGCCAGCGCCGCGGGCACGTGCAGCAGCAACGCCAGCAACAGGACGAGGCGGCACGCCAGCGTCTTCAAGAGAAGGTCCCCATGAGTCCCGATCAGGATCAGTCGAAATGACGGTCGCAAGTTATTGATTACCGTAGCGAGCGTCAAGCGGCAAGGCGGATCCTGAAGCGGAAGCCTGCTATGGCGCCCCGGCGTCCTGCTCCCAGAAGGCCAGGCGGAACTCCCTGACCGCGTCCGGCGCGCGCCAGGCATTGCCGACGAACAGGGCCGCGTGCTCGCTGCTGCGGCCAAGCGCCACATCGGGATCGCAGGCGAACGCCAGCGCGGCCGACTCGCCGTGCCTGGCCTCGGCGGCCGAAATCCAGTCGCGGGATGGCGGCTGCCGCTGGAGCAGGCCATCGCGCGCAGCGAGCCAGGCGTCCTCCGTCCGGAACGCCTGCGCGGCGCAGTCCACCTGCAGGCGGCGGATGGCGTAGGGTTGCGACGCACGCGGCGACTCCTGCACCTGCACCAGCTCGATCGCGCCCGGATGCGCCACAGCGGCCACGTCGAGACGGCGCGCCAGCCACACGATCCGGGACGGCGGATCGCCGGCGCCTCCCACCAGATACCAGCAGCTGACATCGTCCGCGCGGCAGGCCGGCTCCTGCGCCGTGACGCCTGC
>JAEWZE010000168.1 GCA_023395465.1 Pseudomonadota bacterium
CGCGGGGCCGTGTGGCGCAGGGACGCCGCGCCCGCCGAACCCGGCCAGGACCTGCTGCCGCCGCTGTACCCGGGGTCGCGGCCGCGCTGAGGCTCGGCTCGCGCCCTTCCGCTGGATCGCGCCGCACGCGGCCGGCCGGAGGGCCGCGCCGGTTTTGTTAAGCTTCGGCGATTGTTGCAGGAGAGACAGCGCCGATGAGCGAGCCGACCCGCGGGGCCAGGACACCGATGCCGTTGCACTGGAAGATCGCGATCGGCTTTGGCGTCGGCCTCGTGCTGGGGATGTTCGTCCACTACGGCATCGGCGCGGACGCCGGCTGGGTGCAGGCGCTGACCCGCTACGTCACCACGCCGTTCTCGCAGCTGTTCCTGAGCCTGATCTTCATGCTGATCGTGCCGCTGCTGTTCTCGGCGCTGGTGGTCGGCGTGTCGGAGATGGGCGACGTGCGCGCGCTGGGGCGCATCGGCTGGCGCACGCTGGGCTGGACCATCGCGCTGTCGGGCGTCGCGGTGCTGCTGGGCCTGGTCATGGTCAACCTGTTCCAGCCCGGCGCCGGCGTCGATCCCGCACTCGCCACGCAACTGCTCAGCGAAGGCGCCGAACGCGCCCAGGCGATCGTGCGCGACAGCACCCAGCAGCCCAAGGGCATGGACATGCTGCTGTCGATCGTGCCGCAGAACGTGATCGGCGCGGCGTCCAACAACGCCAACATCCTGGCGCTGATGTTCTTCGCGCTGATGTTCGGCGTCGGCCTGGTGCTGACGCCGTCGCCGCAGACCGCGGTGCTCAAGCGCGGCATCGAAGGGCTGTTCGAGATCTCGATGACCCTGATCGGGCTGGTGATCCGGCTCGCGCCCTACGCGGTGTTCTGCTTCATGTTCAACCTGGCCGTGCTGTTCGGCTGGGACCTGCTGATGAAGCTCGGCCAGTTCGTGCTGGTCGTGGTCGGCGCGCTGGCGATCCACATGCTGGTGGTCTATTCGCTGGCGCTGCGCCTGGTCGGCGGCTGGTCGCCGCTGGCCTTCTTCCGCGGCGTGCAGGAAGCGATGCTGATGGGCTTCTCCACCGCATCGAGCAACGCCACCCTGCCCACCGCGCTGAAGGTCGCCGACGAGAACCTGAAGCTGCCGAAGAAGGTCTCGCGCTTCGTGCTCACCATCGGCGCCACCGCCAACCAGAACGGCACCGCGCTGTTCGAGGGCGTGACGGTGATCTTCCTGGCGCAGTTCTTCAACGTCGACCTGACGCTCGGCCAGCAGTTCATGGTGATGCTGGTGTGCATCCTCGGCGGCATCGGCACCGCCGGCGTGCCCTCGGGTTCGCTGCCGGTGGTGGCGCTGATCTGCGCGATGGTCGGCGTGCCGCCCGAAGGCATCGGCCTGGTGCTGGGCGTGAACCACTTCCTCGACATGTGCCGCACCACGGTCAACGTGACCGGCGACCTGGGCATCGCCGCACTGGTCGCACGCGGGGAAACGGACAGCGAGCCGGACATCGCGGCCGCCTGACGCCACGGCGCGCGGCCGCGGCGCGCCGCAACGGTTGCAGCGGCACCGGTTGCGCGCGAAACCGCGCGGATCAGGCCGCCCGCGGCCACAGGTCCGGCGCGGCATGGGACAATGGCGGCCCCCGTTTGCCGGGGACACTCCCTTCGCTGCCCGCCCTCACATGACCACTCCCAGCCGCAGAGAGCTCGCCAACGCCATCCGTTTCCTCGCCATCGACGGCGTGGAAGCCGCCAAGTCCGGCCACCCCGGCATGCCCATGGGCATGGCCGACATCGCCGAGGTGCTGTGGAACGACTACCACAGCCACAACCCGGGCAATCCGAAGTGGAGCAACCGCGACCGCTTCGTGCTGTCCAACGGCCACGGCTCGATGCTGCAGTACGCGCTGCTGCACCTGACCGGCTACGACCTGCCGATCGACGAGCTCAAGCGCTTCCGCCAGCTCGAATCGAAGACCCCCGGGCATCCGGAAAACTTCATGACGCCGGGCGTGGAGACCACCACCGGTCCGCTCGGCCAGGGTTTCGCCAACGCGGTCGGCTTCGCGCTGGCCGAGAAGCTGCTCGCGCAGCGCTTCAACCGCCCCGGCTTCGACGTGGTCGACCATCGCACCTGGGTGTTCATGGGCGACGGCTGCCTGATGGAGGGCATCTCGCACGAGGCCGCCTCGCTGGCCGGCACCTGGGGCCTGGGCAAGCTGGTCGCGTTCTGGGACGACAACGGCATCTCGATCGACGGCCCGGTGCAGGGCTGGTTCACCGACGACACGCCGGCGCGTTTCGAGGCCTATGGCTGGCGCGTGATCCGCGACGTCGACGGCCACGATGCGGACAGCATCAAGGCCGCGATCGACGCCGCGCTCGAGCGCGACGACCGTCCGACCCTGGTGTGCTGCCGCACCACCATCGGCTACGGCTCGCCGGCCAAGGCCGGCAAGGAATCCTCGCACGGCGCGCCGCTGGGCAAGGACGAGGTCGAGGCCACGCGCCTGGGCCTGGCCTGGGCGCACACGCCCTTCGAGGTGCCGCAGCCGATCGCCGATGCCTGGCGCGCCAACGAAGCCGGCGCCGAGCGCGAGGCCAAGTGGAACGCGCTGCTCGAACGCTATGCCGCGCAGTTCCCGGAGCAGGCGGCCGAACTGCAGCGGCGCATGCGCTGCGAGCTGCCGCAGGACTTCGCCGCTGCCGCCGATGCCTACATCGCCAAGCTGCAGGCCGACGGCCCGGTGGTCGCCTCGCGCAAGGCCTCGCAAATGGCGATCGAGGCCTACGCGCCGCTGCTGCCGGAACTGATCGGCGGCTCGGCCGACCTGGCCCACTCCAACCTCACGCTGTGGAAGGGCAGCCAGCCGGTCACCGGCGGGTCGCCGGACGCCAACTACATCAACTACGGCGTGCGCGAATTCGGCATGACCGCGATCGCCAACGCGCTGTCGCTGCACGGCGGCTTCCTGCCCTACGACGCCACCTTCCTGGTGTTCAGCGACTACGCTCGCAACGCGGTGCGGATGAGCGCGCTGATGGGCGCGCATGCGATCCACGTCTATACCCACGATTCGATCGGGCTTGGCGAGGATGGCCCGACCCACCAGCCGATCGAGCACATGGCCAGCCTGCGCTGCATCCCGCACAACGATGTCTGGCGCCCGTGCGACGCGGTGGAATCCGCGGTGTCGTGGCGCGCCGCGATCGAACGCCGCGAAGGGCCGAGCTGCCTGGTGTTCAGCCGCCAGAACCTGCCGCACCAGGCGCGCGACGAAGCCCAGCTCGCCGCCATCGAGCGCGGGGGCTACGTGCTGAAGGACAGCGTCGGAACGCCGGAGGTGATCCTGATCGCCACCGGTTCGGAAGTGGCGCTGGCGATGGAGGCCGCCGGTCGGCTGGGCGACGGCGTGCGCGTGGTCTCGATGCCGTCCACCGACGTCTTCGATCGCCAGGACGCCGCGTATCGCGACTCGGTGCTGCCCGATGCCTGCCGTCGCCGCGTGGCGATCGAAGCCGGCAGCGCCGATTTCTGGCGCAAGTACGTCGGCCTCGATGGCGCGGTCATCGGCATGGAGGGCTATGGTGCCTCCGCCCCCGCCGACAAGTTGTTCGCGCACTTCGGTTTCACCGTGGACAAGGTGGTGGAAGCGGCGCGCGCGCCGGCCTGATCGGCAGCTTCCTCGACCGATGCGACGGCCGCCATGTGCGGCCGTCGTTGTTTCCGGCGGAATGGGGCGAGTGACTCGCCCCGGCCGCTCAGCGGATGTTCTGCAGCCTGAGGTCGATGGTGTCGCCGTCGTCGTCCTTCTGCAGGATGCGGACCGGCAGCGGGATGCC
>JAEWZE010000205.1 GCA_023395465.1 Pseudomonadota bacterium
GCAGCCGACGCCGCCGGCAGCCCGGATGCGGCGCCCGCGCCGGCCGCAGGCGACAGCGCGGCACCGCAGGCCACGCCGGCCACCCCCGCCGCGACCTTCGCCGTGCAGGGCGAGCACTACGACCTGATCCAGGGCGGCCAGCCGTTCGAGCCGCTGGACGGCAAGATCGAGGTGGTCGAGGTCTTCAACTACGTCTGCCCGGCCTGCGCGATGTTCCAGCCGCTGGTCAACAACTGGAAGGCGCAGCTGCCCGCCGACGTGCGCTTCACCTACGTGCCCGCGCCGTTCGGCGGCAACTGGGATCCCTACGTGCGCGCCTACTACGCGGCCGAGGCGATGGGCATCGCCGACAAGGCCCACGACGGCATCTTCCAGGCGATCCACGTCGAGCGCAGCCTCAAGGGCGAGCGCGGCACCGATTCGCCGCAGGACATCGCCCGCGCCTACGCGAAGTTCGGCGCCGATCCGGCGCAGTTCGCCAGCACCATGGCCAGCTTCACGGTGAACGCGAAGTTCGGCCGCGCCAAGCAGTACATCGCCCAGCAGCGCGCCAACTCGACCCCGACCATGATCGTCAACGGCCGCTACCGGGTGAAGGGCCGGAATTTCGAGGACATGCTGCAGAACACCGACCGCGTGATCGCGCAGGTGCGGGCCGGCGGCTGATGCCCGAACGCGCATGTCCACGCAACGGCTGAGGCTGCTCAGCGCCAACATCCAGGCAGGCTCCAGCACCCGGCGCTACAGCGATTACGCCACCCGCAGCTGGTCGCACGTGCTGCCGGTGGGCAAGCGCACCTCGCTGGACGCGATCGCGCAGCTGGCCGGCGAGCACGACATCGTCGGCCTCCAGGAAAGCGACCCGGGCAGCTGGCGCTCGGGCTTCACCAACCAGACCCATTACCTGGCCGAACGCGCCGGATTCGACTACTGGACCCACCAGCCCAACCGGCGCGTGGGCAACGTGGCCTCCAGCGCCAACGGCCTGCTCAGCCGGCTCGAGCCGGTGGAAGTGGTGCACCACCCGCTGCCCGGCCGCATTTCCGGGCGCGGCGTGCTGCTGGGCCACTTCGGCAATGGCGCTGCCGGCCTGACCGTGGCGGTGGCGCACCTGTCGCTGGGCGCGCAGTCGCGCCGGCTGCAGCTCGACTTCATTGCCGAGCTGCTGCACGACTTCCCCAACGCGGTGCTGATGGGCGACTTCAACTGCGTGATCGACTGCCCGGAGATGGGCAGCCTGTTCCGCGCCACCCGCCTGCAGCCGCCGGCGTGCGCGGTGCATACCTTCCCCAGCTGGAAGCCGCAGCGCGCGATCGACCACATCCTGGTCACCGATACGCTGCGCTGCGAAGGGCTGCGCGCGGTGCCCGCCGCGTTCTCCGACCACCTCGCGCTGTCGGTCAACCTCGAGGTGCCGGAGTCCGCGCTGTTGCGCTGAGGCGCGGAAAACCGGGGCCGGAGGCCGGCCCCGTCCCCGCCCTTCCCTCAGAAGCCGAAGCCTACCCGCGCGTACCAGAAGCGGCCCGGCAGGTCGTAGGTCGAGGCGTCGTAGCCGTTGAGCGAACAGCTCAGGCAGATCGGCGGATCCTTGCCGAACACGTTGTTGAGTCCGAGCGTGATGCGGAAGTCCTTCATCCACGCATCCGTGCCCCAGGACAGCTGCGCGTCGTGGTAGGTGGTGGCGCCGAGATCGTTGCGGTCGTTGCTGCTGTCGTCGCAGATGTCGAAGCCGTTGGCACCGGCGCAGGATTCGCGCAGGCGGTCGATGTAGCGCGCCGTCCACGCCGCCTGCCAGCCGCCGCCACCGCGCCACACCGCCGACAGGGTGGAGGTGAGGTCGGGAATCGCGCTGTTGTTGATCTCCACGCCCGGCGCGCGCGGCTCGGCCTGTCCCGCTTCGTTGACCAGTTCGTAGCGCGTCACCCAGGTGGTCTTCCAGGCGAACGCTAGCTGCCCCCAGCCCTGCTCGGGCAGGCGCCAGTCGGCGCTGAAGTCCCAGCCGTCGGTGCGGATGGTGCCGACGTTGCCCAGGATGTTGTCGAAACGCACGATCTGGCCGCGCGCATTGCGCTCGTAGAACCCGCACGAGACCGGGTCACGCGTGGAGATGCAGCGCTCGAGGATGGTCTGCGCGTCCAGCGCCTGGATCGCGCCGTCAATGGTGTGGCGGTAGAACGTCATGCCCAGGTCGAGCCGGTCCGACCAGGCCGTGGCGTCGGCGAACGACGGGCTCCACACCGCCCCCAGCATCAGGCTGCGGCTGGTTTCCGGCTGCAGGTCGATGTTGCCCGAGGTCACCACCGAGATCTGCGGATTGGACTGCTCGTAGTCGGCCGGCACGCCTTCGGCCACGCAGGCCGGCGTGGTCGAGGCCGGCACGTTGCACGGATCGACCAGGGTCGCGTCGAAGCGGCTGAGCGTGCCGTACAGCTCCCCGATCGACGGCGCGCGGAAGCCCTCGGCGAACGAGCCACGCAGCAGGAACTCGTCGGCCACCTGCCAGCGCAGGCCGATCTTGCCGGTGTTGGTGCTGCCGAAGTTGGAGTAGTCCGACCAGCGCCCGGCGAGGCTGAGGTCGAGGCTCTTGCCGGCCCAGCCGTCCTTCATCAGCGGCACCAGGAATTCGGCGTAGGCCTCGCGCACGTCGTACTCGCCGCTGCTCGGCCCGGACGGCACGCCGTTGTACTCGCCGGCCACGGTCAGCGGATCGGGCTGGTACTCGCCCTCGTATTCGCGGTACTCCACGCCGGCCGCGAACGAGACCGGACCGGCCCAGCCGTCGAACAGGTCGCCGGTGATGTTGGCCGAGGCCAGGCTGATGCTGTTGTTGCTGCGGTCGCGCACCACCGGCTGGATCCAGGCCAGCATGGCGGGCGTGATCGAGCCGGGGCCGCCGAACAGGTCCAGGTCGACGCAGCCGGCGATCGCCGCGCACGCGGCCTCGCCGCTGAGCGCCTCGTTGATGCGGCGGATGTTGTAGCTGCCGCTGTTGGTCTGCTCGGCGGTGCTTTCGCTGCGCATCAGGTTCACGTCCCAGTTCCAGGTGCGCGCGCCGACGTCGAACAGGCCGTTGAGCCCGGCCGAGGCGTACCAGGTTTCCACCTCCTGCACGAAGCGGCGGGGTCCGCCCTCGACCGGACGTCGTCCGATCAGGAACAGGTTGGGGCTGTCGCCCATCGTGGTCAGGTCGAAGTCGAACGGGCTGTAGGGATTGGTGGCCGAAATCACCAGCCGGGTCTCGGCCCATTCGTTGTAGACGCCGGCGTCGGTGCCGAGGAAGAACGGCTCCGGCGCGGCCTGGTTGGCCGATTCCCGCTCGTTGTAGAGCACCCGCACGTAGCCGCCGAAGGTCGGGCTGAAGTCGAACTGCACCTGGCCGAACAGCGACTTGCGCTCCGAAGGCGTCAGCAGCAGGTTGTAGGGCGCGAAATTGAAGCGGTCGGGCGTGCCGAAGCAGTGGAAGCCGTCGCTGCGATCGCAGCCGGTCTGCGCCGGATCGAACGCCGGGCTGGTGTCGCCGCTATTGGGCGTCAGGTCGTAGACCACGCCGGTGTCCGGATCCTGGAACACGAAACGCCCGTGCGGCGTGGCCGAACTACCGTTGGACAGGCCCGTGCCCGGCACCGGCACGCTGGCCGGGCCGTACTCGGTCGAGGCGATTTCCTTCTGCTTGAAGTAGGAGGCGCCGACGAACCAGCGGGCGCGCTCGCTGCTGCCGCCCCACCCCAGGTCCGCGCCCCAGGTCTCGCCGCCGGCCAGGTCGCTGTAGTCGCCGGTGTGCAGCTGCACGCTGGCGCCGTCGACGTCCTTGCGGGTGATGATGTTGACCACGCCGGCGATCGCGTCCGAGCCGTAGATCGACGAGGCGCCGTCCTCCAGCACCTCGATGCGCTCGATGATCGACAGCGGGATGGTGTTGAGGTCGACCGACGAACCCACGCCCGAGGCCGAGGATTCGTTGACCCAGCGCATGCCGTCCACCAGCACCAGCACGCGCTTGGCGCCGAGGTGGCGCAGGTCGACCGTGGCCGCGCCCGCGCCGACGCCGCCGCCGTCGGGCGGGAAGCCGAAGTTGCCGGAGGAATTGAACTTGGTGTTGAGCGCGGCGCCGCTGGCGGTGAGGTTCTGCACCACCTCGGCCACCGAGGTGAAACCGCTGCGGTCGATGTCCTCGCGGCTCAGTACCTGCACCGGGACCTGGGTCTCCAGTTCGGCGCGGCGGATGCGCGATCCGGTCACCTGGACCGTGTCCAGGGTGCGGGCGCCGGGTTCGGGTTCGGGCGCCGCCGCCTGCTGGGCGAAGGCGACGGGACTGAGGATGGACAGCAGCAGGCCACGGCGCACGGCGGCGCCCAGGCGATGGGAACGGGGCAACATCGGGTCTCTCCTTGGAAGTGATGCAGCGGGAAATCCAGTTCCGCACGCCCCCTCGCGCGTTGCCTGTTTGTAAACAAGCTGTAAAGCCGCGCAAGCCTGTCCATCGGACAAGCGGCCTCGCGTCACAGTTTTCGCGCGACTGGGCGGAGTTTGTTCAGCCAACCTTGACATTGCTGACTGGCGGCATCGTCCCAAGCGCGTCCGCGCGCTTGGGCATAATGCGCGGGATGCCAAGCCAGCCCACCCTCTTCCAGGCCGATCCGCCCGCCGGCCCGGGCGGCGATCGCCCGCCCACCGATCCCGACCGCGGCCCACCGCCGCCACGCGTGGCCGCGATGCGCAGCGGACGGCCCTGGTGGGCGACGCTGGCCGGATGGGTGCTGCAGCCCTGGATCGGCTTGAAGATCGAACCACAGGCGCCGCCCGAACTGGTCGACGCGCGCCCGGTCTGCTACGTGCTCGAGGACTACGGCCTGTCCAACGCGCTGATCCTCGACCGCGCCTGCAGCGAGACCGGCATGCCGGCGCCGCTGCGCCCGCTGCCCGGCGATCCGCTGGGGCGCAAGCGCGCCTACGTGGCGCTGTCGCGACGCAACGCCGGCGGCACGCTGGCACTGGCGACCGGCCAGGCGCCGCCTAAGAAGACCCACTCCGAGTCGCTGGCCCGCCTGCTCGAGGCGCACCGCGAGGATCCGGCGCTGGACGTGCAGCTGGTGCCGGTGTCGATCTTCGTCGGACGCTCGCCCGACAAGGCCTCGGGCTGGTTCTCGGTGCTGTTCTCGGAGAACTGGGCCATCGTCGGCCGCTTCCGCCGGCTGCTGGCGATCCTGCTCAACGGCCGCGACACCCTGGTGCAGTTCGCCGCGCCGGTGAGCATCCGCGAGCTGCTGGCCGAGGACCTGCCGCCCGAGCGCAGCGTGCGCAAGCTCTCGCGCTTGCTGCGCACCCATTTCAACCGCCTGCGCGAAGCGATCATCGGCCCCGACCTGTCCACGCGCCGGCTGCTGATCGACAAGGTGCTCGCCTCGCCGCCGGTCAAGGAGGCCATCTCCGACCAGGCCCGGCGCGACAGCAGCTCGCCCGAGGACGCGTGGAAGAAGGCCCACGCGATGGCCTACGAGATCGCCGCCGACTATTCGCATCCGGTGGTGCGTTCGGCCTCGTTCCTGCTGACCTCGGTGTGGAACCGGATCTACCGCGGCGTGCTGGTGCACCACCTCGACGGCCTGAAGGCGGTGGCACCGGGCAACGAAGTGATCTACGTGCCCAGCCACCGCAGCCACATGGACTACCTGCTGCTGAGCTACCTGCTCTACACCAAGGGCATCGTGCCGCCCCACATCGTCGCCGGCATCAACCTCAACCTGCCGGTGATCGGGCCGATCCTGCGCCGCGGCGGCGCGTTCTTCATCCGCCGCTCGATCCGCGGTTCGGCGCTGTATTCGGCGGTGCTGGCCGAATACGTGGCGCAGCTGATCGCCGGCGGGTACTCCA
>JAEWZE010000033.1 GCA_023395465.1 Pseudomonadota bacterium
CTGCGGTCCTTGCGCTCGTCGTACAGCGCGCCCAGGCAGTAGAAGAACATCACGAACGCAAGCACGATGAACGGCCATCCCGAGGCCAGCATCAGGGTCAGGTCGAGGCCGTCGCCCAGCCGGGCGAGTTCCTCGTGCCCCAGCTGCGAGGTCAGCATGCCCAGGTCCAGTCCGTTGAGCTGGATCTCGCTGTCGCCGAGGGAAATGGTCCCGTCTTCGGGCATGGAGTCGCGCGCGGCGACCATGGCGATCACGATGCCCATGGCCGAGAGCAACAGCGAGATCGCTCCGGCCACCAGCGGCGCCCAGAGGAAGCCGCCCTTGTGTTCCCAGAACTCCCGGCGCAGCAGCCAGCCGAAGCGCCGGGCAGGCGAGGCGTGCACGGCGGCGGTCGGACGCGTGCCGGGGGATGCGGTGTGTGCGGCGGCGTTCATGCGTAGGTTCCTTTCATCGTGGCGACGAACAGATCGGCCAGGCCCGGCGTGCGGGTTTCGCCGTAGGGCGCCAGCGCGGTCCGCGATACGCCGTCGAAGAGCATCACGGTCTTGCCGAAGGGCAGGGCACGCTCGTCCACCGGTCCCAGTGCGCGCGCTGGCCCGGCCTGGTCGGCGTTGACCAGCACCTCGACGAAGCGCTCGCCGACGTCCTCCATCGGCGCGTCCAGCACCACCTTGCCGTCGCGGATGAACATCACGTCGGTGAGGATGTGCTCGATCTCCTCGACCTGGTGGGTGGTGATGACGATGGTCTTGTGCTCGTCGAAGTAGTCTTCCAGCAACCGCTGGTAGAACTGCTTGCGGTAGAGGATGTCCAGCCCCAGGGTCGGCTCGTCGAGCACCAGCAGGCGCGCGTCGATGGCCATCACCAGGGCCAGGTGCAGCTGCACGATCATGCCCTTGGACATCTCGCGCACGCGCTGTGCCGGCTTGAGCTGGGTATTGGCCAGGAAGCGTTCGCAGCGGGCGCGGTCGAAGCGCGGATGCACGCCGGCGACGAAGTCCACCGCCTCGCGCACCCGCATCCAGCGCGGCAGCACCGCGACGTCGGCGATGAAGCACACGTCGTTCATCAGCTCGTCGCGCTGGTGGCGCGGATCGCGGCCGAGCACGCTCAGCTCGCCCTCGAACGGGACCAGGCCCAGCATCGCCTTGAGCGCAGTGGTCTTGCCGGCGCCGTTGGGGCCGATCAGGCCGACGATTCGGCCGGCATCGATGCGGAAGCTGGCGCCGTCGAGCGCGAGCTTGTTCTTGTAGGCCTTGCGCAGGCCGCGCGCGTTCACCACTTGCAGGTTGTCGGCCACGGCGTTCATCGCGTGCCTCCGGTGGGCGCCTGCGCCGGCATCAGTTCTTCCAGCGCCAGGCCCAGGCGCTGGATGCGCTCGAGCACCAGCGGCCATTCGTCGCGCAGGAAGCGCTCGCGTTCGTTGACCAGCAGTTTCTTCGCAGCTTCTTCCGTGACGTACATGCCAAGACCCCTTCGTTTTTCGACCAGCGCCTCGTCCGCCAGCTCCTGGTAGGCGCGCGAGACGGTGATCGGATTGAGTTGGTATTCCGCGGCCACCTGCCGCACCGAGGGCAGTGCGTCGCCCGGCTTGAGTTCCCCGTCCAGCATCATCGCGATCACGCGTTCCTTCAGCTGGCGGTAGATGGGAGCGCCGTCGCTCCACTGGATATTGGTCATGGCTTCAGCTCCGGACGCCGCGGCCCGTCGCGCGCGAGAACGAGAAATAGGGGACGGCCACCGCGCGGCGGACACTGCCGCGGCGCCTGCGCGGCGCGGCCTCCGCATCGCCGGTGGCGGCCGCAGTGGCAGCGGCGGCCGCGGGCGCGTCCGTCGACAGGATCCCGGAGACGACCGCCTCGGCGGTGGTGGTCGCCACGAATCCGGCGGTCAGGGCGAGCGCGGTGTCCAGCGAAGCGGTCCTGGCGATCTCGTCTTCGAACTGGCGGCTGCGCGCCAGGATCCGAGCCTGCACGTCGTCGTTCACGCCGTACTCCGCGGCGGGCGCGGCGGAGTCCTGCGCCTGCGGGCGCTCACCGGCCTCCATGGCCTCCCCGGACGGGCCGGCGCTGGCGGCGACAGCGGGGCGCTGCAGGGCGTCGGGCGTGACCGGACGGGCGGCGATCAGGCCCAGCGCGAGCACGGTGCCGGTCACCGAGAAAGCCAGTATCGTGTTGCGGAGCTTGCGGTTCATGATGAACGTCCTGCTCTGGTGGATAGGTGTTGTATTCAACTATAACACCAGAACAGGCGATCGCAAGCCTTTTCGCGCCCGGATCGACCCAACTGAAGTCATGGTGGCGCGCCGCTCCCACTCTCTGTGGCGGAAATCTCAATGAAGACAATGCGTTATGCCATGCTCCTGGCCCTGCTGATGGCCTCGGCGGCGGTTTCGGCCGGCGACCTGCTGGAGCGCAGCTTCCGGCCACTGACCGGCAAGCAGCCGGTCGACCTGGCCCAGGCCTACGGCGGGCAGGTGCTGCTGATCGTCAACACGGCCAGCAAATGCGGCCTGGCGCCGCAGTTCGAAGGCCTGGAGGCGCTGCACGCGCGCTACAAGGCGCAGGGTTTCGCCGTGCTCGGTTTCCCTTCGGGCGACTTCCGCGACCAGGAATTCGAGGACGAAGACAAGATCCTCGAGTTCTGCACGCTCACCTATGGCGTCAAGTTCCCGATGTTCGAGCCGGTGCACGTGGTCGGGGAGCAGGCCACGCCGCTGTACCGCGAGCTGCTCGAGGCGACCGGCGATGCGCCGGCCTGGAACTTCCACAAGTACCTGGT
This sequence comes from Pseudomonadota bacterium, assembly GCA_023395465.1. Taxonomy (GTDB): domain Bacteria; phylum Pseudomonadota; class Gammaproteobacteria; order Xanthomonadales; family Xanthomonadaceae; genus Luteimonas. Next base: position 2,782 of record JAEWZE010000033.1, read on the forward strand.
GGGACGCGACGGCGAGGTCATCGCATCGTGGGGAAGCCGCGTGCTGCCGGAGGATCCGTCGATCGTCGCGGCCATCGAACGTGCGCTCAAGGCGCCGCGACCGGGCGCATGACCCGCTGAACGCCGTTCGCGTGCCGCAGCGACGGACGATTGCCGGCGCGCGCGCGGCTCGCGACAATAGGCCGCTCGCGCCGCAGCCGTGGCGACTGCTGGAGTCCTGCTACCCATGAACCGTGTGATGCGTGGCCTGGCCGCGCTGGGCCTGTGTGCCTTGCTCGTGTCCGGAACCGCCTGGGCGCTGCAGGCGCAGGCCTCCAAGCCGCTGGCCAGCGAGCGCGAACGGATCAGCTACGTGATCGGCATGGACGTGGGCGAGTCGCTGGTGGCCGCGGGACCCGACATCGATTTCGACAGCTTCGAGCGCGCCGTTGCCCGGGCGCTGGCCGGCGGTGAGCCGCTGATCGGCGAGCAGGAGGCCGTGCGCGTGGGCCAGGCGCTGATGCAGCGCGTGGCCGCGCGCAGCGGCCGCCGGATCCCCGGACTGGCCCCCGGCATGCCGCCGCCGGAGGTCGATCGTGCCAAGGTAGGCCTGCTGACCGGCCTCAACGTCGGCCGCTCGCTGGCCCCGCTGGCCGACTCCATCGATCTTCCGGTGCTGGTGCAGGCCGTGCGTACGGTCACGACGGGCGGGACGCCGTTGCTGGATACCGACCAGGCCTCGCAGGCGCGTGCGGTGCTTGAAGAGCGTTCGCGCGACCGCGCCCGCCAGCAGGCCGAGGCCAACCGCCAGGCCGGTGCGGATTTCCTCGCCCGCAACCGCAGCGCCAAGGGCGTGTTCGCCACCGGCTCGGGCCTGCAGTACAGCGTGCTCAAGTCGGGTTCGGGTGCGCGCCCCAGGCCCGGCGACCGCGTCCGCGTGCACTACCGCGGCACCCTGCTCGACGGCACCGAGTTCGACAGCTCGCTTGCCCGCAACGAGCCGGCCGAGTTCGGCCTGAACCAGGTCATCGCCGGCTGGACCGAGGGCCTGACCCTGATGCCGGTGGGTTCGAAGTACCGGTTCTGGATTCCCGGCGAACTGGCCTACGGCCAACGTGGCAGCCCCCCTTTGATCGGCCCGAACGCCACCCTGGTGTTCGAGGTCGAACTGATCGACATCCTCTGAACGTCGCGGCGTCGCGCCGCCGGCTTCCCCCGCACTCATGTTCCGCATTGGAGTAACCCGATGAAGGTTTCGAAGCGTTCCACCTCCCTGGTCGTGCTCGGCACGACGCTCTCGCTGGCGCTGCTGGCCTGCAAGCCGATCGACAAGGACACCGGCAAGCCGGTCGACGGAGGTGGCAAGGAGTCCACGGCGGCCGCGGCCCCGCTGGGCGGCATGAAGACCGAGCGCGAGCAGGTGAGCTACGTCATCGGCATGCAGATCGGCGAGAGCCTGAAGGGCGCCAAGGACGAGGTCGACCTCGACACGCTGTTCAAGTCCGTGCGCAGCACCATCGACGGCAAGGAGCCGCTGCTGACCCAGGAAGAGGCCATGCAGGTGATGCAGGACTTCAGCATGCGCATGCAGGCCAAGCAGATGGCCGAGTTCCAGGAGTCGGGCAAGCGCAACGCCGAGGAAGGCGAGAAGTTCCTGGCGGAGAACGCGAAGAAGGAAGGCGTGCAGACCACCGAGTCGGGCCTGCAGTACCAGGTGTTGACCGCCGGCGAAGGCGCGCGGCCGTCCGCTGGCGACACGGTGCGGGTGCACTACCGCGGCACCCTGCTCGACGGCGAGGTGTTCGACGATTCCTACGCACGCGGCGAGCCGGTCGAGTTCGCGCTCCCCCAGGTCGTGCCCGGCTGGCAGGAAGGCCTGCAGCTGATGCCGGTGGGCAGCAAGTACAAGCTGTGGATCCCCGGCAAGCTCGGTTACGGCGAGCAGGGCACGCCCGGCGGCCCGATCGGTCCCAATGCCACCCTGGTGTTCGAAGTCGAACTGCTGGATATCGTTGACACCGCGCGCTGATCGCGCGCGGACGCTTGGAAGCGGAGTCATGGAATGCAGGTAGCGATCTTCGGGACCGGCTATGTGGGTCTGGTCAGTGGCACCTGCCTGGCGGAAGTCGGGCACCGGGTGGTCTGCGTCGACATCGACCAGGCCAAGATCGACGGACTCGGGCGCGGCGTGGTGCCGATCTACGAGCCGGGGCTGGAGCCCATGGTCCGGGCCAACCATGCCGCCGGCCGGCTCTCCTTCACCACCGATGCCGCGGCGGCGGTGGCGTCGGCCGAGGTCATCTTCATCGCCGTGGGCACGCCGCCCGACGAGGACGGCAGTGCCGACCTGCAGTACGTGCTCGCGGTGGCGACGACCATCGGCCGCCACCTGCGGGCACCGGCGATCGTGGTGGACAAGTCGACCGTGCCGGTCGGCACCGCCGACCGCGTACGCGCGACGATCGCGGACGAGCTGGCCGCGCGCGATGCGACGATCGACTTCGACGTGGTCTCCAATCCCGAGTTCCTGAAGGAAGGTGCCGCCGTCGAGGACTGCATGCGTCCCGATCGCATCATCCTGGGCAGCGGCAGCGAGGAGTCGATCGCCAGGCTGCGCCGGCTGTACGCGCCGTTCAACCGCAACCATGACCGCATCGTGGCGATGGACGTGCGTTCGGCCGAGCTGACCAAGTACGCCGCCAACGCGATGCTGGCGGCGAAGATCAGCTTCATGAACGAGATCGCCGGCATCGCCGAGAAGGTCGGCGCGGACGTGGAACTGGTGCGCAAGGGCATCGGCTCCGATCCGCGCATCGGCTGGCACTTCATTTATCCCGGCGCGGGCTACGGTGGCTCGTGTTTTCCCAAGGACGTGCAGGCGCTGGCCCGTACCGCCGCGCAGCACGGGCACGAGCCGCTGCTGCTCAATGCGGTCGAGGCGGTGAACGAGCGCCAGAAGGGCCATCTGTTCGAACTGATGCTGCGCCACTACGGAGCGGCCGAGTCGCTGCGCGGCAAGACCGTCGCGCTGTGGGGCCTCGCGTTCAAGCCCGATACCGACGACATGCGCGCCGCATCGAGCCGGCGCCTGCTGGAGCAGCTGTGGGAAGCAGGCGTGCGCGTGCGCGCCTACGATCCGGAAGCCCGCGAGGAAGCGCACCGCATCTATGGCCAGCGCGACGACCTTGCGCTGTGCAGCAGCGACGAGGACGCGCTGCAGGACGCCGACGCGCTGGCCGTGGTCACCGAATGGAAGCAGTTCCGCAGTCCCGATTTCGCCGCGCTGCGCCGGTCGCTGCGCGACGCGGTGATCTTCGACGGCCGCAACCTGTACGAGCCGGCCGAGGTCGAGGCGGCGGGCATTGCCTACTGGGGCATCGGCCGCGGCCGCTCCATCGGCCTGGAGTGAAGACGATGTCCGACGCACTCGAACAGCGCGTGGTCGAACTGGAAACGCGGATGGCGTTCCAGGAACAGCTGATTTCGGAACTGAACGATGCGCTCACGCAGATGCGGCTGGAGGCAGTGTCCAGCGCCGAACTGTTGAAGCGCGTGCTCGAAGACCTGAAACTCACGCGTGGGGACGGTCCGGGCGATGCCGCCCTGGAACCGCCGCCGCCGCATTACTGATCCGTCCAACGCCATGAGCGATACGCTGCGCGACCAACTGATGGGCCTGGGCTTCAAGCCCGCGCCGACCCCTGCGCGCGAGCGCAAGCCGGCGCCGCAGCGCGGGCCGCACAAGGGTGCGCCCGGGACCGCGTCCGCAGCGCCGGCGGGGAAATCGCGCAAGCCCGGCCAGCCCGGCAGGCCGGCCAAGCCGGGCCGCCAGCGTACGCGCGAGGACATCGACCTGGCCAAGGCCTACGCGATCCGCGCGCAGAAGGAGAAGGACGAGCGCATCGAGGCCGAGCGCCAGCGCCAGGAGCAGGCTCGGTTGCGGCGCGAGGCGCGCGCGAAGCTGGAGGAATTCCTCAAAGGCCGCGCGCTCAACGATGCCAAGGCCGAGATCGCCCGCCATTTCCCCTATGGAGGCAAGATCAAGCGCGTCTACGTCAACGCCGACCAGCTGCGGGCGCTCAACGCCGGCGAACTGGGCGTGGCGCAGCTCAACGGCCGCTACGTGCTGGTGACCGCGGCCGACCTGGCCGAAGTCGAGTCGATCTTTCCCGCCGCGGTCGCGCTGCGGGTCGATCCCGATGCGCCGGCCGGTGACGATCCGTACGCCGATCCCAAGTTCCAGGTCCCCGACGACCTGGTCTGGTGAGGGCGGCCGCGATGGCGCCGGCAGCGGGCGGCAGCGGCCGCGACCACCTGGTCTTCGCCCACGCCAACGGCTTTCCCGGCCCGGTCTATCGCGAACTGTTCGACGCCTGGAGTCCGCGGTTCCGGGTCTCGGCGATCGAGCGCTTCGGCCATGGCGCCGACTATCCGGTCGGGCCGCGCTGGCCGGGACTGGCGCGGCAGCTGGTCGATCATGTCCGCACCGAGGTCGCGCCCGGGGACCGGCTGTGGCTGGTCGGGCATTCGCTGGGGGGGTACGTCAGCACCCTGGCGGCTGCGGCGCTGGGTGCCCGCGTCGCCGGGGTGGTGCTGCTCGATTCGCCGCTGATCGACGGTTTCAGTGCGCACCTGGTGCGCTACGGGCGCCAGCTCGGATTCGACCGCTACATGATGCCGATCCAGCAGACACGCAGGCGCCGCCGGGCCTGGCCGGACGTCGAGGCGGTGCACGCGCATTTCGCGGCCCGTGCCTCGTTCGCGCGCTGGGAGCCGCGCACGCTGCGGCACTACGCCGAGCACGGCACGCGTGCGCTGGAGGATGGCAGCCGCGTGCTGGCCTTCGATCGCGAGATCGAACTGGCGATCTACCGCAGCCTGCCGACCATGACGGTGGTGTCGGCCGCGCGCTCGGCGCCCGCGCCGATCGGTTTCATTGGCGGGACCGCGTCGCGCGAGGTGCGCCACGTGGGCCTGCGCGCCACCCGGACGGCCACGGGCGGACGCATCGCCTGGATCGAGGGCAGCCATCTGTTCCCCATGGAGCGTCCGCGGGAAACGGCGGCGGCGGTGCAGTCGATGATTGCCGGCATGGGCGCGCGCCACGCCGCCGCGGTGCGCCGCCCGATCCTGATGCGCGCAGGAGAGGACCGCGTCGCCACGCGCGAGCATCTCCCCGCAGCGGCTCATCCCAGGTCGTAGTCGAGGTTGGACGCGGGCCGCGCCGCCCGATCCGGACGTGCGCAGGAGATGACCGCGTCGCCACGGGCGATCATCTCCCCGCAGCGGCTCATTCCGGGTCGTAGTCAAGATTGGACGCGAGCCACCTCTCCACCTGCGCCAGATCCACGCCCTTGCGCTTCGCGTAATCCTGCGCCTGCTCCTTCGAGACACGCCCCACGACGAAGTACTGGCTGCGCGGATGGCTGAAGTAGTACCCGGACACGGCCGCGGTGGGCAGCATCGCGAAGCTCTCGGTCAGGGTCATGCCGGCGTTGCCGCTGGCGTCGAGCAGACGGAACAGGGTCGACTTCTCGCTGTGTTCCGGACAGGCCGGATAACCGGGCGCGGGGCGGATGCCGCGGTACTGCTCGGCGATCAGCGCATCGTTGTCGAGCGTCTCGCCCGCGTCGTAGCCCCAGAATTCCTTGCGCACGCGCTGGTGCAGGCGTTCGGCGAAGGCTTCGGCCAGGCGGTCGGCCAGCGCCTTGAGCAGGATCGCGTTGTAGTCGTCGTGGTCGGCCTGGAAACGTTCCAGGTGCGGCTCGATGCCGATGCCCGCGGTGACGGCGAACATGCCGATCCAGTCCTGCAGCCCTGAATCCAGTGGCGCGATGAAATCGGCCAGGCAGAAGTCCGGCCGCTCCACCGGCTTGTCGACCTGCTGGCGCAGGAAGTGCAGCATGGTGTCGCCGCTGTCGTGTCGCATGAGCACGTCGTCGCCCACGCTGTTCGCCGGCCAGATGCCGAACACCGCGCTGGCCGTGAGCCACTTCTCGGCGATGATCCGATCGAGCATCTTGCGCGCGTCGCGATACAGCTCGCTTGCCTGGCGGCCCACGACTTCGTCCTCCAGGATCGCCGGATACTTGCCGGCCAGCTCCCAGGCCTGGAAGAACGGGGTCCAGTCCATGCAGGCGACCAGCTCCTCGAGCGGATAGTCCGCCAGCACGTGCAGGCCCGGCTGGCGGGGCGCCGGCGGCACGTAGTCCGCCCAGCCCCCGTCGAACCGCTGCGCGCGCGCCTTGTCGAGCGATACCAGCCGCTTGGCATCGCCGCGGTTGCGGTGCCGCTGCCGGATCTCGGCATAGTCCGATTCGTTGGCGGCCACGAACGGCGTGCGCAGTTCGGGCGTGACCAGCGACTGCGCGACGCCGACCGCGCGCGAGGCGTCCTTCACCCAGATCGTGGGCGATTTGTAGAACGGGTCGATCTTCAGCGCGGTGTGCGCGCGCGAAGTGGTGGCGCCGCCGATCATCAGCGGCACGGTCAGGCCCTGGCGCTGCATCTCGCGCGCGACGTGGCCCATTTCCTCCAGCGACGGCGTGATCAGGCCCGAGACGCCGACCAGATCGGCCTTCTCCGCGATCGCGGCATCGATGATCTTCTGCGCGGGCACCATCACCCCGAGGTCGACCACCTCGAAGTTGTTGCAGGCCAGCACCACGCCGACGATGTTCTTGCCGATGTCGTGCACGTCGCCCTTGACCGTGGCCATGACGATCTTGCCGTTGTTCTTGCCGGTATCGCCGGTGCGCAGCTTCTCGGCCTCGATGAAGGGCAGCAGGTAGGCGACGGCCTTCTTCATCACGCGCGCGGACTTGACCACCTGCGGCAGGAACATCTTGCCGGCCCCGAACAGGTCGCCGACGATGTTCATGCCGTCCATCAGCGGGCCCTCGATCACGTCCAGCGGGCGCGAGGACAGCTGCCGCGCCTCCTCGGCATCCTGCTCGGCCCAGGCATCGATGCCGTGCACCAGTGCATGCGCCAGCCGCTCGCGCACCGGCTTCTCGCGCCACGACAGGTCCTCGGTCCTGGCCTTGCCCTTGCTGCCCTTGTACTTCTCGGCCAGCTCCAGCAGGCGCTCGGTGCTGTCCTTGCGACGGTTCAGGACCACGTCCTCCACGCGTTCGCGCAGCTCCGGATCCAGGTCGTCGTAGATCGGCATCCCGCCTGCATTGACGATGCCCATGTCCATGCCGGCCTGGATGGCGTGGTACAGGAACACCGAATGGATCGCCTGGCGCACGGTCTCGTTGCCGCGGAACGAGAACGACACGTTCGACACGCCGCCCGAGACGTGGCAGTGGGGCAGGGTCTGGCGGATGATCCGCGTGGCCTCGATGAAGTCCACCGCGTAGTTGTCGTGCTCCTCGATGCCGGTGGCGATCGCGAAGATGTTCGGGTCGAAGATGATGTCTTCGGGCGGGAATCCGACCTGGTCGACCAGGATGCGGTAGGCGCGGGTGCAGATCTCGACCTTGCGCGCGCAGGTGTCGGCCTGGCCGTCCTCGTCGAAGGCCATCACCACCGCCGCCGCGCCGTAGCGCAGCACCTTGCGCGCCTGCTCGACGAACGCTTCCTCGCCTTCCTTGAGCGAGATCGAGTTGACCACGCTCTTGCCCTGCAGGCATTTCAGCCCGGCCTCGATCACGCTCCACTTGGACGAGTCGACCATCACCGGGATGCGGGCGATGTCGGGCTCGGACATGATCAGGTTGAGGAAGCGGGTCATCGCCGCCTCCGAGTCGATCAGGCCTTCGTCCATGTTCACGTCGAGGATCTGCGCGCCGTTGGCGACCTGCTGGCGCGCGACCTCCACCGCCTCTTCGTAGCGGCCGTCCTTGATCAACTTGCGGAACTGCGCACTGCCGGTGACGTTGGTGCGCTCGCCGACGTTGACGAACAGCAGGTCCGGGGTGATGACCAGCGGCTCGAGGCCGGACAGGCGGGTATGGCGGGCGGTCTCGTTCATCGGAAGGCTTCCTTGGCCGCGGACCGACGCGGATCTACGCGGACGGGGTGGAGCAGGGGCGGCAGGCGGACACTGTCCGTCGCGCGCCTGTTGCGGCCGGCGCTGCGCTGTGGACCGGGCGCGTTCGTGCGGACCCGCCTGATGTCCGGCCGGTCCATCACGCTGCGAGCGCCTCTGCCGCCGCCAGCCTCCGTGGTGGCAGTCCGGCCACGGCGTCGGCGATCGCGCGGATGTGGTCGGGTGTGGTGCCGCAGCAGCCGCCGATCAGGTTCAGCAACCCGGCCTGGGCGAACTCGCGCAGCACCTCGGCCATCTCCTCCGGCGTCTCGTCGTAGCCGCCGAAGGCGTTGGGCAGGCCGGCGTTGGGATGCGCGCTGACCTGGCAGTCGGCGATCGTGGCCAGGGTCTCCACGTGCGGCCGCAGGTCCTTGGCGCCGAGCGCGCAGTTCAGGCCGACCGACAGCGGGCGGCCGTGCGCGACCGAGGCGTAGAACGCTTCGGCCGTCTGTCCCGAAAGGGTGCGGCCGGAGGCGTCGGTGATGGTGCCGGAGATCATCACCGGCAGCCGTCCGCCGCGGGCGTCGAAGGCTTCCTCGATCGCGTACAGCGCGGCCTTGGCATTGAGCGTGTCGAAGATGGTCTCGACCATCAGGGTGTCGGCGCCGCCGTCGATCAGGCCCTCGATGGCTTCGCGGTAGGTCGCGCGCAGTTCGTCGAAACTGGTGTTGCGGAAGCCCGGGTCGTTGACGTCCGGGCTGATTGACGCCGTGCGGCTGGTGGGGCCGAGCACGCCGATCACGAAGCGCGGGCGCGACGGCGTGCGCGCTTCGATCGCGTCGCAGCACTGCCGGGCGACGCGCGCGCCCTCGTGGTTGAGTTCGTACACCAGGTGCTCGAGATGGTAGTCGGCCTGGCTCACCGAGGTGGCGTTGAAGGTGTTGGTTTCCACCAGGTCGGCGCCCGCTTCCAGGTAGGCGGTGTGGATACCGGCGATGATGTCCGGACGGGTGAGCAGCAGCAGGTCGTTGTTGCCCTTGAGGTCGTGGCCGCCACCGGCCGGCGCCTCGCGCGTGGCGTCGAAGCCGTCGGCGAAGCGCTCGCCGCGGTAGTCGGCTTCCTCCAGCCCGTGGCGCTGGATCATCGTGCCCATCGCGCCGTCGATGACCAGGATGCGTTCGCGCAGCGCGGCCTCGAGCAGGGCGACGCGGTCGGGGTGGAGCCAGGGAAGCAGGTGCATGGGGACCTCGTGGGACGGTTGGCGCTCAGGGCTTGCGGGCGATCATCGAGATCACCTCGAAGTGCGGCGGGCGCTTCTCGCGGGTGACGGTCTCGGCATTGAGCAGCTCCAGGCCGGCGCGCGAAACGAAGCGGCGCAGGTCCTTCTCGCTGAAGCCGAGGTTGGCGTGGCCGTAGGCCTGCACCACGTTCTGGTGCTCGTGGCGGGCCAGACTCGACAGCAGCAGGCGGCCGCCGGGACGCAGCACGCGCGCGGCGTCGGCCACGGCCTGCGCGGGCTTGTCGGCATAGGTCAGCGCGTGCATCAGCACCACCAGGTCGAACTGGCCCTCGGCGAAGGGCAGGGCGTGCATGTCGCCCTCCATCACCTCGACGTTGCGGAAGCGGCGCAGGCGTTCGGCGGCCGCGGCGACCACGCGCCGGCTGCTGTCCACGCAGACGTAGCGATGCGCGTGCGGGGCCAGCAGTTCGGCCAGCACGCCGTCGCCCGAGGCGATGTCGAGCACGTCGCCGGTCTCCAGCAGCGGCAGTGCGCTGCGCGCCAGCGCTTCCCAGGTACGGCCGGGCGAGTAGTGGCGCTCCATGTCGCCGGCCACCGAGTCGGCCCAGTTCTGGTCGGCCGCGCGCATCGCCAGCACGCCGGCCACGCGTTCGGCGTCCTGGCGCAGCAGCGGATCGTCGGTGCCGGTGGACAGCGCCTGCCACAGCGCCCGCTGCGGCGGTTCCAGCGATTCGTCGTCGAAACGGTAGTAGGCCGACACGCCGGAACGGCGGTCGCGCACCAGCCCGGCCTCCTTGAGCTTGGCCAGGTGGGTGGACACGCGCGGCTGCGCGAGGCGGGTGATGGCCGACAGTTCGGCCACGGTCAGCTCTTCGCCCTCCAGCAGCGCCAACAGGCGCACGCGGGTGGGATCGGCCAGTACCTTGAGCCGCGCCGACCAGGCGTCGAGATCCATAATATCTCCATATCGCGATATAGAGATATTCTTACGTCAGCGCTGTCGTGCGTCAAGCCGGGCCGGTTGTGCCGTTCGGGGCACCTGGAATGAGGAAAGGCGCATGGGGTTCGCGCCTGCGCCCGGCTACAATGTCGTTTCGCCAGAAACAATAGAGGGTGCCGTGGAGTTCGGGTTCAACGAAGAGCAGCTGATGATCCAGGACGTGGCCCGCCGGATCGCGCAGGAGAAGATCGCGCCCAGCGCGGAGCATCACGACCGCACCGGCGAATTCCCGCTGGACAACATCCGTACCCTCGGCGAGAACGGCCTGATGGGGATCGAGGTGCCGGCCGAGTATGGCGGCGCGGGCATGGACCCGGTGGCCTACGTACTGGCCATGGTCGAGATCGCCGCGGCCGACGCGGCCCATTCGACCATCATGTCGGTCAACAACTCGCTGTTCTGCAACGGCATCCTGACCCACGGCACGGAAGCGCAGAAGCAGAAGTACGTGCGCGCGATCGCCGAGGGCGCAGAGATCGGCGCCTTCGCGCTGACCGAACCGCAGTCCGGTTCCGACGCCACCGCCATGCGCTGCCGCGCGACCAGGCGCGACGACGGCAGCTACGTGGTCAACGGCAAGAAGAGCTGGATCACCTCGGGCCCGGTGGCGAAGTACATCGTGCTGTTCGCGATGACCGATCCGGACAAGGGCGCGCGTGGCATCACCGCGTTCCTGGTCGACACCGCGCGCGACGGCTTCGGCCGCGGCAAGACCGAACCCAAGCTCGGCATCCGCGCCTCGGCCACCTGCGAGATCGAGTTCGACGACTACGTCGTCCAGCCCGACGAGGTGCTGGGCAAGGAAGGCGAGGGCTTCAAGATCGCCATGGGCGTGCTCGACGCCGGCCGCATCGGCATCGCCTCGCAGGCGATCGGCATCGCCCGCGCCGCCTACGAGGCCACCTTGGCCTACGTGAAGGAGCGCAAGGCCTTCGGTGCGCCGATCGGCACTTTCCAGATGACCCAGGCCAAGATCGCCGACATGAAGTGCAAGCTCGACGCGGCCTGGCTGCTGACGCTGCGCGCGGCCTGGCTGAAGGGGCAGGGGAAAAAGTTCTCGGCCGAAGCGGCCATCGCCAAGCTGACCGCGTCGGAAAACGCGATGTGGATCGCCCACCAGGCCGTGCAGATCCATGGCGGCATGGGCTATTCCAAGGAAATGCCGGTCGAACGCTACTTCCGCGACGCCAAGATCACCGAGATCTACGAAGGTACCAGCGAGATCCAGCGCCTGGTCATCGCGCGCAGCGAAACCGGCTTGCGCTGAGGGCGATCGTGTCCGTTCCCGACCCACGTCCACGCCGCGGCCACGCCCGGGCGGCCGGGGCCCCGAGTGGTTTCGGCG
>JAEWZE010000046.1 GCA_023395465.1 Pseudomonadota bacterium
TCGGCGAAGTCGACTTCGGGACGCTGCTGGAAGCACTCAATGAATGGCAGGGCGCCGACCTCGCACGGGTCGATGCACTGCGTGACGAACTGTTGGGCGCCGCCGCCGTGCGCGCCATCGAAGGAGAGATCCGATGACCCGTGTCCAGACCCTGTCGCTCGCCATCGGCGTCGCACTCGCCGCCCTCGCCGTCGGCTGGATGGCCGGCCGCGCGACGAACGATGCTCCGAGCGCAGCCACGTCCGCCGAAGCGCCGGCCGCGGAACGCAAGGTGCTCTATTACCGCAATCCCATGGGCCTTCCGGACACCTCGCCGGTGCCGAAGAAGGACCCGATGGGCATGGACTACATTCCGGTCTACGCCGGCGACGCGCCTGCCGCGGCGCCGGGAACGGTGGTGATGCCACCCGACAAGGTGCAGGCGCTGGGCGTGCGCACCGAAGCGGTCCAGCGCGCAGTCCTGGCTGCGACCGTGCGCACCAGCGGCACCGTCGAGGTTGACGAGACCCGGCAGTACGCGATCGCGCCACGCTTCGAAGGCTGGGTGGAGCGGCTGTACGCGAACCAGACCGGCATGCGGGTCAGCGCCGGGCAGCCGCTGCTCTCCGTCTACAGCCCGCAGCTGGCCGCGGCGCAGCAGGAATACCGGCTGGCCGACGAGACCGCCCGCAGGCTGGCCGGGTCCGATCCCGCGAGCGCGGCGTCGATGGTCCGCCTGCGCGATGCCGCCCGCACCCGCCTGCGCAACTGGGAAATCAGTGACGCGCAGATGGGCAAGACGGGCCTGGTGCTCACCGCGCCCGCGGACGCGGTCGTGATCGAGAAGCCGGTGGTCCAGGGCGCGCGTTTCGAGCCCGGCGAAACCATCCTGCGCCTGGCGGACCTGTCGAAGGTGTGGGTGATCGCCAAGGTGCCGGCGGCGCAGGCGGCGGGTATCCAGCCCGGCCAAACGGCCCGCTTTGAAACCGTTGCCCTGCCGGGCCAGGTGGCCGAGGGCGAGGTCACCTTCGTGCAGCCCGTCATCGATGCGATGACGCGCACCGTGGATGTGCGCATCGCCCTGCCCAACCCCGCTGGCGACCTGCGGCCCGGGCTGTATGGGACGGTGGTGCTGGAGGAGCCGGGGGCTGGACCGGTCCTGACCGTTCCGCGCTCGGCGGTGCTCGACAGCGGCACGCGCCAGGTGGTGCTGGTCGAGACCGGTCCTGGCCGCTTCGATCCGCGTGACGTCACGTTGGGTCGGCGCGGCGGCGATCGGATCGAAGTGCTCGAGGGGATCGCCGAAGGCGAACAGGTCGTGGTGTCCGCAAACTTCCTGATCGACGCCGAAAGCAACCTGCAGTCGGCGCTCCAGGGACTTGAGGGTCACGCGGGACACGGCGCGCCCTCCGGCACCAGCGAGCAGCCGCAGCCCGGCTCCAGCGATGGCGCCTCTGAACCCCACGCGGGCGATGGTGACGAGGCCGCCGATCCGCACGCGGGTCATTCCATGCCGTCCACTACGGAGGAGACTCCGCCCTCCGCCACCGGCCACGAGGGGCACTGACATGCTTGGTCGTCTCATCGAATGGTCCGTACGCAACGTCTTCCTGGTCCTGGTGATGACACTGGCGATCGTCGCCGGCGGCATCTACGCACTGATGAACACGCCACTGGACGCACAGCCGGATCTGTCGGACGTGCAGGTGATCGTGTTCACCGAATACCCGGGACAGGCGCCCCAGGTGGTCGAGGACCAGGTCACCTACCCGCTGACCAGCGCTCTGCTCTCGGTTCCGAAATCGAAGGACGTCCGCGGTTTCTCGTTCTTCGGCGCCTCCTTCATCTACGTCATCTTCGAGGAAGGGACGGATCTCTACTGGGCGCGCTCACGCGTGCTCGAAAACCTCAACGTGGCGTCGAAGAACCTGCCCCCCGGCGTGGCGCCCGCACTGGGTCCCGACGCCACGGGCGTGGGCTGGGTTTACCAATACGTCCTCAAGAGCGACCGCCACTCGTTGGACGAGCTGCGCGCCATGCAGGACTGGTACCTGCGCTACCAGCTCACCACCGCGCCCGGCGTGGCCGAGGTCGCCAGCGTCGGCGGCTTCGTCCGTCAGTACTCGATCACCGTGGATCCGGTCCGGCTGCGCGAATTCGACATCCCGATTTCACGGGTGTCCGAGGTCATCGCCGAGAGCAACCGCGACGTTGGCGGCCGCGTGATCGAGATGGCCGAGACCGAGTACATGGTCCGGGGTCGTGGCTACCTGCGCGGCATCGAGGATATCGAAAACCTGGTGCTGCGCGCCGAAGGAGCCGCGCCGGTGTTGATCCGCGATGTGGCCCGAGTCGAACTGGTGCCCGACGAACGCCGTGGCATCGCCGACCTGGACGGCGAAGGCGACGTCGTGGGTGGGATCGTCATTGCGAGATTCGGCGAGAACGCCCTGGCCGTGATCGGGGGTGTGAAGGACAAGATCGCCCAGCTTGCGAGTGGACTCCCCGAGGGTGTCAGCGTTCAGGCGGTCTACGACCGCTCCGATCTCATCGTGCGTGCGATCAAGACCCTGCGCACGACACTGCTCGAGGAGAGCCTGATCGTCGCGCTGGTGTGCCTGGTGTTCCTGTTCCATGCGCGCAGCGCGCTGGTCGCGATCGTCATGTTGCCGGTCGGCGTGCTGATCGCGGTGATCGCGATGCGTGCGCTGGGCATGAACTCGAACATCATGAGCCTGGGCGGCATCGCGATCTCGATCGGCGTAATGGTCGACGCGGCGATCGTGATGATCGAGAACGCGC
>JAEWZE010000062.1 GCA_023395465.1 Pseudomonadota bacterium
AGCTGGCGCTGCGCGAACAGCGGCCGACCGATGCGCTGGTCGCGCTCGACGCCCCTGCGGCGCAGCCGCTGCCGCCGCGCGGCCTGGCGCTGCGTGCCGAAGCCCTGGCCGCCAACGGCCAGGCGGCCGAAGCCTGGGGCCTGCTCGGCGCGCTGCGCCAGCAGCACGCCTGGCCGGCGTCGATGCTGGACGAGCGCGAACTGGCCTGGGCCGAAGCCTCGCTGCGCGAGGCGCCCGACGCCAATGCGCTGGCGGAACGCTGGGATGCCCTGCCCAAGACCCTGAAGACCGAACCGGCCGTGGTCGATGCCTATGCCGGCCGCGCCGCCGCCTTCGGCTGGGAGGACGCGGCCACCCGCAGCATCGAGCACGCCCTGGACACGCGCTGGGACGAAGGCCTGGCCGGCCGCTATGGCCAGCTGCCGGTGGGACGCGTGGAGCATCGCCGCGCCCAGGTCGAGCGCTGGCTCAAGGCCCATCCGGGCAGCCCGGCGCTGCTGTCGGCCCTCGCCCGCCTCGCCCAGGACGGCGGCGACTGGCCGCAGGCGGAAGCCGCCCTGCACCGCGCCCTTGCCCAGGGCGGCGGCAGCGATGCCTGGGAGGCGCTGGGCGATGGCTACGCGCGCAGCGGCGATGAATACCGCGCGCGCCAGTGCTACGCCAACGCACTGGCCGCCAGCCGCGGCCAGGCGGTGGTTCCGCTGCCGCCGCGCGAACTGCACCAGCGGATCGCCGACGAGGCGATGGTCGAGGACCGCGACGAGCACGGCCTGCCGCGCCTGCGCGAGTAGCCCGGCAGCGCCGGCCGGCGGCCGCACGCGTGGCATAGTGGACCGATGCCCGATGCGTCCGCGCTGCCCCTGCTGTCGCTGACCACCGCGCTCGGCGCCGGGCTGCTGATCGGCCTGCCCTACGAGCGCCGCAAACGCGACGACCCCGCCATTGCCGCGGGCCTGCGCACGCACACCCTGCTGGCCCTGGCCGGCGCGGTCTCGCTGTGGATCGGCGTCCCGGCCTTCATCGCCACCCTGCTGCTGGGTGGCAGCTTCGCGGCGCTGAGCTACCTGCGCACCAGCGCGCACGACACCGGCATCACCGCCGAGGTCGCAATGCTGTGCAGCACCCTGCTGGGCGGACTTGCGATGCGCGCGCCGGGCGTGGCGGCTGCGCTGGCGGTGCTGGTCGCGATCCTGATCTACGCCAAGCCGCGCCTGCACCATTTCAGCCGCGAGCACCTCAGCGACCGCGAGATCGGCGACGGCCTGGTGCTGCTGGCCTTCGCGCTGATCGTGCTGCCGCTGCTACCGGACGCACCGATCGGTCCGCACGGCGCGATCAACCTGGCCACGGTGTGGAAGCTGGTGGTGCTGGTGATGGCGATCGGCGCGCTCGGCCACATCGCGCTGCGCCTGGTCGGCGTCCGCTGGGGCCTGCTGCTGTCGGGCTTCTTCGCCGGCTACGTGTCCTCGACCGCGGCCACCGCCGGCTTCGGCCAACGCACCCGGGCGCAGCCGGCGCTGCTCACGTCCGCGGTGGGCGCCACGATGCTGTCCAACCTGGCCTCGCTGAGCCTGTTCGTGCCGGTGCTGCTGGCGGTCTCCCCGGCCCTGCTGCGCGCCGCCGCATGGCCGCTCGCGGCCGCGGCGGCGGTGCTGCTGCTCGGCGCGGGGCTGGGCCTGCATCGCGGTGGCCATGTCGACGTGCCGCCGCCCACGGCCGACACGCGCATGTTCCGCATCGGACAGGCGCTGGGCCTGGCGGCGCTGATCGCGGGAGTGCTGTTCCTCTCGCAGCTGGCGGCGCAGTGGCTGGGACCCGGCGCGGCGCTCGTCGCCGCCCTGCTCACCGCGCTGGCCGAACTGCATGCCGCCGTGGCGGGCGTGGCCACGCTGTTCGCCAACGGCACCATCGACGTGGCGCAGGCGCGCTGGGCGCTGGTCGGCCTGCTCGGGGCGAGCACCATGGCCAAGTCGGTGGTGGCGTTCGCCAGCGGCGGTCGCGCGTTCGGGCTGCGCGTGGCGCTCGGGCTGTCGGCGACCACGCTTGCCGCGGCGGCGGCCACCGGCGCAGGCTAGCGAGGACCATCGCAACGGAGCGCGCCATGTTCCAGAAGCTGATCCCGAAGATCTTCTACGACCGGCTGCAGGACGGCCTCGATTTCTTCGTCGAGGCGCTCGGCTTCGGTGTCGACTACCGCGACGCGACGATGGCCGTGGTCTCGCGCGATGGCGCCAAGGCCTATCTGGTCGAAAGCCCCGAGTACGCGGCGAAGGACCGGCCGGAACTGGCGATCGAGACCGACGATGTCGATGCGGTGTACCGCGAGATGGCGGCGCGCGCCGCAGCTGCTGCATCCCGATGCCAGCCGGGTGGAGCGCAAGCCCTGGGGTGCGCGCGAGTTCGCGATGCTCGACGGCACGACCGTCTGCGTGAACTTCCGCCAGTGGCCTGACGCGCCGCCGCCCGGGCACTGAACATGCACGCCAGCGCGCCCCGGCGAAACGCGCTGACGCGAAGCCAGCTCAGCCGGCGTCGAGTTCGGCCCAGCGCGCGTAGGCCGCGTCGAGTTCGGCCTGCAGGGTCGACAGCGCCTCGTTGGCCGCGGTGATCGCCGCGCTGTCCTGCTGGAAATAGGCCGGATCGTTCATCGCCTCGCCGCGCGCGGCGACCTCGGCCTCCAGCCGTTCGATCAGCGCCGGCAGCTGTTCGAGCTCGCGCGCTTCCTTGTAGCTGAGCTTGCGCCTGGGCGGCGTCGCCGCCGCTGGGGGCGCGGGCGCTGGTGCGGGCCTGGCAGCGACGGTGGTGGCGGTGGTGGCGCCCGGCGCCGGCCGCTGCCGCAGCCAGTCGGTGTAACCGCCGACGTATTCGCCGAGCCGGCCGTCGCCTTCCAGCACCAGGGTGCTGGTGACCACGTTGTCGAGGAAGTCGCGGTCGTGGCTGACCAGCAGCAGCGTGCCCTTGTAGTCGAGCAGCAGCTCCTCCAGCAGCTCGAGCGTCTCCACGTCGAGATCGTTGGTCGGTTCGTCCATCACCAGCAGGTTGGACGGCTGCGCGAACAGGCGGGCCAGCAGCAGCCGGTTGCGTTCGCCACCGGAGAGGCGGGTGATCGGCGCACGCGCGCGCTCGGGCGTGAACAGGAAGTCCTGCAGGTAGCCGATCACGTGCTTGCGCGCGCCGTTGATCTCGACGAACTCGCGGCCCTCGGCCACGTTCTCCAGCGCGGTCAGCGACTCGTCGAGCTGGCTGCGGTGCTGGTCGAAGTAGGCGACCTGCAGGCCGGTGCCCTGCTTCACCTCGCCCTCCTGCGGCGCCAGTTCGCCCAGCAGGATCTTCAGCAGGGTCGACTTGCCGGCGCCATTGGGGCCGATCAGGCCGACCCGGTCGCCGCGCATGATCGTGGTCGACACGTCGTCCAGCAGCACCCGGCCCGAATAGGCATGGTGGATGCCGGTCGCCTCGATGACCTTCCTGCCGGAGGATTGCGCCGCAGCCGCCTCCATCTTCACGTTGCCCGACAGCTCGCGCCGCTGCGCGCGCTCGCGGCGCAGCACCTTGAGCGCGGTCACCCGGCCCTCGTTGCGGGTACGGCGCGCCTTGATGCCCTGGCGGATCCACACTTCCTCCTGCGCCAGCAGTTTGTCGAAGCGCGCGTTCTCCATCGCCTCGGCATGCAGGCGCTCCTCGCGCCGGCGCAGGTAGTTGTCGTAGTCGCCGGGCCAGCTGGTCAGCTGGCCGCGGTCGATCTCGACGATGCGCGTGGCCAGCGCGCGCAGGAAGCTGCGGTCGTGGGTGACGAACAGCAGGCTGCCGGCGAACGACTTGAGGAAGCCTTCCAGCCAGGCGATGGCCTCGATGTCGAGGTGGTTGGTGGGTTCGTCCAGCAGCAGGATGTCGGGCTTGCGCGCCAGCGCCTGGCCCAGCAGCACGCGCCGCTTCATGCCGCCCGAGAGCGCGGCGAAGTCGGCATCGCCGGGCAGTTCGAGCTGTTCGATCACCTGGTTGATGCGGCGGTCCAGGTCCCAGCCGTTGCGGGCCTCGATCCGGGTCTGCGCCTCGCCCATGGCGGCCATGTCGCCGGCGTCGAGCGCATGGTGGTAGCGCGCCAGCAGCTCGCCGAGCTCGCCCAGGCCCTGCGCGACCACGTCGAACACGGTGCCGTGCGCGTCGGCCGGCACTTCCTGCGCCATCCGCGCCACGACCACGCCCGACTGCAGGCGGACCTCGCCGTCGTCGGGCCTGAGCTCGCCGGCGATCAGGCGCATGAGGGTGGACTTGCCGGCGCCGTTGCGGCCAACGATGCAGACGCGCTCGCCCGATTCGATGGAGAGGTCGACGTGTTCGAGCAGCAGCGGACCGCCGACGCCATAGTCGACGCGCTGGAGTTGGAGTAGGGACATGGCGCAATTCTACCGGGGCGGCCGGTCGCCAGGCGCGCCACGCCCGCCGCGGCGTCGCGTAGGCTATGGCCGACGCGACGCGCGTTGCCGGCACACTTGCCCATGCTCCACACCGATCTCGCCACCCGCGCCTACAACCAGGGCTGGCGCCTGGACCCGATCGTCCGCAGCCTGCTGGACACGGACTTCTACAAGCTGCTGATGCTGCAGATGATCTGGCGGCGCCATCCGGACGTGCAGGCGACGTTCGAGCTGATCAACCGCAGCCGGAGCGTGCGCCTGGCCGACGACATCCCCGAGGAGGAGCTGCGCGCCCAGCTCGACCACGTGCGCAGCCTGCGTTTTTCCCGCGGCGAGCTGATCTGGCTGGCCGGCAACACCTTCTATGGCCGCCAGCACATGTTCGCGCCGGAATTCCTGGCGTGGCTGGCGCAGGTGCAGCTGCCCGAGTACGAGCTGTCCCGGCGCGACGGCCAGTACCTGCTGCGCTTCCCCGGCCCGTGGATGCTGACCACGCTGTGGGAGATCCCGGCGCTGGCGATCGTCAACGAACTGCGCGTGCGCGCCGCGCTGCAGGGCCGCGGCCGCTTCGCGCTCGATGTCACCTACGCGCGGGCCAAGGCCAAGCTGTGGGCCAAGCTCGAACGGCTGCGCCAGCTGCCGGACCTGGTGCTCTCGGATTTCGGCACGCGCCGCCGGCATTCGTTCCTGTGGCAGCGCTGGTGCGTGGAAGCGCTGAAGGAAGGCCTGGGCGAGCGCTTCATCGGCACTTCCAACGTGCTGATCGCGATGGAGAGCGACCTGGAGGCGATCGGCACCAACGCGCACGAGCTGCCGATGGTGATGGCGGCGCTGGCCGACGGCGACGAGGCCCTGCGCGCCGCGCCCTACCGCGTGCTCGAGGACTGGCGCGAGCTGTATTCGGGCAACCTGCTGATCGTGCTGCCCGACGCCTTCGGCACCGCCGCCTTCCTGCGCGACGCGCCGGACTGGGTGGCCGACTGGACCGGCTTCCGTCCCGACAGCCTGCCGCCGATCGCGGCCGGCGAGCAGGTGATGGCCTGGTGGCGCGAACGCGGGCGCGATCCGCGCGACAAGCTGCTGATCTTCTCCGACGGCATGGACGTGGATTCGATCGAGCGCAGCTACCGGCATTTCCACGGGCGGGTGCGCATGAGCTTCGGCTGGGGCACCAACCTCACCAACGACTTCCGCGACTGTGCGCCGTTCGCCACCGCCGCGCTGGATCCGATCTCGCTGGTGTGCAAGGTCACCGAAGCCAACGGCCGGCCGGCGGT
>JAEWZE010000215.1 GCA_023395465.1 Pseudomonadota bacterium
TGATGAACTTGCCCAGGCCCAGGCCCAGCGCATAGGCGTCGTCCGTACGACGGTCCTCGTCCTGGAGGTTGAAGCCGACCGAACCGGTCAGGTACCAGCGGTCGTCGAATTCCTGCGCGGACGCGACCTGGGTCAGACCGAGGCCGCCGAGCAGCGCGAGGGTGAGGAGTTTCGTCTTCGTCATTTCCGGTTCCTTGAAAGGACTTTTGCCAATCGAATTGCGACCCCGTGTCCCACTGGTGCGACGTCCGGTGCCAGGTTCTGCCCAGTCCCGAGGCTGCAGACTGAACGCACGGCGGCAGCTTAGGTTTATCGCCGTGAAGGGCATGTTAACAACCGTATAACTTTCCGGCCCAGGCTGTCTTGACGTGAAGTGGGGGTTTCCGGCTGTCCTCGGGCACGGACGCGCGTCGGCAGTACTCAATGGCATCGGCGCCCTGCCCTTTGTCGCACAAGCTGAGACGCAAGCCGATGAAACTGGCATCCGCCGCATTTGCCCCCATATCCGCGGCTCGCTAGGCTGACCGGTTCCTCCCCGGCTGCCCCTCCCCCAGCCCCAACCGGAAACCCTGTCCGATGGCGATGGACACCATCCGCATTCGCGGTGCCCGTACCCACAACCTCAAGAACGTCGACCTCGACCTGCCGCGCGATCGGCTGATCGTGTTCACTGGCCTGTCCGGATCGGGCAAGTCCTCGCTGGCCTTCGACACCATCTACGCCGAAGGCCAGCGCCGCTACGTCGAGTCGCTGTCGGCCTATGCCCGGCAGTTCCTCAGCGTGATGGAAAAGCCGGACGTGGACCACATCGAGGGCCTCTCGCCGGCGATTTCGATCGAGCAGAAGTCGACCAGCCACAACCCGCGTTCGACCGTGGGCACCATCACCGAGATCTACGACTACCTGCGCCTGCTGTATGCGCGCGTGGGGCTGCCGCGCTGCCCGGACCACGGCTATCCGCTGGAAGCGCAGACCGTCAGCCAGATGGTCGACCAGGTACTCGGGCTGGATCCGGAACAGCGCTGGATGCTGCTGGCCCCGGTGGTGCGCGAGCGCAAGGGCGAGCACGCACAGGTGTTCGAGCAGCTGCGCGCGCAGGGCTATGTCCGGGTCCGCGTGGACGGTGCGCTGCATGAGATCGATGCCGTGCCGCCGCTGGCCCTGCGCCAGAAGCACACGATCGAAGCGGTGATCGACCGGTTCAAGGTGCGCAGCGCCGACGAGGAATCGGCCGCGGGGTTCCGGCAGCGGCTGACCGAATCCTTCGAGACCGCGCTCAAGCTCGGCGAGGGCATGGCCTCGGTGCAGGCCATGGACGCGGATGGCGCCGCGCCGCTTCTGTTCTCGTCAAAGTACTCCTGCCCGGTCTGCGAGTACGCGCTGCCGGAACTGGAACCGCGCCTGTTCTCGTTCAACTCGCCACAGGGCGCCTGCCCGACCTGCGACGGACTGGGCGTGTCGCAGTTCTTCGACCCGGCGCGCGTGGTGGTGCATCCGGAACTGTCGATGGCGGCTGGCGCGGTACGCGGCTGGGACCGTCGCAACGCCTATTACTTCCAGCTGATCCAGTCGCTGGCCAAGCACTATGGCTTCAGCGTCGATACGCCCTGGCAGGACCTGCCGGAGGCCTCGCGCGAAGCGGTGCTGTTCGGCAGCGGCACGACCACGATCACCTTCAGCTACGTCACCGATGCCGGTGGCCGCACCCAGCGCAAGCACCGGTTCGAGGGCATCGTGCCCAACCTCGAGCGCCGCTACCGCGAGACCGAATCGGCGGCGGTGCGCGAGGAACTCGCCAAGTACATCAGCGAACGGGCCTGCACCGAGTGCGGCGGCGCGCGCCTGAACCGTGCCGCGCGCAACGTCTTCGTCGCCGATCGCCCGCTGTCGGACCTGGTGGTGCTGCCGATCGACGAGGCGCGCGCGTTCTTCGTCAGCCTGCAGCTGGCCGGCTGGCGCGGCGAGATCGCAGCCAAGATCGTCAAGGAGATCAACGAACGCCTCGGCTTCCTGGTCGACGTCGGCCTGGATTACCTCACCCTCGAACGCAAGGCCGACACCCTGTCCGGCGGCGAGGCGCAGCGCATCCGGCTGGCCTCGCAGATCGGTGCGGGCCTGGTCGGGGTCATGTACGTGCTCGACGAGCCCAGCATCGGCCTGCACCAGCGCGACAACGAACGCCTGCTCGGTACCCTCACCCGCCTTCGCGACCTCGGCAACACGGTGATCGTGGTGGAACACGACGAGGACGCGATCCGGCTGGCCGACCACATCGTCGACATCGGCCCTGCCGCCGGCGTGCATGGCGGGGAAATCGTGGCCCAGGGATCGTTCGAGGACGTGCTGAAGGCGCCGCGCTCGCTCACCGGGCAGTACCTGTCCGGCAAGCGCCGGATCGAGATCCCGAAGACACGCCACAAGTCCAACCCGAAGATGCAGCTCAAGCTGCTGGGCGCCTCGGGCAACAACCTCAAGGACGTGGACCTGTCGATTCCCTCGGGCCTGTTCACTGCCGTCACCGGCGTCTCCGGTTCGGGCAAGTCGACCCTGATCAACGACACCCTGTATGCGCTGGCCGCCAACGAGATCAACGGCGCCTCGCACAGTCCTGCGCCCTACCGGGAGATCCAGGGCCTGGACCTGTTCGACAAGGTGGTCGACATCGACCAGTCGCCCATCGGCCGCACGCCGCGCAGCAACCCTGCCACCTACACCGGCCTGTTCACGCCGCTGCGCGAGCTGTTCGCGCAGGTGCCGGAAGCGCGCGCGCGCGGCTACTCGCCCGGACGCTTCAGCTTCAACGTCCGCGGCGGCCGCTGCGAAGCCTGCCAGGGCGACGGCCTGATCAAGGTCGAGATGCACTTCCTCCCCGACGTCTACGTGCCCTGCGATGTCTGCGGCGGCAAGCGCTACAACCGCGAGACGCTGGAAATCCTCTACAAGGGCTACAGCATCCACGACGTGCTGGAAATGACGGTGGAGGACGCGCTCGCGCTGTTCGAGCCGGTGCCGTCGATCTCCCGCAAGCTCGAGACGCTGCTCGACGTCGGCCTGAGCTACATCAAGCTCGGGCAGCCGGCGACCACGCTGTCGGGCGGCGAGGCGCAGCGGGTCAAGCTGTCGAAGGAACTATCGCGGCGCGATACCGGGCGCACCCTGTACATCCTCGACGAACCGACCACCGGACTGCATTTCCACGACATCGAGCACCTGCTCGCCGTGCTGCACAAGTTGCGCGACGACGGCAACACGGTCGTGGTGATCGAGCACAATCTGGACGTGATCAAGACCGCCGACTGGGTGGTCGACCTCGGCCCCGAGGGCGGGCACCGCGGCGGCACCATCATCGGCCAGGGCACGCCCGAGCAGATCGCGCGCCTGCCTGCCTCGCACACCGGCCGCTTCCTGGCGCGCACGCTGGGCCTGGACGCCGAGCCGTCACGCCGCGAGGCCAAGCCGTCACGCCGCAAGTCGGCGGCGTGAACCCGTCGCCGTCCACCAATTTGCGTCCCGTCCGTTCCCCGAGTCACGCAGCATGAGCCTGGACAACCGCACCGCCCTGTTCCGCCTGCCGATCGAACTGCGCTGGCGCGACCTCGACGCGTTCAACCACGTCAACAACTCCAACTTCATGACCTACCTGGAGGAGGCGCGGATCCGCTGGTTCGACTCGCTGGGCGAGGCCTGGCTGACCGAGACGTTCGCGCCGCTGCTGGCCGCGGTGCAGATGAACTACCGGGTACCGATCCCGTATCCGGCACGGGTGGTGGTCGAGCTGTTCGCCGACCGCATCGGCACCACCAGCATCACCCTCGGCCACCGCATCGCCGGCGAGGACGGCACCGTGCTGTATGCCGACGGGCACGTGGTGATGGTCTGGATCGATCGCGCGAACGGCCGGCCCACGCCACTGCCGGAGGCGGTGCGGCGCGTCGCCGGCGGTTGACGCGACTCAGGCCTCGTCCCTGCCGCCCTTCACCAGCGCCAGGCGGTTCCACTGCGCTTCCGGCCGGGCCTCGTGCAGGCCGTGGCGCAGCATCAGCCGATAGAGCGTCACGCGCGAGATCCCGAGTTCGTCGGCGGCCTGGGCGACGCGCTGGCCGTTGCGTGCAAGCGCGCGCTCGATCGCCGCCCGCTCGCCCTCGCGTCGCGCCAGTTCGATCGTGACCCCGGCGGGCTGCAGCGGATCCGCGACCTCCAGCTGCAGGTCGCGCGCGGAGATGTAGCAGCCTTCGGCCATCACCATCGCCTCGCGTACGCGATTGATCAGCTCGCGCACGTTGCCCGGCCAGGCGTAGGTCTGCATCGCGCGCAGGGCGCAGGCCTTGAAGCCCTTGAGCCGGCACTGGACCTCTCCGGCATGCCGCTGCAGCGCGTGGTGCGCGATCAGTGCGATGTCGCTGCCGCGCTCGCGCAGCGCCGGCATCCGCAGCTCGATCACCCGCAGCCGGTGGTAGAGGTCGGCGCGGAAGCGGCCCTTCGTTCTGGTCCTGGGCCATGAGCTGGCCCGAAGCGCCCAGCACGACCAGGACGGCCGCGGTGAGGATGCTGTATCGAATGCGCATTGGAAGACTCCTTCAAGGTTGCATTGCGCCAAGGCCCGTCGTCATGACTGGCGCTTGCGCTGCTGCTTCCCCGCAAATGCGATGCCAACCGCGCGGGCGATCGACAAACCACTGAATGTCCGGGAGTTATTCGCGGACGCGGACGCAGCCTGCGGCGCCGTGCACGCTTTTCATCGAGAAAAGTTTCATCGCTGCAACGCGCGCGGGCCGTATTCCGGCCTGTCCGCGCAACGGTCGCGGACACGCGCGGGACAGCAGGCGGCCTGCAGCGCGACCGGTGCTGCTCGACCGGCCCTTCGCGGAAGATTCAATGATGCAACATGGCGATGCGCGGCACGCGGCGGGGAGCGCCCGTGCTGCCGTGACCTAGAGCGCGTTGGCCGCGCGCACCTCGAAGCCGGCGCGCACGCGGCGTCCGTCGGCCAGCTGCAGTTCGATCTCGACCGGGTCGCCCAGGGCGGGCGTTGCGCGCGGCTGCATCAGCATCAGGTGCAGGCCGCCGGGCGCCAGCGTGGCGCTGCCGCCGGCCGGCACCTCGAGCGATTCGACGTGGCGCATGCGGCTCACGCCGTCGACCCGCGTGGTTTCGTGCAGTTCCACCGAGCCGAATGCGGGACTGCTGGCCGAGACGATGGCCACCGCGGTCGCGCACGGATTCCGGATCGTCGCGAAGCCCGCCATCATCGGCATGGGCATCGGCGGCTGGCGGACCCAGCCCGCCTCCACCAGCGGCACGCAATCGTCGGCGCGCGCGGTGGTGGACAGCGCAGGCAGCAGCGCGTACAGCAGCAGGATGGCCGGAATTCGCATGGCCTCTATGATAGCCGCTTCCACCCACGGACCCGCTCCATGATCGAACACAGCCAGCACGACGGCATCCACGCACTGCGCCTGGCGCGGCCGCCGGTGAACGCGCTCAACCCGGAACTGTGCAGGTTGCTGCGTGAGGCGGTGATTGGCGCCGTCGCCGACGGCGCGCGCGGCATCGTGCTGAGCGGAGGCCCGGGCGTCTTTTCCGCCGGGCTGGACGTGCCGCACCTGCTGAGCCTGGAGGCCGACGCGCTGCGCGATGCGTGGTCGGGCTTCATCGATGCGGCGCGGGTGCTGGCGCAGTCGCAGGTGCCGGTGGTGGCCGCGCTCGACGGCCACGCGCCGGCCGGCGGCTGCGTGCTGGCGCTGTGCTGCGACTACCGGGTGATGGCCGCGGGCGACTACCGCATCGGCCTCAACGAAACCCAGGTCGGACTGGTGGCGCCGGAAGGCATCCAGCGCCTGATGCGCCGCGTGGTCGGGCCGCATCGCGCCGAGCGCCTGCTGGTGGCCGGCGCCATGGTCGATGCGCAGCAGGCGCTCGCCATCGGCCTGGTCGACGAACTCGCCCCGATCGCGGACGTGCCGCAGCGCGCGCATGCCTGGCTGGCGCAGCTGCTGGCACTGCCACGCAAGCCGATGCTGGCGACGCGTGCGATCGCGCGCACCGAGGTGATCGAGGCGCTGCGGCCGGAATGGCTGGATCTCGACCGCTTCGTCGCGTCCTGGACCGACCCGGACACCCAGTCGGCCCTGCGCGCCCTGCTCGCGAAGCTCGGCAAGTAGGCGACCGGCGCCGGCACGCGGCCGGCACGTGGTCGCCGCTCAGGCGTCGCCGGTGGCGACCGGTCGCGACGGATCACCGATCCAGCCGCTCCACGAGCCGGTGAACAGCCCGGCGCCGTGCAGGCCCGCATGTTCGAGCGCGAGCAGGTGGTGGCAGGCGGTGACGCCCGACCCGCACATGGCCACCAGGTCGTGCGCGGCACGCCCGTCCAGCAGGGCCATGAACTCGGCCCGCAGCTGCCCGGCCGGCTTGAAGCGGCCGTCTTCGAGATTGGCCGCATAGGGACGGTTGATGGCGCCGGGCACGTGGCCCGCCACGGCGTCGAGCGGTTCGACCTCGCCGCGGAAGCGTTCCGGCGCCCGCGCATCGACCAGCAGCCCGCCATGCGCGAGATGTCCCTGCACCGCCTCGACGTCCAGCAGCCTGGAGTCGTCGAACCGTGCCTCGTAGGGCGCTGGCGCCGGCGACGGCAGGTCGGCCTCCACCGGCAGGCCGAGCGCGGTCCAGCGCGCCCAGCCTCCATCGAGGACGGCCACCGCGTCGTGGCCGAGCATCCGCAGCAGGCACCACAGGCGCGCCGCGAATGCACCATCGCCGGCGTCATAGGCCACCACCCGGCTGCGCGGCGTGATGCCCCACGCCGACAGCCGCCGGCTGAAGTCGGCCGCGTCCGGCCAGGGATGTCGCCCCCGGCCCGGGCCGGGCGCGCCGGACAGGTCCCGGTCCAGGTGCGCATGGCGCGCGCCGGGAACATGCGACTGGCGATATGCGCGCTCGCCCGCCTCGGGATCCGCCAGCGAGAAGCGGCAGTCGACCAGCACCACCTGCGCGTCGCCCAGCGCCGCAGCCACCGCCTCCGGCTGCACCAGCGTGTTCCATCCGATCGCAGTCATCGCAGGGCCTCCAGTCGCTGGCGCAGGTTGAACAGGATCGAGGCGGTCACGCCCCAGATGCGCTGCCCGGGCGCGCCGGGCCAGGGCGCATATTCCAGCACCCGGCGTGGTCGCCCCGCGAACTCGATCGACAGTTCGCGCAGGTGCTGGTGCGCCAGCAGGAAATCCAGTGGCACTTCGAACACCGCCGCCACTTCGGCCGGATCGGGGCGCGCGACAAAGGACGGGTCCAGCCGCGCGATCAGCGGCACCACCCGGAAACCGGTGACGGTGCGGACCGGATCGAGGTAGCCCAGCGGCCTGGCCTGCTCGGGCGGCAGGCCGATCTCCTCGTCGGCCTCGCGCAGCGCGGCCTCGAGCACACCGGCGTCCTCCGGATCGACGCGTCCGCCGGGCAGGCTGACCTGGCCGGCATGCAGGCGCAGCCCCTCGTTGCGGCGCGTCAGCAGCACATGCAGGCCCGCGTCGCGCTCCACCAGGCCGAGCAACACGGCGGCGTCGAGCGGCGGCATCGCCTCGAGCAGGCCGTCGAGTTCGGCGAGGTTCCATTCCGGACCCGCCGGCACCGCATCGAGCGGATGCAGCGCGCGCACGATCCGGTCGAAATGCATCGTCTCCGTGCTCACGCCGTGCGCTGCGCCTCGCGCCGCGGCAGCTCCTGCTCCATCAGGCGCTGGCGCTCCTCGTCTCCGAGCTGGGTCCACCGGGTGATCTCGGCGACGCTGCGGTGGCAGCCCAGGCACAGGCCTTCCCCGTCGAGGGTGCAGACGCCGGTGCAGGGACTGGGGATGGCGCGCATGTCAGCACTCATCGCGGGAACGGGTAGATGGAGAAACGAAAACGCCGGCTGCAAGCCGGCGCTGTCGTTGTGGCTGGAGCCGCTCCGGCCTGCGGGAGACCGGGACGGGAACCCCCGCCGCGGCGGAGGAGGATCGGCGGCCGCGCGGCGCGCGGCCCTCGATCACTTGACGCTGACCAGCTTGACGTCGAACACCACGGCCTGGTTGGCCATGCGGCCGGCACGCATGTCGGTGCCGTAGGCCTTGTCGCCCGGCAGCACCACTTCCCAGCGTGCGCCAGCGGGCATCTGCAGCAGCGCCTCGCGCAGCCCGGCCAGCGGGATCTGGCTGACCTTCATCGTCACCGGGCCCGCCTGCTGGCCCTGCGGCGCCTGCGCGGTATCGACGAACACGGTGCCGTCGGGCAGCGAACCCTTGTAGTTCAGCTGCACGTCGCTGGTCTGGGTCGGCTTGGCGCCGTTGCCGTTCTCGATCACGCGGTACTGCACGGTGCTGCCGGCCAGTGTCTTCACGCCAGCCTTGGCGCGGTTCTGCGCGAGGAAGGCGTCGCTCTGGGTCTTGTTCTGCGTGGACAGCTGGGCGAACTCGGCCTCCATCTTGGCCTGCTGCCGCTTCTGCATGTTCTCGACCGCAGCCTTGAGCTGATCCACCGGCACCGCCGGCTGCTTCTTGGCGTACGCGTCCTGGATCGCCTTGATCACGGTGTTCACGTCGACCGCCTCGCCGCGCGCGGTCAGTTCGGCCAGCTCGACACCGGTGTTGAAACCGATCGCATAGCTCAGCTTGCCTTTTTCGGAAGTGGTGTCCTGGGCGGAAGCCGCCGCGGAGACCAGGGTGATTGCCGCGAGGGAGGCAGCAAGCAGACGCAATTTCATTCGGTCACTCTCCAGGAAAATACGGTCGGCCGGTGGACCGGCCCGGACACGACAGGGGGCGGTCGAACCGCCCCCAGTGGACGCGCTAGGATAGCGGCCGCTGGGCTTAACCGCCACTGACGCCTCCCCTCCGACCCGCCCGGGCCCGACAAGTTCACTGCCGGCCCCGGACGCCGTCTTCACGTAGCCGGACCCGATGAACGACTCTCCCCTGCTGATCGACGACCGCGGCGCTGTCCGCGTCATCACCCTCCACCGCCCGGAACGCCTGAACGCGCTGGATTCGGCGACCATCGCCGCCCTGCACGCAGCCGCCGACGCGGCTGCCGAGGATCCCTCGGTGCGCGTGGTCGTGCTGACCGGAGCGGGCCCGAAGGCCTTCGTGGCCGGAGCCGACATCTCCGAGATGTCCGGCCTCACGCCCAGCCAGGGCCGCGACTTCGCCCTGCGCGGCCAGCGCATGATGCGGCGGCTGGAGACCCTGCCCAAGCCGGTGATCGCGATGGTGAACGGCTTCGCCCTGGGCGGTGGGCTGGAGCTGGCGATGTGCTGCCACCTGCGCATCGCGAGCGAGACGGCCAAGGTCGGCCAGCCCGAGATCAACCTGGGGCTGATCCCGGGCTTCGGCGGCACCCAGCGCCTGTTGCGCCTGGCCGGCCGCGCCGCGACCTTGGAACTGTGCCTGGCGGGCGCGCCGGTCGATGCCGCGCGCGCCCTGCAGCTGGGCATCGTCAACCGGGTGGTGCCGGCCGCCGAACTGGAAGCGGCCACGATGGCGCTGGCCACGCAGCTGGCCGCGGCCGCGCCGCTGGCGCTGCGCGGCATCCTCGATTGCGTCAACACCGGCGGCGAATGCGGCATCGAGGAAGGCCTGGCCTACGAAGCGGCGCAGTTCGGCCTGGTGTTCTCCACCGACGACATGCGCGAAGGCACGTCCGCCTTCCTCGACAAGCGCAAGCCCGACTTCCGCGGCCGCTGAGCCGGGGCAGATGGACCCGACGCCTGCTCCCGCCACGACCGGTACGCGCACCGCCGCCGTGGACGGTGCGCACCTGGCCGCCCTGCTGCAGGCCGGCGACATCGATGCCGCCATCGACGCCGGGCTGATGGAATTCCGAGACGATCCCGCGCTGGATCCAGTCGCGCGCGCGCTCATCCAGGACGTACGCCTGCGCCTGCGCCAGGCCTGGGACGCGCGCGAGCGCTACCGTGCCCGCGAGGCGCGCCTGGCGACGCGCGCGCAGGCGCGCG
This sequence comes from Pseudomonadota bacterium, assembly GCA_023395465.1. GTDB lineage: Bacteria > Pseudomonadota > Gammaproteobacteria > Xanthomonadales > Xanthomonadaceae > Luteimonas. Next base: position 9,982 of record JAEWZE010000215.1, read on the forward strand.
AGGCCCGGCGCAATCCCGCGACCGCCGCACCTGCCGGCACGCCGCGGGCA
>JAEWZE010000239.1 GCA_023395465.1 Pseudomonadota bacterium
GTGGAGGTGGCCACCGGTTCGATCGACCTCGTGGCAGGGACTTCCTCGACGTAGACGCCTGGGGCGCGGTACTGGGGCACGGCCTTCTCCGGGGGTTCGTCGCGGGTGGCCGCGGTCGATGGAGAACAACGCAGGTGCAGGATGCAAAGGGCCAGCGGCGCCGGCCTCTGCGCACCCGCCCGCGGTCGCCTGCGTGGACAGCATCGCCCGGCACCGCGACTAGACTATGCGCCCCGACACGGACCTGGAATCAAAGCGCATGGCATTCACCACCACGGCCTCCGGCCTGCAGTTCGAAGACACCCGCGTCGGCGACGGCGCCGAGGCCCAGCCCGGCCACAACGTCACCGTGCACTACACCGGCTGGCTCTACCAGGACGGCGAACAGGGCGCCAAGTTCGACTCCAGCAAGGACCGCGACGAACCCTTCATCTTCCCGCTCGGTGCCGGCATGGTGATCAAGGGCTGGGACGAAGGCGTGCAGGGCATGAAGGTCGGCGGCCAGCGCACGCTGATCATCCCGGCCGGCCTTGGCTACGGCGCACGCGGCGCGGGCGGCGTGATCCCGCCGAATGCCACCTTGAAGTTCGAAGTGGAGCTGCTGGGCACCTGAGCCAGGCCCGCCTCGCGCCCCTCGCTGCAAGAACGCGGCGCCAGGACAGAGCGTCGCCTCTCGAGGCGACGCCTGCGCGGTACCGGGCAGCGCCTAGCGCGACAGGTAGGGGCCGTGCACGGAGGTGACCGTCATCGACTCGTCGCGGTCTTCGAGCATGAAGACGCGGTACGCGTCGCCGCCGGGCGCCACGCGCACCACCACATGGCCCTGCGTCCCGGCCGCCTGCGCGCTGCCGTAGGTGGTCGCAGCGGTCGCGGGCGAGAGATGGGTGATGAAGATGTCGCGCGCACCCGGCCAGGCCTTGCGCGAGGTCATGCGCCGATAGGTGTTGACCGCCGGATGCCCGTCGGCGCGCGCGGTGACCACGATCACGCGCGGCTGCAGGGCGGCGAGGAAGTCCACGCTGTTCGCGTCCCAGCTGCCGTGGTGGTTCGCCTTGAGTACGTCGACCGGGCCACTGGCTCGCGCCACCGGCGTTTCCACGTCCAGCCAGGCGGGTGGACCGGCCGAGGTCTCTTCGTCGATGGAGGACAGGTCGCCACCGCTGAAGTAGTCGAAGCGGCCGTAGCGCAAGCGGAAGGCGATGCTGAGCTTGTTCTCGTTGAGCTGTACCTCGGAGTCCGCGGGGAGGCCCTGCGGTGCGAGGCTTCGCGTCTGTCCACCGACGCCGGTCCAGAGCTCGCCGTTGGCGTACAGGTTCCGCAGTTCGAACTGCGGGTACGCGCCGGGATCGCGCAGCAGCCGGATCTGGTCGTTGCGACCCGGCTGGAAGCGTTCCATGACCAGGCCGCGATGGCGCATCTGCCAGTCGATGAAGCGCCTGTAGTTGTCCATCGTGGGGTTGTCGATGGGCCTGGGCGTGTCGTATCCGGGCCAGCCGCGATCGATGAGGCGTCCGATCGGCAGCAGTTCGGCCACCAGGGAAATGCCGGCCAGCCGATAGTCGCCGCCGAGCCGGCTGGCGGGCGATTGCGCATCGACGACGCCCATGTGGTCGCCGTGGAAATGCGATATCAGCGCGTAGTCGAGGCCATCCGCGCCCGCCGGCAGGGCGCGCCGCACGTGGCGCGCCACCCACTCGCCAGGCGGCCGCGAGGCATCGGGTCGACTCGGGAACGAGAACGGCGGCTGCTCCTCGCTCTTACCGCTGGCATCCTCGAGCAGGCTGGTACCGTCCGGGAAGACGAAGAACAGCGCGTCGCCGCGTCCGGTACCGAGGTGATGGATATCGAGCTCGCCCTCCGACCAGGCCGGCAGCGGCCTGCCGACCATTGCGTCGTGTTGCCCGCCCTGCTCCGCCGCCGGCGACGCCTGCAAGACACCCAGCAGCGTGGCCAGCACCCCGGCCGCCAGCGCCGGGCGCCACGTCGCCGGCCGCCGCGCGCGCCGCCCGTTCATGCCCGGATGACGCCGGGACGACCATGCCCGGTCACCAGCTTCGCCACGACCTGCCTGCGGCCGCCGGGCTCCGACACCTTGTCGACGGCCACCACGTCGACCTGCCACTGCTTCGCATCGATCCCGAAGACCTGGTAGCCGCGCTGGTCATTGAGCAGCGCCGTGTGCGGATTCTCCGACTGCACGCGCTCCCAGCCTTCCGGGACATCATTGCCGTCGCCGCCGGATGCGATGGACGTGGTGACGTATTCCGTGGCCACCGGCGCGCTTGCCAGGTCGTCCGGGTGGGATGGCACGACGCCGGCGTGGTGCTTGTGGACATCGCCGGTCGCCACGACGACGTTGCCCTGGCCGTGCTGGGCGATCCGTTCGATGACGCGCTGCCGCGCCTGCGGGTAGCCGCTCCAGGAATCGGTGTTGAGCGGACCGGCCGCCCGGGACTTCGGGTACGCGAAGGGCATCATCATCACCTGCTGGGCCAGCAGGTGCCAGCGCGCGTCGCCGGCCAGCCCCTCGGACAGCCAGCGCTCCTGGGCCGCACCGATCACCTGTTCGACGCCGCCTTCGTCGCCGGTGCGGCAGGGACGCTGCCGCGCCAGCAGGGTGGCGTCGCAGCGCTGCTTGCTGCGGTACTGGCGGGTGTCCAGCACGTGCACGCGCAACAGGTTGCCGTAGTCGAGGCGGCGGTGCATGGCCAGGCCGTCGGGACGGGGGAACTGCGCGCGGCGGACCGGCATGTTCTCGTACCAGGCCTGCATCGCGGCATGGCGACGCAGCAGGAACACCTCGGACGGCACGCCGTCCTGGTCCAGCGCCGCGGTCCAGTTGTTGTCGATCTCGTGGTCGTCCCAGCTGCTGAGGAAGGCCGCCGACGCATGCGCGGCCTGCAGGTCGGCATCGGTCCTGTACTGGGCGTAGCGACGGCGGTAGTCGTCGAGGCTGTAGATCTCGCCGCCGGCGTGCCGGCGCGCGATACGGCCGCCGGCGCTCTCCGCCGGGGCCTTGCCCGCTCCCTCGTAGATGTAGTCGCCGTAATGGAACACGGCGTCGAGGTCGTGCTCCTCGCTCAGGTGGCGGTAGGCGGTGAAGTAGCCCGACTCCCAGTGCTGGCAGCCGGCCACGCCGATCCGCAGGCGATCGACGCGCGCACCTGCCGCGGGCGCGGTGCGGACCGTGCCGACCGGGCTGGTGGCGTCTGTCCCGGCGTGGAATCGGTACCAGTAGCGACGATGCGGGCGCAGGCCCTCGACCTCCACATGCACGCTGTGGCCCAGTTCGGGCCTCGCGAGCGCCTGCCCCTGCCGCACGATGCGATCGAAGCGGTCGTCCTCGGCCACCTCCCACAGGACCGGCACCGCGACCGTCGGCATGCCGGCGTGTTCGGCCAGGGGTTCGGGCGCGAGCCGGGTCCAGAGCACGCAGCCGTCCGGCATCGGGTCGCCGGAGGCCACGCCCAGCGCGAACGGGTTGCGGGAGAAGCGTGGCGAGGCCAGCAGCGGCCCGGCGGGGCCGAGGCCGGCGAAGATCGCCATGGCGCTGGCGCCGAGCAGGAACTGCCTGCGGTTGAAGTGCGCTGATGTCATGGGACGCGGGTTCCAGTCGTGCGGCGGGGGGGGCCCCCCCGCCGGGCGCCCGGCCGGGGGGGGGGGGGGGGGGG
>JAEWZE010000274.1 GCA_023395465.1 Pseudomonadota bacterium
CGACCTGATCGCGGCCGGCGACGAGCGTGCCGCGCGCGCCGCCCGGCGCGCGCTCGACGGCGAGTTCTCGCAGCGCGTGGATGCGCTGGCCGAACGCCTGCTGGCGCTGCGCGTGCACGTGGAGGCGGCGATCGATTTCGCCGACGAGCCGATCGACACGCTCGGCGGCTCCGCGCTGCGCAAGGGCCTGGCCGAAGCGCGCGCGCAGCTGGACACGCTGATGGCCGCCGCCGAGCGCGGGCGCAAGCTGCGCGAGGGCCTGCATGCGGTGATCGTCGGCCCGCCCAACGCGGGCAAGAGCTCGCTGCTCAACGCGCTGGCCGGCAGCGAGCGTGCGATCGTCACCGAGATCGCAGGCACCACCCGCGACCTGCTGCACGAAACGCTGCGCATCGACGGCTTCGAACTCAACCTGGTCGACACCGCCGGCCTGCGCGAGGACGGCGACGCGATCGAGCGCGAGGGCATGCGCCGCGCGCGCGCCGAACTGCGCCGCGCCGACCTGGCGCTGGTGGTGCTGGACGCGCGCGACCCCGGCGCCGGCCTGCGCGCGGTGGCCGCCGACATCGTCGGTGTGCCGCAGCGCATCGTCGTGCACAACAAGTGCGACCTGGTGGACGCGCCGGCGCTGACCGAGGGCGCGCTCGCGGTGTCCGCCCGCACCGGCGCCGGCCTGGACCTGCTGCATACGCGGCTGCGCGAGGCGGCCGAAGGCAACACGCCGGCCGAAGGCGCGTTCACCGCGCGCGCGCGCCACGTCGACGCCCTGCGCCGGGCCGCGCAGGCGCTGGTCGATGCCGCGGCGGTGCTGGCGCACGACCAGCTCGACCTCGCCGCCGAGGCGCTGCGCCTGGCCCACGACGCGCTCGGCGAAATCACCGGCCGGACCCTGCCCGACGAACTGCTGGGGCGGATCTTCTCGACTTTCTGCATCGGCAAGTAGCCGCCGCGGCCGCGCACGCCGGGCGCCGTCCGCGAACGCGGCAGGCGCGACCCTTTTCGCAAACCCCATCACAGTTTGTGGGCGCCTGGCCGCGCAGACTCGACGCCGGCCGCGGCGCCAGTTGACAATCGCAGCGCGCTGTCGCGTCCTAGACGTACACGGGAACCGTCTCAACAGGGGAAAATCGATGTCCACCAACACCACCGCGGGCGGCCGGAGGGGGTCGCGTCGGCTGCTGACCGGCACCGCGCTCGCACTGAGCCTGGCCGGCCTGCTGGCCTCTTGCGGAAAGGACGAGGCGCCGCAGCAGGCCGCCACGCCGGCCGCGACACCGACGCCGGCCGCGGAGCAGCCGCCTGCCGAAGCGGTCTCGGCCGAAGTGGCCGCGCTCAGCTCCGAGCAACTGCGCGAGGCCGCGTCCAAGGCCTACCAGGAAAGCCGGCTGTACGCCCCCGGTGGGGACAACGCGATGGAGTACTACCTGGCCCTGCGCGACAAGGAGCCGGCCAACGCCGGCGTGTCCAGCGCGCTGGTCGACCTGCTGCCGATGACGGTGATCGCGACCGAGCAGAGCCGCGATCGCGGCGATTTCGACGAGGCCCGCCGCCTGCTGGCCCTGATCGAGAAGACCGATTCGTCCTACCCGGCGGTCGAGCGCCTGAAGACCACCATCGCCAGCGCCGAGACCGAAGCCGCGCGCCGCGCGCAGCAGGAACAGCTCACCGCCGAGCAGGAAGCCGAACGCCGCCAGCAGCTCGAGCGCGAGCGCCAGGAACAGCAACGCCAGGCCCAGGAACAGGCCGCGCGCGACCTGGCCGCGCAGCAGCAGCAGGCGACCCAGGAAGCGGCCCGCCAGGAAGCCGCGCGCCAGGAAGCGGCCCGCCAGGAGGCCGCGCGCCAGGAAGCGGCCCGCCAGGAAGCCGCGCGCCAGCAGGCCGCCAGCCCCTCGCCGGCCAACCGTCCGGCCGCGAGCGCCAGCGACCTGCGCGCGATCAGTACGCCGGCGCCGCGCTATCCGCCCGACGCCCTGCGCTCGGGCACGTCGGGCGAGGTGCAGGTCGAGTTCACCGTCGGCGTCGACGGCTCGGTGAGCGCGGTGCGCGTGGTCCGCGCCGATCCGCCGCGGGTGTTCGACCGCGAAGCGATCAACGCGGTCCGCCGCTGGCGCTTCGAGCCGGTGCCGGCGTCGGTCACCACCCGCCGCACCATCAACTTCAGCCCCTCGCAGTAACTCGCAAAAAGAAGAAGCCCGGCATCCGCCGGGCTTCTTCGTGATGGACATACCGCTGCCGGCGCGGGCGCCGGCCGGCCTGCATCAGGCCGAGATCGCCAGCTTCTCGCGGTGGTACAGGCGCGCCGCCAGCAGCCACAGCACCAGGCCCAGGCCGAAGCCCGCGCCCATGTACACCGCCCACTCCTGAACCGGGATCGCCTCGCTGCGCACCAGCTTGAGGATCATCTGGTTCTGCGCCAGGAACGGCACCGCGAACTGCCACAGCTGGTTCTTGACCGGGTTCACCATCAGCACGATGGTCGGGATGATCGGCAGGAACATCAGCACGCTCATGTAGCTCTGCGCTTCCTTCACCGACTTCACGCTGGCCGCGATCAGGGTCAGCAGGGTGGTGCCGATCAGCACCATCGGCAGCAGCACCAGCAGCAGCTTGGCCATCACCGGCGCCGATACGTCCACCAGCTGCATCGGCCCGGGCGCCAGCTGGAACGACAGCTTCAGCGACAGCACGATCAGCAGCAGCGAAAGCATGCCGAACAGGCAGGCGGCGAGGATCTTGCCGCTCATGATCGAGGCGCGCGCGGCCGGCGTGGCCAGCAGCGGTTCGAGCGACTGCCGCTCGCGCTCGCCGGCGGTCACGTCGATCACCAGCGCCGCGCCGCCGAGGAAGCTCAGCAGGATCAGCAGGTAGGGCAGGAACGCCAGCAGCATGCCGCGCCGTGCTTCGGGCGTGGCGACGTCGCGCTGGCCCACCTGCACCGCGAACCCGGCCTCGGGGCTGACCCCGCGGTTGATCCCGCGCAGCACGCCGACGGTGCGGCTGTACTCGACCAGCACCCCGCGCAGGCGGTCGACCGGGATCTGCGAATCCTGGCGCGAACTGTCGTAGATCAGCTCCACCCGCGCCGGCCGGCTGCCGCGCCACTGCTCGCCGAACTCCGGATCGATCTTGAGGACCACGTCGAAGTCCTGCTCGCGCACCGCGCGGTCGGGATCGGCGGGCGCGGCCTGCGCCTCGATGTTGCGGCCCTTGAGGAAGGCCACCAGGTTGGGCGCGTGTTCGGCGCCGATCACCGGCAGCTCGAGCGTGGACTCGAGCTGGGTGCGCATCTTCTTCTCGGCCAGCGCGCCCATGCCCAGGATCAGCGCCGGGATCACGATCGGGCCCATGAACAGGCCCAGCGCCATGGTCTTGCGGTCGCGGAACAGGTCCAGCAGTTCCTTCTTGGCCACGGTCCAGATCGACTTCATGCGCGTTCTCCCGCGTTGGCTTCCGCTTCGAGGTCGGCAAGACGCACGAAGACGTCCTCCAGGTCGGCCAGGCCGGTCTGTTCGCGCAGCTCGTCGGGCGAGCCGATCGCGCGCACCTCGCCATGCGCGACCACCACGATGCGATCGCACAGCGCGGCGACCTCCTGCATGATGTGGCTGGAGAAGATCACGCAGCGGCCGTCGTCGCGCAGCCCGCGCAGGAAGCCGCGCAGGCCTCGCGTGGTCATCACGTCCAGGCCGTTGGTGGGTTCGTCGAGGATCACGTTGCGCGGGTCGTGCACCAGTGCGCGCGCGATCGCGGTCTTGGTGCGCTGGCCCTGGCTGAAGCCCTCGGTGCGGCGGTCGAGGAAGTCCTCCATCACCAGGGTGCGCGCCATCGCCTCGGTGCGGGCGCGGATGGTCGTCTCGTCCAGCCCGTGCAGGCGGCCGAAGTAGGCGATGTTCTCGCGCGCGGTCAGGCGCTTGTAGATGCCGCGCGCATCGGGCAACACGCCCAGCTGGCGGCGGACCGATGTCGGGTCGCGCGCCACGTCGATGCCGTCGACCTCGATGCGGCCCTGGTCGGGCGCCATCAGCGTGTAGAGCATGCGCAGCGTGGTGGTCTTGCCGGCGCCGTTGGGGCCGAGCAGGCCGGTGATCTCGCCGTCGCGCGCCTCGAAGCCGACGCCCTTCACCGCGTGCACGGTGCCGGTCTTGCTCTTGAAGGATTTATGCAGGTTGTCGATGCGGATCATGTCGATACCGGGAATGGGGAATCGGGAATGGGGAATCGGGTGCGGGTGCGGGAGCGGGAGCGGGAGCGGGAGCGGGCGGGGTGCTGTCTTCACGATTCCCCATTCACCATTCCCCATTCCCGATTCCCTATTCCCGGCTCTAAGGCTCCCAGCCGTAGTTGCCGGCGAACGGCGGCTGCGCGCTCAACCGCTCCAGGCACTTGGCGTCGAGCGACCCGGCATCGGCGGTCTCGATGAACTGGGCGAACAGCTTGGGCATGCAGCCGGTACCCAGCACGCTGTGGCCCTGGCCGGGCAGCACCAGGTGGCGGGCGTTGGGCAGGCCTTCCACCACCTCGTCGCCATAGCGCGGCGGGGTGACCGGGTCGTACTCGCCGCTGACCGCGAGCAGCGGCACGTCACCGGCCAGCGGCTCGCGGAAACGCTCGGCGCGGGCGCCCCTGGGCCAGACCTCGCACTGCGCGCGCAGCGTGTCGGTCAGCACCGCGCCGAGCACGGTGGCGTCGTCGCCGCCATCGTCCTCGCCGAACTCGGCCGCGTCCTCGCTGCAGCTCACCGACAGGCCCATGCCCATCGCCATGGCATCGCTCATCTGCACGCTCAGCATGCGCGACTGCGCGAGCAGGCTTTCGTAGCGCTGCTGCGAGGCTTCGTGCAGCACCAGCGGCAGGGTCGCGGCCATCGACGGCTGGTAGGCGTACAGGCGCAGCAGGCCGACCAGGTGCATGTAGCGCGGCACCTCCTCGCGCCACTCGCCCGAGACCGGGTCGCGATAGCGCACCGGGGCGATGCCGCCGGCCTGCAGCCGCTCGCGCACCAGCACCAGCTGCTGGCGCGGATCGCCGAGGTTGGTCAGGCAGGCTTCGTTGGCGCGGCAGCGCTGGAACTGCGCGTCGAGCGCGTCCTCCAGGTTGCGTGCGTGGTCGCGTCCGAGCACCAGCGAGTTGGGCACCACCGAGTCGAGCACCACCGCGCGGGTGTGCTGCGGATACGTGGCGGCGTACTGCTGGGCCACGCGCGTGCCGTAGGAGACGCCGACCAGGTTGATGCGCGGCGCGCCCAGCTTCCCGCGCACCAGCTCGAGGTCGCGCACGTGGTCGCCGGTGGTGTAGAAGCGCAGGTCGCTGCTTTGCTGCAGCCGGTCGCGGCAGGCCTCGGTCAGGCGCACCATCGCCTCGATGCTGTCGTTGCCCGGGTCGGCGAGCATCTCCTCGTCGCTGAAGTCGGGGCAGTGCAGCGGGTTGGATCCGCCGGTGCCGCGCGCGTCGACGAGCACCACGTGGCGGTTGCGGCGTGCGTCGGAGAAGGCGCGTTCGATCTGGGGATAGCTCTCGAGCGCCGACTGGCCCGGCCCGCCGGCGATCATGTAGATCGGGTCGGCTTCGGCCATTCCCTTGGCCGGCACCAGCGCGATCGCCAGCGCGATGCTGCGGCCGTCGGGTGCGTCGTGGTTCTCGGGCACTTCCAGCGTGGTGCACTGCGCTTCGACGGCGTTGCCGCCGGGCGCCGGCAGCGAACAGGGTTCGAAGGCCAGTTCGCCGTAGTGGAGGCGGCCCTGGGCGTCGGCGTGGGGGCCGGCCTGGCGGCCATCGCCGCCGTCGCAGGACGCCAGCAGCAGGGTGCCGGCGACAAGGGGGAGCAGGTACTGCAGGCGCTTCATGCGGATGCCTCCGGGAAGAAGATCGTTTCGATGGTGGCGTCGAACACGGCGGCGATCCGGAATGCCAGCGGCAGGCTCGGGTCGTACTTTCCGGTCTCGATCGCGTTGACTGTCTGTCGTGACACATCCAGACGTTCGCCGAGCTGCGCCTGTGACCAGCCGCGCGCTTCGCGCAGTTCGCGGACCCGGCTCTTCATGACCGTGCCCTCAGCGGTAGCGCCGCGCCACGAAGGACTTGGCGATGCCGTAGACCGCGCAGACCAGCGGGAACACCCAGATCATCGCCACGTCGCCGTCCACGTGGATCAGCCGCGCCGACTGCAGCAGGCCGGCGGTCATGTACAGCATCGACACCAGCACCGTGGCCACGCCGACCGCTTCGAGTTCGATGCGCTGCTGCATCTCGTCCAGCCCGCGCATGTAGCCGACCATGGCGCGGACCGCGAAACCGATCGGCATCACCGGCGCCAGCGCGATGATCGCGCGCAGCGCCGGCACGTCGACCCGCTTGAGCAGCCAGATCGAGGCGCACAGCACCAGCACGTACAGCGACATCGATCCCAGCAGCGCGCGCAGGTAGCGGCGGGTGAGCCCCGGCGGTGCGGCATCGCAGTCGCCGCTGCGATGCGTCATGGCCATTGCGCCCAGCAGCAGGGCGCCGACCAGCAGGATGATGGCCACATCGCGCGGCGTGCCGGGCGACAGCCGCGGCAGCAGCAGCGCAGCGGCCGCCAGCAGGATCGCCAGCCCGGCCAGCGCGCGCAGGGCGGTCGGGCGGAACAGGGAGCGTGCGGTGTCGTGGGGCGGGCGGGGCATGGCAGGTGTGTCAAGCAAGCTTGACAGTAGCTTGCCCGGTGCCTGGTAGGCTGTCAAGCAAACTTGACTCCGACGGGGTCTCCGTCCGCGCGCGCGATTGCAGGCGCTGCCGCAGGCCGCCACGCCCTGACGCGGATGGCGCGCGAGACTACTTGCTGCCGACGTACTTCTCGCGACGGGCAAGCGGCCCATGCCTGCGGGACATCGTCCCGCATGGGTCGCGCGCGCCACGCGCGCTGTGCGGGGCCGGGGATCCGTCGCGACGACGCTACTTGCTGCTGACGTACTTCTCGCGACGGATCTGCGGCACCGCCAGCCCCGCCTCCTTCAACGCCTCGAAGCAGGCATCGACCATGTTCGGGTTGCCGCACAGGTAGGCGATGTCGGTGG
>JAEWZE010000269.1 GCA_023395465.1 Pseudomonadota bacterium
GGGTGAGCGGCACCTGTTCGGGATGGGCCAGGTCGAAGGCCAGCTGCGCGGCGCTGGGATGGCGGGCGTCCGGATCGACCTCGAGGCAGCGCAGCACGATTTCCTGGAACCAGCGCGGGATGCCGGGCTGCAGCGCCCGTGGCGGCGCCGGCGCCTGGTATAGCCGGCCCCGCAGGCCGCGCTGGCGGGGGGGGTTTTCGGGCGGGGGGGCCAGGCCGCGCTGGCTGGTGGGGTTGCCGAAAGGCCGCTGGCCGGTGGCAAGGTGGTAGAGCGCCACGCCCAGCGCGAACAGGTCGCTGCGCGGATCGTCGCGCACGCCCAGCACCTGTTCGGGCGAGATGTAGGGCGCGGTCCCGAGCGGGATCTGGAACTGCTCGGCCAGCAGGTCGGGCAGCTGCGCGTGGTGCGACAGGCCGAAGTCGATCAGCACGATGCGCTCTGCGCCGGTCTGCGCGTCCGCGTGCAGCATCAGGTTGCTGGGCTTGATGTCCAGGTGCACGACGTGCTGCCGGTGCAGGTCCTCGAGCGCGCTCGCCGCTAGGACGCCGAGCGCGGCCACCCGGTCCACGGGCAGCGGGGCGTCGTCGAGCAGCACGCGCAGGGTTTCGCCCGGCACGTGTTCCATCACCAGCCAGGGCTGGTCGCCGTCGTCGCCGCTGGCGACATGGCGTGGGACGTGCGGTCCTGCGAGGGTCGGCATCAGCATCCGCTCGACCTCGAAGCCGACCAGCTTGGCCACGTTCTCGCCATAGCCCAGGTGCGGCAGCTTCATCAGCAGCGCGAACCCCTGCTGCGGATGCGACACCCGCCACAGGGTGGCCATGCCGCCTTCGTGCAGCGGCGCGAGCAGGGTGTAGCCACCGATCACCTGGCCGGGCTGCGGTTTCATCTCATGTCCCTGCCAGCAGCCGCGTGGCAAAGGCGTGCGGCAGGCCCGCCTCGACGATCTTCGCCGCGGCACGTTCGTGGTCGTAGGGCACGCGCAGGAAGGTCAGGCTGCCGTCGCCGGTATCGTGGATGGCGCAGGCGGCCGCCGGATCGCCGTCGCGCGGCTGCCCGCAGGCCCCGGGGATCGCCAGCCAGCGGCGCGTGCCCGGCAGCGGCACCGGGCGGCCCGCGACCGGCTGGAAATGGCCGGCCGGGCCGGGCTGCGCGTAGTACAGCGCGGGGCGATGCTCGTGGCCGCAGAACGTCAGGCGCTGGGCGGTCGCCTCCAGGCTGCGCGTGGCCATGGCGCGGCTGGACACGTAGCCCCATTCCGCCGGCGCCCAGGCATTGGCGTGCACGTACAGGCGATCGTCCTCCTGCACCTGCAGCGGCAGGCCGGCGAGGAAGGCGAGCTGGCCGGGGGCCAGCTGGCGCCGGGTCCAGGCGATGGCTTCGCGGGCCTCGGGCACCATGCCGTCCGGCGGCGCGCGGGCCGCGGCCTGGTCGTGGTTGCCGAGTACGGCGACCGCGCCGCCGGCGACATGTTCGCGCACGGTGTCGACCACCCAGGCCGGATCGGCCCCGTAGCCGACGCAGTCGCCGAGGAACACGTAGCGGCTGCAGCCCGCGCGGGCGAGCGCGGCCAGGCAGGCCTCGGTCGCCTCGCGGTTGGCGTGCAGGTCGGCGAGCAGGGCGATGCGCATGCGGTGGTGGTCCTCCGCGCATCATGCTAGTGGCTGCCGCCCACAGGCGATATGCGTCCAAAGGGGCAGGAAGCCGGACCGGCTGCGGCAACGCGCGCGCGGGAGCGGCGCGGGAATCGCGACCGGCGCGCGGGTTTGAACGATCCCCGGCGAGGCGTCAGACTCGGGCCACCTGTCCCGCCCGGTCTGCACGACGCGGCATGGGCTGCGCCCGCGTCCACTGCGTCGCGGCAGGCGACGCGGGCGCGACGGAAGCACGGCACACCCATCCGAGGAGTCCGCCCATGGCCACGCGCCGCGATTGCCTGAAGATCTCCCTTGCCGCCGCGATCGCGGCGGCGTTTCCGCACGGGCGCCTGCTGGCCGCCGACGACGGGCCGTTGCTGACGCGCGCCATCCCCTCGACCGGAGAACCGCTGCCGCTGGTCGGCCTGGGCAGTTCGGCGACGTTCTCGCAGGTCGCGCGCGGCGAGGACAGCGACGCGCTGCGCGACGTGCTGCAGGCGCTGGTGGAAGGTGGCGGCACGGTGTTCGATACCGCGCCTTCCTATGGCGCCTCGGAAGAGGTCGCCGGCGAGCTCGCCCGCGCGCTGGGCATCACCGATCGCCTGTTCTGGGCCACCAAGCTCAACGTCGCCGGACGCGGGGACGACGCGAAGGCCGATCCCGCCCAGGCGCGCGAACAGATCGAAACCTCGTTCAGGCGCCTGGGCAAGGCGCGGCTGGACCTGGTGCAGGTGCACAACCTGGCCGACGTCCCCACCCACCTGGCGGTCCTGCGCGAACTCAAGGCCGCGGGCCGGGTGCGCTACGTGGGCGTGACCTCGACCAGCAAGCCCGCCTATCCGCGCCTGCTCGAGGTGATGCGCAACGAGGAGATCGATTTCATCGGCGTCGACTACGCCGTCGACAACCGCGACGTGGAAGACACCATCCTGCCGCTGGCGCAGGCGCGCAGGATCGGCGTGCTGGTCTACCTGCCGTTCGGCCGCACCCGGCTGTGGAGCCGGATCGGCGAGCGGCCGCTGCCGGAGTGGGCGGCGGAATTCGACGCGC
>JAEWZE010000281.1 GCA_023395465.1 Pseudomonadota bacterium
GCATCGACCTCGAAGCGGTAGCGCTCGTCCTGCTCGTACTCGCGGCAGCGCACGCCATCGAACATCGACGCCGGCAGCGGCAGGACGCCGAACAGGCGCGCGCCCGCCACGGTCCACCAGATCGCGCCCTCGCTCGCGTGCAGGGCGAACCGGAACTGCACCGGCCCCAGGCGTTCGCGCAGCAGGCCGTCGCGGAAGGACAGCGTCGACGTCATTCGCGCCCCGCCGAAGTCGCGCCGCCAGGTCTCGCGCCGCGGTCCGCAGTCGAACTCGACCAGGGTCGCCACCTCATCCCCGGCAGGAGGCAGTCCGGCGATCCATGCGCACAGCCGCGCCAGCGGGCCGCCGCCGCGCTCGATCGTCGCGCGCCCGGCGTAGCGGAAGCGGCCACGGCCCGTGTGGAGCCGGCGCAGGCTCTCCGGCATCCGGAAGAATGCGGCGCCAAGCGCCTGCTGGAACAAGGTGGGCTGCATGCACGGGATCGGCGAAACGGGATGCGAAGGATACCGGCTGCGGTGCGCGCGCCAGCGTCCGGTGCTTTCCGCAGGGCCGCGCGCGGTGAACGAAGGCGGCGGCCGCCGGAGCCGCGCTACAAGGGCGTCGGCCCACCCGGGCCGGGGCCATCCGGACGCTGCAGCGAGAGGGCGGCCAGCAGCAGGGCCAGGGCGGCATAGGCGCCGGCGAACTGCCAGGCGATCACAGCGCGCAGACCGTCCAGCGCCCAGGGCAGGTACACGCCGCCACGCGGATCGACCGAATGGATCACGCCGACCAGGCTGAGCGCCGCGCACAGAGCCAGCACCACGGCGGCCGTGCGCGTGCGCCCTTCGATCATCGCCACGAGCATCGCCGCCCACAGCATGGCGGTGATGATGAAGCCGTTGCCCAGGGTGACCAGCGTCGCGAGTTCGGGCAGCCCGTGTGCGCCGGTCTCGGCGTACAGCGCGGCGAACCGCTGCGGGTCGATCCAGGCCGGATTGCCCAGCTTGATCGCCAGCAGGTAGGCCAGCGACGGCAGGAACGCCAGCGCCACCGCGGGCGCGTGCCGTGCGGGCGTGGCCTGGAAGGCCTGCACGGTGATGCCGATGCCCACGTAGACGATGATCGGCGCCAGCACCGACAGCGGCAGCCACTGCACCAGTCCGGCCACCAGCCCGAGCATCCCGCCGATGCCGATGAACAGGCCGGTCAGCAGGGTGTAGCCGCTGCGCGCGCCCATCTGCTTGTAGGCCGGCTGGCCGATATAGGGCGTGGTCTGCGCGACGCCGCCGCAGACGCCGGCGACCAGGGTCGACAGCGCCTCGACGAGCAGCACGTCGCGGGTGCGGTAGTCATCGCCGGCGGCGCGCGCGCTTTCGCTGACGTTGATCCCGCCCACCACCATCAGCAGGCCGAACGGCAGCAGCAGCGGCAGGTAGGGCACGGTCTGCGGCAGGCCGTCGATGAAGCCGGTGCCGGGCCAGGGGAACTGCGGCGACAGGCGCGCGGGTTCCGGCAGCGCGAAACCGGGCACGCCGAGCCCGGCCAGGCCCAACGCGTAGTACAGCAACGTGCCCACCAGGAAAGCGAGCAGCACGCCCGGCATCCGCAGCGGCAGCGCGCCACGGGCGACCAGCACGTACAGCAGCAGGCCGAAGGTCACCAGCCCGACCACCGGATTGCGCAGCAGCTCGACCAGCGGCAGGAAGCCGAGCAGCGCCAGCGCCGCACCGCCGATCGAACCCAGCAGCGCCGCGCGCGGCAGCACGCGCGTGATCCAGTCGCCGGCGAACGAGAGCACCGTCTTGAGCACACCCATCACCACCAGCGAGGCCATGCCCAGCTGCCAGGTGGCGATCGCCGCGGCCTGGTCGTCGAGGCCGTCGGCCTTGAACGCGACGAAGGCCGGGCCCAGCACCAGCAAGGCCATGCCGATGCTGGTCGGCGCATCCAGGCCCAGCGGCATCGCGGTGACGTCGTCGCGCCCCGTGCGCCGTGCCAGCCGCCGCGCCATCCAGGTGTAGGCCAGGTTGCCCAGCAGCACGCCCAGCGCGGTGCCCGGGAACATCCGGGTGAACACCACCTCGGCCGGGAAGCCGAAGATCCCCACCAGCGCCATCGCGATGAAGCCGAGGATCGACAGGTTGTCGACGACGAGTCCGAAGAAGCCGTTGATGTCGCCGGGGACGAACCAGCGCGGTGCGCGGCGGGCGGTAGGTGCGGTCATGCGGGGTCGGTTCTCAGCGGTTCCGGCTCGGGAAGGCGTTGGGGTGCGTCTGGCTGGGCGCGGGGTAGTTGAGGGCCGGGCCTGTCGGATGTGCGCGGCAAGCAGGAGCAAGAGCGCCCCCACCCCAACCCTCCCCCGCTTTGCGGGGGAGGGAGCAGGGCGCTACACCGTGTCGCTCGCGAGCCAGCTTCCCGGGATACCAAGCGCTACTGGCTACTGGCTACTGCGTTGGCTTTCTGCTCCTCCCCCCGCTCGCGGGGCATTGCACCCTTCACGGGAGGGAGGCTGGGAGGGGGGCCGCAGGTCGCCACGTCCTAGAACCGCGCCGTGAACTCGACGCCCAGCGTGCGCGGCTCGTTGAGGAAGCCGGTGAGGTTGTTGAAGTCGATGCCGCCGACGATGCGGGTCTGGTCGGTGATATTGCGGCCGAACAGCGCCACCTCGCGCTCGCCATCGGCCCAGTTGTAGCCCAGCCGCAGGCCGCCTTCCAGGGTCGACTTTCCGGTGAATTCCGTCGACTCGTACAGGAAGAAGTTGACCTCGCTGCGGTAGGCCCAGTCGGTGAACACGAAGAACTCGCCCTGCCCCACCGGCACGCCCCAGCGCGCGGTGACGCTGTGCACCCACTTGGGCGACTGCGGCAGCGCGTTGCCGTCGATGTAGTAGCGACCGGTCGGCAGCCCGCCCGCGTCGAGCACCGGCGGATCGGTGACCGTGCATTGCGCGCAACCTGCCACCGACAGGTCGGCGTCCTCGATCTCGGTGTCGTTGTAGCTGCTGCCCAGGGTGACCAGCAGCGTGTCGGTCAGCCAGGCCTCGAGGTCGAGTTCGACGCCCTGGCCGCTGGTGCGCTCGGCGTTGAGCAGGGTGGCGATGTTGGCATCGCCGCCGACCGCGATGATCTGCTGGTCGTCCACCTCGTAGCGGAACACGTTGAAGCCCAGGCGTGCGCGGCGATCCCACAAGTCGGCCTTGATGCCGACCTCATAGGAGATCGCGTCTTCGGAACTGGCGGTGGTGACGCCGCCGTTGGGCGCGGTCGGATCGGCGAACAGCAGGCGCCCCTGGATCGAGGGCGCGCGGAAGCCGGTGGCCACGCGGGCATACACGTTGACAGCATCGCTGGCCTCGTAGACGCCGCTGAGGTCCCAGCTCACGTTGCTGTCGTCGACCGAGACGTCGTAGGGCCCGCCGACCGGGGCGCCGAAGGGCGCGCCCTCGAACACGGTGGCGCTGAACTCCTTCTCGTCGTTGGTGTAGCGCAGGCCGCCGCGCAGCTTGAACTGCTCGGTCGCGGCGAACTCGCCCGAGGCGAACACCGCCCAGGCCTTGTTGCGCTGGGTCTGCACCGCGTATCCGGCGCGCAGGTTGCCGGGGGCGAGCGAGTCGTAGTTGAAGCTGTCGACGGTCAGGTCCTCGTCGAACCAGAACAGGCCCGCCTGCCACTCGAACCGCTGGCCGTAGTCCGATTCAATGCGGAATTCCTGGGTGATCTGGCGATGGTCGGGCAGGCCGTCCGCCGATTCCGAGGCGAACGGAATGATCCCCGGGCCGGTCAGCTCCGGCGGCAGGAACACCGCGCCATAACCGCCGTCGATGTCGCCACGGTTGATCGTCTCGACCGTCTCGTAGCCGGTGATCGAATACAGGTTGTGGTCGCCCAGGTCCCAGCGCAGGCGGGCGCTGCCACCCCGGCTGTCGAGCTCGGAGAAGTTCTGGCCGTCCAGCGCGACCCGGTCGCGGTCGAAGCCCGGTACCAGATCGTTCGTGCCCGGCTGGATGATGTTGGCGCGGAACACGCGCGCGGTGCCGTTGAGGTGGCGGCCGTGCAGGTTGAACAGGGCCTCGAAGTCCTCGCCCTCGTACAGGAACTGCACGCGCGCAGCAGATTCGTCGAAGCCTTCGAGACCGTCGTTGGCCGCGCCCGGATGGGTGTTGTCCACCGAATCCTCACGACGCTGGTACAGCGCCGACACGCGCACCGACCAGCGATCGGTCAGCGGGCCGCCCCAGGCGCCCTCCACGTTCCACAGGCCATCGGTGCCAGCGGCAAGGCGCGCATACCCGCCTGCTTCCTGCGACGGCTTGGCCGATTCGAACTTGACCACGCCGGCCGGGCTGTTGCGCCCGAACAGCGTGCCCTGCGGGCCACGCAGCACCTCGATGCGCTCCAGGTCGAACACCGGGAAGCCCTTGAGGATCGGGTTCTCCTGGACCACGTCGTCGTACACCAGCGACACCGGCTGCGAGGCGTTGAGGTCGAAGTCGGTGTTGCCCAGGCCGCGGATGTAGAAGCGCGGGAAGGCGCGGCCGAACGAGGACTCGATGTTGAGGCTGGGCACGCGCCCGGACAGGAAGCGCACGTCGCCCGCGCCCGAGGCCAGCACGCCCAGCTTCTCGCCCGACAGGGTGCTGATCGAGACCGGCACGTCCTGGATGTTCTCGACCTTGCGCTGCGCGGTCACTTCCAGCGCGTCCAGGGTCACGGCTTCGCGGCCGGCGGTGGCGGTGTCCTGGGCGGACGCCAGCAGCGGCGCGGCGAGCGCCAGGGCGAGCAGCGAACGGCGCAGGGGAAGGAACGGGCGGCGCAGGCGGAAAGCGGTCATGGCGGGTCCTGGCAACGTAGAAGGGGGAGCGCGACGTCAGCGGCGCACGGTATCGCGACGCGGCCCCCGGAGGACAGCGTCGAGCAGGTCCATCAGCAGGCGACTACTGTCGGACAGGGGCGGCGGCAGGCCGAAATAACCGTTGGTCATAAGCAGATGGAGCGGCCGGGTGGCATGGCTGCGGCGACGGGTG
>JAEWZE010000024.1 GCA_023395465.1 Pseudomonadota bacterium
GCGCGTCAGCACCAGCGCATCGAGCGGATCGCCGTCGCCGGCCAGGCTGCGCGGGATCGATCCGTAGTTCGCCGGATACGCTACCGGCATCGACACGAAGCGGTCCACGTAGACCAGGCCGTCGGCGCCGATCTCGTACTTGGTGGCGCTGCCGGACGGAATCTCCACGGCCAGCAACGCCGAGTCCGGCGCGTCCGCAGGCTGCATGGCGAGGAAGGGATGGCGCACCTGCGCCTGCGGCGGCGGTTTGGCGACTGCCGCCGGCGGCACCCACGGCAGCAGCAGTGCGGCGGCCAGGCACCAGTCGCGGGCGCGGCCCGCGCGACCGCGCGCGCCATCGCGAGCGGCGATTCCAGTGTCCATGTCGGCGGTCACTCCCAGCAGCGGTCGGTCCGCCCCTTCAGCGTCCGCGCGCGCTGGCACAGGCGCGGGGCGATGCGCCCATCGGGCTGCTCGACCAGGCGCCGCGAGGTCCCGTCGCCGACCAGCTCGAACGCGTCGTACAGCCGCCCGGTGGCCGTGCGCGCCTCGTAACGCAGGCGATCGCCCTCGATGCGGATCACCTGGAACAGCTGGGTGTCCTCCGCCACCGGGTCCATGGTCTCGCGTGCGCCCGCCGACAGCCGGTACTGCTTGGCGCCCGCGACCGACACGGCAAACACCGGCAGTCGCCCGCCTTCGTCCCTGCGCCGGCCGTAGACGTGGTCGTGTCCCTGCAGCACCAGGTCCACGCCGCGGCGCCGGATCACCGGCAACAGGTGCTCGCGCAGTGCGGCGTTGTCGCGTCCGGCGCGCGGCGAGTAGAACGGCTGGTGGGTCATGACGATGCTCCACCGCTGCGGGTTGCCCGCCAGCACGCCGTCCAGCCAGCGCGCCTGCGCCCTGGCGGTGTCCAGGTCCAACGCGGAGGTGCCGTCGAGCACCGCGATGCGCACGTCCTGGTAGTCGAACCAGTAGCTCGTGCGCTCCGCGCCCGGTGCGCCGTTGCCCGGCAGCGCGAACTGGACTGGCCAGTGGCTCCCCAGGACGCGGCGCTCGCGCGGGGTGTCCTCGAATTCCTCGAAGTACTCGTGGTTGCCGGCCGCCGGCGCGACGGCCATCGAGGTGGGCAAGGCGCCCGCGGCCTCGAACCATTCGCCCCACTCGGTGTCGTCCTCGCCGTCGCCGCCGCTGACCAGGTCGCCCGCGAACAGCGCGAGCCGCGCCTCCGGCGCGTGGCGCATCGCCTCGCGCAGCACGCGCGTGCCGAGGCTGACGTTCTTGTTCTGGGTGTCGCCGAAGTACAGCAGGGTGAGCGGGCTGCCCGGCGCGGCTGCGGTGCGGGCGTGGTGCCAGGCGCTCCAGGTGCCGCCACCCTGCACGCGCCAGGCGTACAGCGTATCGGGCTGCAGCCCGTCGACCTCGACGCGATGGTGGTGCGCGGTGCCGTTCTCCGTGCGCAGTTCGCGGGTTCCTGCGCGGATCCGGCGCGGCTCGCCCAGGTCGGGGGAATCGCCGGCTTCCACGATTTCCAGCAGCGGCGAATCGACCGCGCGACTGGTCCGCCAGGCCACGGAAAGTCCGCGTGCCGCATCCTGCGCCGGAGAGGCGACGATGCGGTCGGGGAACACGTTGGCCACGTAGTGCCGCATGCCCGCGGGCACGCGCGTGTTCGGCTCGGGCACACGCCCGTCCTCGCGCGCGGCCAGCGGCGCCAGCGCCAGCAGCGTGGCCAGCGCCAGCGCGCCAGCGGCGCCCTGCCTCAGCGCGCGCACGCCGGCAGCTCGAGGGCGGCGGCGATGTCGCGCCAGTCGAACGCCGCCACGGCCGCATCCAGGTGCGAGGCGTAGAACACGCCTTCGGGGAATCGTGCGTCGCCGCGCGGGTCGAGCCACACGCCATCGGTCAGGCCCGTGACCTTGCCGGCGAACGAGCCGACGTGCGCCAGGCTGGTGCGGTCGAACAGGTGGAACACGGTGCGGTCGGCGAACTGGTCGCTCGCCACCCACCAGCCGCTGCCGTCGCGACAGGACATCAGGGCGATGCCTTCGGCCTGGGCCACGTACTGGCCGGCACCGACGTCGCGTCCGCGGTAGCGGCCCTGCAGGTCGTACTCGCGCAGGCGGGTGCCCGTCGGCATGTCTTCCTCGGCCACCAGCAGGCGGTCGTGGTCGACGTCGCCGAACAGCGACTCGGGGACGCGGATGGCGCCGGCGGCACCGGTATCGCCGAAGGTCCCGGTCTCGCGCGCGCTCCAGGTTCCGGCGCGTTCGCTGACCTGGTAGCGGCGGAAGCGCTGCCCGAGTTCGGCCAGCGGCGGCACGATGTCCTCGCCCTGCGCGTCCTCGCCAGCCATGTAGGCGTCGCTCACCAGGACTTCATACCCGTCCCCGTGCGGCCGCACCCACAGGCCGTAGGGCTGCCGCAGTCCGTCCTGGCCGAAGGCCAGTAGCGGCTCGAGACCGGGCAGCGCGAACGCCTGCACGCGGCGGTTGTCGCGCTCGACCACGAACAGCACGCGGTCGTCGACCGTGGCCACGCCGTTGGGCCGGCGCAACCGGCCCGCGCCGTCGCCGCTGCCGCCGACGCTGCGCAGGCGCGCGCCGGTGGCGCCGTCGTACACCACCAGCTGGTCGGTGGCCTTGGCGGTGGCCACCAGCATGCGGCGACCGTCCTGCATCCAGCTGGCCGGCGAATCGATGTTGTCGTCCGGGGTGGACGCGGTGACGAAGGCTTCTTCGACGACCACGTGCGGCACGTCGTGGTCGCGCAGCAGGACATCGTCGTCCTCGTACTCGTCGGGTTCGCGGTCCGCGACGGTGCTGCCGCCGGCCGCGGGCGACGCCACGGTGGCCGGGCCGGTGGAACAGGCGGTGACGGACAGGAGCGCGAGCGCCAGCGATAGGGTGCGGATGTCGTGGGTCATGGATCCCGGAACGCGGTCTGCAAGGAAGCTGGGATCGTATGAAGCAAATATGACATTCCGGAGAAACGCGGGCGCGCACCCCGCTCCACGGGCGACCTGGCGTGGCCACTGTCATGGCAGCGACATATCGCGGGGTGAAAGTTTCGTCGATTTTTCACCCCGAAGACCCGACACATGACACGTCACGCACTGGCCATCGGCCTGTCACGCGCCCTCGCCTGCGCCCTGCTGCTGCCGTCGGCCGGCGCACTGGCCGCTCCCGACACCGCCCCCGGCACCGCCATCGACGCCGCCGCCGAGCCCAAGGACCTGGACGCGGTGGTGGTGCAGGGCGAGATCGCCTATCGCAACCGCACCGACGACACCGCACCGGTGCTCAGCTATGACCTGGAGTACTTCCAGCGCTTCGAGCCCAACACCGTCGGCGACATGGTCAAGCGCCTGCCGGGCGCGGCCTTCGTCGGCTCCGACATCATGGAATACGACGGCGTCCAGCTGCGTGGCCTGGGCGGCGGCTACACCCAGGTGCTGATCAACGGCAAGAAGGTGCCCGGCGCCGGCGACGACCGCTCGTTCTGGGTGGACCGCATCCCGGCGGAGATGGTCGACCGCATCGAGGTCCTGCGCAGCAACAGCGCCAACCGTTCGGGCGACGCGGTCGCCGGCGCGATCAACATCATCCTGCGCGATGCCTACGAGTTCGATGGCGGCTACCTGCGCCTGGGCGTGAACCGCTGGCACGACGGCGAGGTCAACCCGACCCTCGGCGCGGTCGCGAGTGGCGAGGCCCTGGGCGGGCGCCTGCTGGGCGGCATCAACGTGCAGGACCGCTACCGCGGCAAGTCCAAGCGCTCGGACCGCTACTCGGACCCGACGATGGCCGAACTGGTCAGCTGGGAGGACCAGGAGGAAGTGAAGGACGGCCGCGACTACTCGGGCAACGTCTCCTATACCGTCGATGTCGGCGAGACCGGTCGCTTCAGCGTCGACGGCTTCTACGTCAAGACCGACCGCGAGATCACCGAGGTGTCCTTCGAGGAGGAGTACGACGACGGCGAGGTGATCACCGCCAACGTGCCCGGCTTCTCCACCGTCGACCAGAAGAACTGGGGCCTCGGCGCCGAGTACCGGTTCGACATGGCCGGCGGCACCACGGAGCTGGATCTGGACTACGCACGCTTCGAGGACAGGAGCATGGAGTCCGAGGAAGCGCACGCCTACGTCGATGGCGAGTGGGACGAGTCCGAGGCCGAGCGCCTTGACATCGACGCCAGCGACGCCGAGACGAGCTTCAGGCTGGCGCACAAGCGCGTGGTCGGCGCGGCCGGGATGGAGTTCGGCGTCGACTACCGCGCCAAGAAGCGCGAGATCGGCCACGCCTACTACGAGTTCGCCGCCGACGCCGAGGGGGACCCGGTGGTGTACGCGCCCGACACCACGATCGGCAGCCTGATCGAAGAGCGCCGCATCGATCCCTACCTGATGTTCTCCGGCAAGGCCGGCGTGCTCGGGTGGGAAGCCGGCCTGCGCTACGAGACCACCGACTCGGACGTCGAGTCCAGCCAGGACGGCGATACGACCCGCGTGTACAGGAACTACAGCGAGCTGCTGCCGTCGATGCACCTGAAGTGGGACCTGACCGACACCGACCGCCTCAGCCTGTCGCTGGCCCGGAGCATCAAGCGTCCGAACTTCAACGAACTGATCCCCGCGCTGCTCGACGGCGAGTACGGCGACAACGACTACGTCGGCAACCCGGATCTCGCGCCCGAGACCGCCAACGGCCTTGACCTCGGCTACGAGCGTCGCCTCGGCCGGCGCGGCGTGGTCGGCGTGAATGTCTTCTACCGCGACGTCAGGGACCTGATCGAACTGGTCAACACCGGCGAACCCAGCGAGGAAATGCGCGACGCCTGGGAAGACATGGTCGAGGACGGCGACTACGCCACCGTCGAGGAGGCGATGGCCGCCGAGCCCGCCGAGAGCTGGCTGTTCACCTCGGGCAACGTCGGCGACGGCAAGGTCTACGGCGTCGAGTTCGACCTGTCCACCCCGCTGGGCGCGATCGGCCTGGAACACACCGGCGTGTTCCTCAACTACGCCTGGGTCCAGTCGAAGGTGGACGACTTCATGGGCGAGCGTCGGTTCAACGACCAGGCCCGCTCCGCCTTCAACGTCGGATTCATCCACGACCTGCCGGCCGCCGGCGCCAGCTTCGGCGTGTCGTACCGCAAGCAGGGCGATGCCTATACGCGCATCGTCGGCGAGGAGGTCACAATCCGCTACGGCGCGGACCTGGAAGCTTTCGTCGAGAAGCGGTTCGGCGACAGCGTGTCGGTGCGGCTGTCGGCCTCGAACCTGCTCGATGCCTCCAAGGACGAGGTCTTCCACAAGTTCGACACCATCGGCGACCAGCTCGATCGCGATCACGACGAGTACGAGCTCGAGACCGAGGATGCGGGCCCGAGCTACCAGCTGGTGATGCGCTGGGCGTTCTGAGCGCCTCGCAGCGCGACCACCGCGGGCCGGCGCATGCCGGCCTGCGCCTTTTGTGGCC
The DNA here is from genome assembly GCA_023395465.1 of Pseudomonadota bacterium. Taxonomy (GTDB): domain Bacteria; phylum Pseudomonadota; class Gammaproteobacteria; order Xanthomonadales; family Xanthomonadaceae; genus Luteimonas. Next base: position 5,463 of record JAEWZE010000024.1, read on the forward strand.
CCGTCGCGATTGATGCAGACTTCCGGCATCCAGTTCCGGGCCTGCCCCATGAAGACCGTCGAAGTCCGCCATCCGCTGGTCCAGCACAAGATCGGCCTGCTGCGCGATGCCTCGCTCAGCACCAAGGCCTTCCGCGAACTGGTCACCGAACTGGGCACGCTGCTGGCGTACGAGGCCACCGCCGACCTCGAAACGGAGGCAGCAACGATGCCCGGCTGGGCCGGCGACGTGGCGGTGCGCCGCATCGCCGGTGCCAAGATCACGCTGGTGCCGATCCTGCGCGCGGGCCTGGGCATGCTGCCGGGCGTGCTGGCGCTGATCCCCGCGGCGAAGGTGAGCGTGGTCGGACTGCAGCGCGACGAGCAGACCCTGCAGCCGGTGCCCTACTTCGAGCGCCTGACCGGACGCCTGGACGAGCGCGACGCGCTGATCCTCGACCCGATGCTCGCCACCGGCGGCACCCTGGTCGCCACCGTCGGCATGCTCAAGCGCGCCGGTGCGCGGCGGATCAAGGGCATCTTCCTGGTCGCCGCGCCCGAGGGCCTGCGCGCGCTCGAGGCCGCGCACCCGGACGTGGAGGTCTACACCGCCTCGATCGACGAGCGCCTCAACGACAAGGGCTACATCCTGCCCGGCCTGGGCGACGCCGGCGACCGCATCTTCGGCACGCGACTGGACTGAACCCGCGCGGGGCACGCGCGCCGACCGCAAGTCCGGCCGGCTTCCCAGCCCGTGCCTATCGCGCGGCGCCGGCCGCACTCCCGCCGTCGGCGGGGCCGGCCCCGGCCGTCGCCGCTGGCGTCAGCGACTCGATCGCCGCCGCCACGTACACCAGCGGCGCGTTCCAGTTGATCGCGATCTCGTTGCTGGCATAGCTGCACGCGTGGTCGATCCACGACAGCGCCGGCAGGGCGGACGGATAAGGCACCGGGCAGTCGCCGGCATCCTGCTGGCGCGGGTTCGGCCCGCCCGACAGCAGGCCAGGCACCGGCTCGGCGATGCCGTCGGCCTGCGAGGGGCGGTGGTGGATGTGCATCGGCGTGCGCAGGCCGTGGCCGGTGACGAACGAAACGCCCAGCGGGTTGCGACCGAGCACGTAGTCCAGCTGCGACTGGGCCGCATCGAGGTATTCGCGCCGCGGCGACAGCCGGTAGCCCTGCACCAGCATCAGCGCCTGGTTGAGCGCCTGCGCGCTGCTGCCCCAGACGAAATCCTCCTCCTGCATCGCCACGCGCCAGGCGGACCCCTGCGAGATCGCCGCCAGCCGCGCCGCCAGGCCCTCGACGCCGCGCGTGATGCGTGCGCGCATGGCCTCGGGCAGGCGCTCGCGATGGCGTGCCAGCGAACTCCAGCCCAGGCTTCCCACCTGCGCCCACGAGGGCACCACGGGCGTCGTCGCGTGGCGGTCGAACGTCTCCAGGTAGGTCTCGTCCCCGGTCAGCAGGAACATCTCCGCGGCCGCCCAGGCGAATTCGTCGTCCAGCGCGGCATCGCCGTAGGCGCCCGTCTGCACGTCGCCGGGTTGTCGATACACGACGTCCGGATGCGCCTCCGCCCAGGCCCAGGCGGCCTTCGCCACCGCGCGCATGCGCGCCGGTTCGCCGGGATACTGCGCCTCGTACGGCGCGTACACGCGCGCGGCCAGCGCCATCACCGCGGCCAGGTCCAGGGCCGCGGCCGTGGTCTTCTGCACCACGTAGCGCGGCTCGCGCGCCGCTTCGGGCATCACCGCGCCGTCGAAGCGCAGGTTGGTGAGCTTGTGGTACACGCCGCCATCGGCCGGGTCCTGCATCTCCAGCATCCAGCGCAGGTTCCACCACGCTTCGTCGAGCAGGTCGGGCACGGCATTGCCGCTTTCCGGAATGCCGGCATCGCGGGCGCGGAAGAACTCGGGAAAGTCTTCCCACGCCGCCAGCAGCGTGTACAGGGTGATGCCGGAATTGACCACGTACTTGTTGTAGTCGCCCGCGTCGTACCAGCCGCCGGGCGCGGAGATCACGCTGCCCGCCGGCCGCGCAGCGCTCGCCGCCGAAGCGTGCACCTGCACCTGCGTGTCCGGGTGCCCGGCCGCGCGCGCGTGCCGCCCTGCATGCGCCGCCTCGATCGCGGTGCCGGCGCGATTGAAGTAGAACCCCTTGAGCGCGGCATCGGCCAGGTCCGCATAGGGCTGTGCGGTGACTACCAGAGGGTCCGATCGCAGGGATCCGTCCAGCCGCAGCCGGTAACGCCCCGCAGGCAGGTCGCTGAGGTCGGCGATGGCCGCACTGCGGCCGGCGGGACGCCACACCGCCGCAGGCCCGAGCTCGCCTTCCAGCACCACTTGCCCGTCGCCCTCGCCGATGACGTCGAATCGCCCTGCGGCCCGGCCTTCCACCACCGCCAGCTTGGAGGCGCCGGGGTGGAACCCGATCTGGTTGAACCGGACCTGCGGCGTGGCGGCGGGGGGATCGGCGGCGCCGTCATCGGCGATGGCGGGAATGGCGGGCAGCAGGGCCAGCGCCACGGCGCAGAAAAGTGCGGAGGGTGTATGCATGTCCCGATGCTGGCTGCGATGCCGGGGGCATGCAAGGGGGCCGCGGCGGGCAGACCGATCCGGCTGGGCCGGCAGATGCCGACCCAGCCGAACCTGCGCTTGCATCCAGCATCTCCCTGCGGCACCGCTCCTGATGGCATCCGTCCCTGGAGCCGACGCGACCACGGTGCAACACTCGGCGAAACGGCCCCAGCAAGCAACGGGCCAAGGGGTCGAAAAGACGACAGTATCGCTGACAGTCCAGAATCCATGCCATCGCAATCAATGTGTTGCAAAATAATGCCAACGAAGCTGGACAAGCGTTGTCAATTTTTCTGACCAGACAGTATCGCTGACACAACCGCACCGCCGTGCTATATCAATAGCGCTTTGCAAAGGAACACCGGGATGAAGCTGAGTACCCGCATCCGGACGTCACGGGTGCGTGCAGGCCTCTCGCAGGCCGAACTGGCCGAAGCGCTGGGCGTGAGCCGCAGCGCCGTCGGCAACTGGGAAAGCGCCCGTGGCGGCGTGCATCCCTCCAGCGAGCGGCTCGCCGAACTGGCGCTGGCCACGGGCGTGTCCTACGAGTGGCTCGCCACCGGCCGCGGCACGCCGATGACGCCCGTCGACGGCATTCCCGCGGCCGACGCCGAGTTCGTCGACGACCTGGTCGAACGGCGCCTGCTGCAGGGCTTCCGCGCCTGCGGCGAACCGCTCAAGCAGGCGATCCTGGTGCTGGTGGAGGCGCAGCTGCCGGCGCTGCGCGCGCGTCGCCCGCGCGGCGGAAGCTGAAGGACCGGGCCGAATCAGACCAGCTGCAGGGCGAGCATCTGCCACAGCCCCGCCAGCGCCATCGCCAGCAGCAGCACGAAGGTCAGCAGGGTTCCGGCAAAGCGTCCGAACGAATAGCCCGGCGACGCGCCCAGCCCGATGGCATGCAGCACGCGCGCTGCCAGCAGGCCGAGGCCGCAGGTCCAGACCAGGGCCGGCGCGCTGCCGCACAGTTCCAGCAGGGCCAGCAGCAACAGCGACAGCGGGACGTACTCGGCGAAGTTGGCGTGGACCCGCACCCGCAGCGACAGCCCCGCGTCCCCGCCGTTGCCCACGCCGATCCCGGTCGCACGCCGACGCAGCACCACGCGCAGCGCCAGCGCCACGTACAGCAGCGCGTGCAGCGCTGCGATGAACAGGCTGATGCGGGGCGTCACGGCGCCGCCTCGGACAGCGCGCGCGCGGCCAGCCGTGCGTGCTGGTGGACGGCGGTGAAGCGGCCGCGTTCGTCGCGCGCGAGCTGGGCCAGCGCGATCTCCGGGTCATGGGTCAGGAACAGGTGCACGTCGCGCGCGAGCTTGTCCTCGAGGAACGCCTGCTTCTCGTCGATCAGCAGTTCCGGGCAGCGGTCGTAGCCCATCGTGATCGGGACGTGCACCCAGGGCAGGCCCGGCACGAGATCGGCGCAGAACACCACGCCTCCATGCGGCAGCCCGTCGCGCTGGTCCGGGCCGAGGATCTCGGCCAGCATCATGCCCGGCGTATGCCCGTCGCTGTAGTGGAAGCGCACCGCGTCGCCGAGCGACGGCGCGCGGTCGTCCTCGACGAATTCGATGCGGCCGCTGGCCTCGAGCAGGCCCGGCAACTCCGGGATGAAGCTGGCGCGGTCGCGCGGATGCGGATTGCAGGCGCGCATCCAGTGGCGGCGGCCGATCACGAAGGTCGCGTTGGGGAACAGGAGTTCCGGGTCGCGTCCTTCCACCCACGGCGCCAGCAGGCCGCCGGCGTGGTCGAAGTGCAGATGGCTCAGCACCACCACGTCGATGTCGCCTTGTTCGAAGCCGGCCTCGTGCAGCGAATCGAGCAGGACATGCCGGCTCTCGGCCACGCCGAAGCGTTCGCGCATGTCCGGATCGAAGAAGGCGCCGATGCCGGTCTCGAACAGCACCGTCCTGCCGTTGAGCGGCGTCGCCAGCAGCGCGCGGGTGGCCAAGCGGATGCGGTTGTGCTCGTCCGGGACCGCCCAGCGCGTCCACATCGTGCGCGGCGCGTTGCCGAACATCGAGCCGCCGTCGAGCCGCTGGGAGTTGCCTTCGATCGACCAGAGTTTCATGGCGTGGTTCCTGGGGGCGGACGCGTCAGCGCGTGCGGGCGCCGCTGCTGTCCACGGCCGCCTTGCCGACGGGATTGCGCGGGTCGCTGCCGCCGTGCAGGGTGTTGCGGCGCAGGTTCCACTCGACCGTCTGCAGGTTGCCCCAGACGTGGCTGGACCCCCGCCCGCCCGCTGCCTCGTCGCCGGGCAGCTTGAGGGCATGGCCGAGCGCGCGCAGCTGCTGCGCCACCTGCGGGGTGAATGCACCGCTCTCGGCTTCGATGACGTCCGGCATCCACTGGTGGTGGTAGCGCGGCAGCGCGGCGACGGCCTGCGCATCCAGGCCGGCGTCGTAGCCGAGGATGCCCAGCAGCACCATGGTGATGATGCGGCTGCCGCCCGGAGTGCCCAGCGCGACGATGCGCTCGCCCGACTGCATGAAGGTCGGCGTCATCGAGCTGAGCATGCGCTTGCCGGGCACAGGCGCGTTGGCGTCGTAACCCATGACCCCGAACGCGTTGGGCGTGCCGGGCTTGAGCGCGAAATCGTCCATCTCGTTGTTGAGCAGCACCCCGGTGCCCGGCGGAACCAGGCCCGATCCGAACAGCAGGTTCACCGTCTGCGTGACGGCGACGCGGTTGCCTTCGGCGTCGATGATCGAGAAGTGCGTGGTCTCCTCGTCCTCCAGCGGCGTCTGCTCGCCCGAGAGCATGTCGCTGGGTGTGGCCCTGGCCGGATTGATCGTTGCGCGCAGGCCGGCGGCGTAGTCGGCGCTGGTCAGCAGGCGCTGCGGCACCTGCACGAAATCCGGATCGCCAAGGTAGAAGGTGCGGTCGCGGAACGCGCGCCGCATCGACTCCACCACCAGGTGCGTGCGCGACGCCTCGTCCAGCGCGTCCAGGTCCCAGCCCTCCAGGATCTGCAGCATCTGCGCCAGCGCGATTCCGCCCGAGGACGGCGGCGGCGCGGTGGTGATGTCCCAGTCGCGGTAGCGGAAACGGATCGGCTCGCGCTCCTTCACCGTGTAGGCGGCCAGCTCCTCCGCGGTCCACTGCCCGCCCTCGGCGTTGACCCCGGCCACGAGCTTCTCGCCCACCTCGCCGCGATAGAAGCCGTCGAAACCCTGCTCGGCCAGCAGCTCCAGGGTGCGCGCCAGGTCGGGCTGTCGGAACAGCGCGCCTTCCTCCGGCGCGACGCCACCGGCCAGGAACACCGCGCGCGTGCCGGGGTAGCGCTCCATCACCTCGCGCCGCTGCTGGTAGCCGCGGGCCAGGCGCGCGTACACGGGAAAGCCTTCGCGCGCGATGCGGATCGCCGGCGCCAGCGAGGTCGACAGCGGCAGCTGTCCGTACTTGCCGGCCACGTGCACGAACGCCGCCGGCAGGCCCGGGATGCCGGCCGACCAGGGGCCATTGACCGCGCGGTCGCGATCGAACGAGCCATCGGCCTTCAGGTAACGCGCCTGCGTGGCCGACGCTGGTGCGGTCTCGCGCGCGTCGATGAACACGTCGCGGCCGCTCGCCGCCTCGTGCAGCAGGAAGAAGCCGCCACCGCCCAGGCCCGAGGAGATCGGCTCGACCACCGAGAGCACGGCCGAAACCGCGACCGCCGCATCGAAGGCATTGCCGCCCGCGCGCAGGGTCTCGAATCCCGCGTCGGTGGCCAGCGCATGCGCCGAGGCGATGGCCGCGCCCGGCGGATGTTCCGGCCGGGTCTCGGCCGCCAGCGCGGACGGGCCGGCCAGCAGGACCAGCAACAGGACGGTGCGCAGCAGCTTGGTCACGGATTCGCCTCCGGCGGTGTGGTGTCGGGGTGGTCGCCCTGCAGGCGCAGCAGCTTCGCCAGCAGCTGCGGCTCGCTCTCGGGATGCTCGGGATCGGGGTCGATGCACTCGACCGGGCAGACCATGACGCACTGCGGTTCGTCGAAATGCCCGACGCATTCGGTGCACAGCGCCGGGTCGATCACGTAGACGGTTTCGCCCTGGGTGATCGCGCTGTTCGGGCAGGCCGGCTCGCAGACGTCGCAGTTGACGCAGAGCTCGTTGATCTTCAGGGCCATGCGCGCATTGTAAGCCCTGCGCCGGGACCGGCCCGTTCCAAGCGTGGGACGCCGTCGCGCGGCCCCGGCGACCTGTTCGCGATTCCCGCCCGCGGGCGCGGACCCGCAGCGGGACCGCCTCTCCCGGCTGGAAGAGGCGGCGTTGCAGCCGCGCCGTGCCGGCGCGGGCGGTGGCCTACTTGGCCTGGACGAACACGTATTCCACGCCGGCCGGCTCGACGGCGGCACGCACGCGGGCGTTGTTGGCCTCGTCGCCGATGTAGACCACGCGCACGCCCTTCATCGTGTTCGGGGTCACCGTCTCGAACGCGGAGACCACCAGGTCGGCGGTCTTGGTCGGATCGAGGCCGGCGTAGGTCAGGATGTTGCCCTTGACGATGCCGCGCGCCACGTCCATGCGCGCCTTGTCGAGGAGGCGGTTGTACTCCTCGGGATCGTTGGGGTTGTCGTTGGCCGGCACGCGGTAGACGTAGGGCTGGGCGGTGATGCCCTCCATGTGGCGCGGCACCTGGTCGTTCAGGTACTCCTGCCACGCGGCCTTGTCGTCGGTGGTCGGCACGGCGACGGGCGCGCGCTCGACCGGCGCGGCCTCTTCCTTCTTGCATGCGGCGAGCGGCAGCACCAGGCAGGCGGCCAGCGCCAGGCTGTTCAACAGTTTCATCTCGAAGACTCCGGGTGTGGTGTGGGGATGACGGTCATCATTCGGCTTCGCGCCGCCATTCGGCCTGCAGGGCCTCGGCCACCGCCGCCGGCACGAAGCCGGAAACGTCGCCGCCCAGGCGCGAGATCTCGCGCACCAGCGACGAGGAAATGAAGCCGTGCTGCTCCGCCGGGGTGAGGAACAGCGTCTCCACCTCGGGGATGAGATGGCGGTTCATGCTCGCCATCTGGAATTCGTATTCGAAGTCGGACACCGCGCGCAGGCCGCGCAGCAGGATGCCGCCGCCCACCTGGCGCACGAAGTGCGCCAGCAGGCAGTCGAACCCCTGCACCTCCACGTTGGAATGGTGCGCCAGGGCCTGGCGCGCCAGCTGCACGCGCAGCTCCAGCGACAGGGTCGGCCGCTTCGACGGGCTGGCGGCCACGCCGACCACCAGGCGCTCGCACAGCGGCGCGGCGCGATCGACGAGGTCGATGTGCCCGTTGGTGATCGGGTCGAAGGTACCGGGATAGACCGCGGTGCGGGTGCGGGCCGGGCTCATGATCGTTTCGGTTCGCAGTCGGTGTCCGGGATCGCGGCCAGTGTAGCAGCGCGGCCCGCCGCCGTTTCAGCCGCGCCGGTACAGCGCGTGCCGCGTTTCCCGGGTGGTGCCCTCGCGATGCAGCCGCCAGTCCGCGCCGGGCTCGATGTTGCGCTGCAGCGGCGCTTCGACATACAGCCAGGCCTCGTCGGCCAGCCATGGACCCAGCTGCGGCAGCACCGACTCCCACAGCCCGGCGGCGAACGGCGGATCCACGAACACCACGTCGAAACACCCATGCAGCGGCGCGCGCAGGAAGGCCGGCGCATCGGCCTGCACGATCGTCGCCGCCTGCCCGCCCTCGAGCCGGCCGGCCACCGCGCGCAGCGATTCGCACTGGCGCCCGTCGCGCTCCACCAGCAGCGCTTCGCGCGCCCCGCGCGAGATCGCCTCCAGCCCGAGCGCACCGCTGCCGGCGAACAGATCGAGCACGCGCGCGCCCGGCAGCGCCGGATGCAGCCAGTTGAACAGGGTTTCGCGGGTGCGGTCCGATGTTGGCCGCAACCCGGCCGCATCCGCCACCGGCAGGCGCGTGCCGCGCCAGCGGCCGCCGATGATGCGCACGCTGCCGGGGGCGCGGGTCATGGCGCGGGCGCCGCCTTCTGCACGGCGATGAAGCCGCGCACTTCGTCCTCCAGTACCGGCAGCGGCACCGACCCCAGGTTGAGGATGGTGTCGTGGAAGGCACGCTGGTCGAAGCGCGCGCCGAGTTCGCGCTCGGCCTCCGCGCGCAGGTCCAGGATCGTGCGATAGCCCAGGTAGTAGGCCAGCGCCTGTCCCGGCCAGGAGATGTAGCGGTCGACCTCGGTGGCGACGTCGTGGCGGGCCAGCGCGGTGTGTCCCGCGAGGTAGTCGATCGCCTGCTGCCGGCTCCAGCCGTACTCGTGCACGCCGGTGTCGATCACCAGACGCGCCGCGCGCCACATCTCGAAGGTCAGCCGGCCGAACTCCTCGTAGGGCGTCTCGTAGATGCCCATCTGCGTGCCCAGCCACTCGGTGTACAGGCCCCAGCCTTCGCCGTAACCCGAGAAATAGGTCTGCTGGCGGAAGTCAGGACGCGCCGGCGCCTCCAGCGCCAGGGCGGCCTGGAAGCTGTGCCCCGGCGCGCATTCGTGCACCACCAGCGCAGGCAGGTTGTACAGCGGGCGCGACGGCAGGTCGTAGGTGTTGAACAGGCAGGCGTCCAGGCCACCGCGACCGGAGGTGTAGACCGGCGCGATGTCGTCGGGCACCGGCAGGATGGTGAAGCGGTAGCGCGGCAGCGTGTTGAAGGCGTACTTGAGCTGGCCATCGACCTTCTTGGCGATATGGGCCGCCGTGGCCAGCAGCTCGCGCGGCGTGCGCGCGTAGAACTGTGGATCGGTGCGCAGGTACTGCAGGAATTCCTCGAACGTGCCTTCGAACCCCGCACGCCCCATCACCTCGTGCATCTCCGCCTGGATCCGAGCCACTTCGCGCAGGCCGATCTCGTGGATCTCGCGCGGCTCCATGTCGCGGGTGACGTACTCGCGGACCTGGCTGCGATAGAACGCGCGCCCGTCGGGCAGGTCGCTGGCCGCGATCGTGGTGCGCGTGCGCGGCATGTACTCCTCGCGGATGAAGGACAGCAGCTTCGCGTACGCGGGGACCACCTGTTCGCGCACCAGCTTGCGCCCCTGCGCCTGCAGCTGGCTGCGGCGCGGTTCCGGGATCGAGGCCGGCATCGCCTCGATCGAGGCCAGGAAGGGATTGGACGCGTCGTTGCGCGTATAGGGTTCGATGGTGTCGTCGCGGCCCTCGATGCTCACCCGCGGCACGCTCCAGCCGCGCGCCAGGCCCTGCCGCATGTTGGCGATGTGCTGGTCGAAATGCCCCGGCAGCCCGCGCAGCCGGCCGAACAGCCGCTCCCAGTCCGCCTCGCGCGCATAGGGCTGGCGCGGCACCAGGTAGCCCCAGAAGAACGAATCGCTGTTGAACGGCGCCTCCCAGGTGCGCCAGGTGGCCGAGTTGTAGTCGGCCTCGACCATGCTGCGGAACACCGCGGCATTGATGCGCTCCTGCGGCGACAGCGCATCGGGCGCGATCGCGTCGAGCGCTTCGAGCACCTGCTTCCAGTAGCCGGCGCGACGCTCCCAGTCCTGCGGCGCGATCGAGGGCATGCGATCGGACGCCTGCCAGCGGCCATCGATCTTCTCGCGCGCGAACTCCTGCTGGCGCCAGGCCCACTCCTGTGCGTACAGCGCGCGCAGCGCCTCGTCGGCGGCGCTGGCCGGCGCCGTCGCCTGCACCGGTGCCGCCACCGGCGCCTGCGCAAGTGCGCCCTGGCCGAGCGGGAGCGACAGGGCCAGCGCAAGCGCGACGGCAAGCGGACGGGCGCGGGACTTCGGCATTGCGGACTCCGGGCGAAGCGATTTCGAGGCCACCGATGGAACCCGATCCGGCCAAGGATGCCAAGGGCCTGCGGTCACGGGCCGTCGCACCCCCGGTGGTAGCATGTCCGGCCCCTGGACCACCCCCGCACGGTCCGCATACCGCCTGATGATCCGACTGTTCGGCCGCAAGAAACCAGACTCCGAAACCGCCGGCGACGAGCGCGGCAAGGCCGGCCCGGGCGAGCGCAGGAGCGGCTACAGCATCGAGGAACTGGCAGCCGCGTTCCCGGGCGCCGCGCCGGCGCAGGCGGAACCGGAGCCCGTACCCGCGCAGCCCGCTCCGGCCCCCGAAACGGCACCAGCGGCGCTGCCTGCCGCGTCGCCTGCCGCGTCGCCTGCCGCGCTGCCTGCTGCGCCACCGGTGGAGGCCATCGACGATGCCGCCGCGCAGTCCGCGGC
>JAEWZE010000104.1 GCA_023395465.1 Pseudomonadota bacterium
GGTCGCGGCGGCCCGCGCGGCGCTGGCCGAACTCGAGCGCGGCGTCCGCCCCGAGCAGATCGCCCAGGCCGAGGCCGCGCTGGCCGCCGCGCAGGCGCAGCTGCGCGCGCAGTCGGTGACCACCGGCAAGCTCGACGTGCTGGCGCCGCGCGCCGGCCGCATCGACAGCCTGCCGTACCGGCTGGGCGACGAGCCGCCGCCCGGCGCGCCGGTGGCGGTGATGCTCGTCGGCGAGGCGCCCTACGCCCGCGTGTACGTGCCCGAGCCGCTGCGCATGCAGGTCGGGGTCGGCGATGTCGCCACAGTCCATCTCGGCGCCGACGGCGGGCGCAGCTATCGCGGCCGCGTGCGCATGATCCGCAGCGAGCCCACCTTCACTCCCTACTATGCGCTGACCGGCAAGGATGCAGCGCGCCTGAGCTACCTGGCCGAGGTCGAACTGGAAGGCGAGGGCGTGGCCGAACTGCCGGCAGGGCTGCCGCTGCGGGTGGAATTCCAGCCGTGATGCATGCCGGAACGGCTGCCGCCACCGCGGACGACGCGGATCGCGACGTCGCCATCCGCGCACGCGGCATGGTCAAGTGCTTCGGCGCATTGACCGCGGTGGACCATGTCGACCTGACCGTGCCGCGCGCCCACGTCTACGGCTTCCTCGGTCCCAACGGCTCGGGCAAGTCGACCACGATCCGCATGCTCTGCGGCCTGCTCACGCCCACCCGCGGCGAGATCGAAGTCCTGGGCCTGAAGATCCCGGAGCAGGCCGACGCACTGCGCATGCGCACCGGCTACATGACCCAGAAGTTCTCGCTGTTCGAGGACCTCACCGTGCGCGAGAACCTGGAGTTTCTCGCCGCGGTGTACGGCCTGCCGCGCAGCGAGGCGCGTGCCCGCGTCGAGGAACTGCTGGCCCTGTACCACTTCGAAGACCGGCACCGGCAGCTGGCCGGCACCCTGAGTGGCGGACAGAAGCAGCGCCTGGCCTTGGCCGGTGCGGTGATCCACAAGCCCGAACTGCTGTTCCTGGACGAGCCCACCAGTGCGGTCGATCCCGAATCGCGGCGCGACTTCTGGGAGAAACTCTTCGAGCTGGCCGATGCCGGCACCACCCTGCTGGTGTCCACGCACTACATGGACGAGGCCGAGCGCTGCCACCGCATCGCCATCCTCGACCGCGGCGTGCTGGTCGCCGACGGCGCGCCAGGCCGGCTTGCAGCGGATCTGCGTGGCCGCAGCGTCGAGGTGCGCGCCGTCCACCCCCGCCGCGTCCAGCGCCTGCTGTCCGGCTTGCCCGGGGTGTTGAGCGTGGCCCAGATCGGCAACAACCTGCGGGTGCTGTCGGCGCCCGGCCACGACGGCGCCGAGGCGGTGACGCGCGCGCTGCACGAAGCCGCGCTGGAAGCCGAAGTGCTGCCGTCGGAAGCCAACCTCGAGGACGTGTTCGTCGCCGCCACCCGCGGACGCGCCGAAGACGGAGCCGGGCCATGAAGTCATGGCGCAGGCTGTGGGCGGTCGTGCTCAAGGAGCTGCGCCAGCTCCGCCGCGACCGCATCAGCATGCTGCTGATCGTGGCGATCCCGGTGATCGACCTGCTGATGTTCGGCTACGCGATCAATTTCAACCCGCGCAACCTCGACGCGATGATCGTCGACCAGGCCAACACCGCGACCTCGCGCGCGGCGGTGATGGACATGCGCGCCACAGGCATCATCGAGATCACCGGCGTCGGCGACAGCCCGGCGCAGGCGATGGACCAGCTGAGGCGGGGGCGCATCAGCGCGGCGATCGTGCTGCCGCCGGACTACGAACGGCGCCTGGCCGATGGCAGGCCCGCGGTGCAGGTGATGGTCGACGGCACCGACACCGTCGTGCAGGCCGCGGCCGTGCAGCTGGCGCAGCTGCCGCTGGAGCGGGTGAACGGCCGTCGTGCGCAGGCCCTGCCTGCGCAGATCGAGGTGGTGAGCTTCTACAACCCCGAGCGGCGCTCGGCGGTGAGCATCGTGCCCGGCCTGATCGGCATCATCCTGACCATGACGATGACCATGTTCACCGCCATGGCGGTGGTACGCGAGCGCGAACGCGGCAACATGGAACTGCTGATCGCCACGCCCCTGACCCGCGCCGGGCTGATGATCGGCAAGGTGCTGCCGTACGCGGTCATCGGGCTGGTGCAGACCACGCTGATCCTGGCGCTGGGCATCTGGATGTTCGACGTGCCGTTGCGCGGCAGCCTGCTGGACGTCTATGTCGCTTCGCTGCTGCTGATCCTGGCCAACCTCGCGATGGGACTGCTGATCTCCACCCGCGCCGGCACGCAGTTCCAGGCGATCCAGATCACCATGTTCGTGTTCCTGCCGTCGATCCTGATCTCCGGCTTCATGTTCCCGTTCGCGGGCATGCCGGACGTGGTGCAGTGGGGCGCGGAACTGCTGCCCATGACCCATTTCCTGCGCCTGGTGCGAGGGATCATGCTGCGCGGCGCCAGCCTGCAGGAGCTCTGGCCTGGCGTGCTGGCGCTGCTGGCGTTCACCGCGGCCACGATGACGCTGGCGATCCTGCGCTTCCGCAAGCGGCTGGACTGAAGCGTTGGCGCCGGGAGCGCGCATCCGGCGCCGTGCGCGCGTCGCGTTGCCCGTCGTTGCGCATCGGCAACTGGGGTCGGCCCCAGCTGCCGCGACGTGGCACGCGCCGCTAGCCTGCTGTCGGCGACGTCCATCGCGGGCGCGGCATTCGGGATCAGGGAGGCGCACGATGACCACCGGCAGCGACCATGGCATCGACTCGACCGGTAGCAGCCTGTCCATTTCGGACGCGCTGGCGAGCCCGGTCGACACCGCAGCCAGCCGGCGCGAACAGGAGATCCGCACGGAACTGGCCAGCAATCCGCAGGCGCTGCAGGCGCTCGACCGGCTGGCCGCGAACCTCGACTGCCACGTGTTGAGCGACGCGCAGCGGGTCCAGGCGCTGGACGATTTCATGGCCGCGCCCAACGCCGCCACGGCCGCCTGGGTGGAGGGCCGCATCGCGCAGACGCTGGGCGTGGATCCGGCGCGCGCACACACTCTGGTGTCGCCCGACGCGGGCACCCTGACCATCGCCGGACAGACCTTCTCGATCGACCACGGCGCCCTGATCGACGCCGACGGCCGGACCGCCGGCACGATCACCAACGATGGCGTGGTGCAGCTGGAAGGCGAAACCGGCACGCGCAACGTCTACACCGACCTGGGTGCGCGCGTGCAGCTGCGCGAGACCGTCGACGGCGAGCTGGCGACCCTGCTCGACCTGCATCTGGCCGACCGTCGCGGCCGGCTGGACGATGCCAACGTCAACCGGGACTTCGCCGACCGGGTGAAGGACACCCTGGTGCGCACCCGCCAGGAAGGGCTCGCGATGCAGATGGACCTGGTCTACCGGACCGTGGCCCAGCAGGACGCGCTGTACGCGCAGGGCCGTACGGTGCCGGGAGACCGGGTGACCGGCGCGCGCGGCGGTCACTCGTGGCACAACTACGGACTCGGCGCCGACGTGGTCGTCAGTACGCCGCAGGGACAGCCGTCCTGGCCGGACGACGGCAACTGGACGCGCTACGGCGAGATCGCCGAAAGCCAGGGCCTGACCTGGGGCGGGCGCTGGCGCAATCCCGACCGCCCGCATGTCGAATACCACCCCGGTTTCGGCGCCAGCGACGCCGGCGACTTCATCGGCGTGCACGGTCGCGATGGGCTGGAAGGCGTCTGGGACCGCATGGGGATCGGCCAGCAGCCGTGAGTCCCCACGCGATCTGCCACACTCGCGCCGCATGACGCACTTCCTTCCGCATCGAGCCGATGCCCACGCATCGTGCCTGCACGTCGTCGCCGGCTGCGTGCTGGCGGCAGCGCTCGCCGCCTGCACGGCCTCGGGCAATGGCGAGCGCGCGGTGCCGCAGTCCGGCCCCGCCGGGGTGCCTGTCCAGCATGCCGGCACGCAGCCGGCCGGTGGACAGCAGGCCGGCGCGCAGCTCGTCGATCCGCGACCGCTGCAGGGGGCGGGCGCGGTCGCGTTCCATCCCGCGCAGCCGACGCTGGCGTGGGCGGCCGGTGAGGAGGTGCGCCTGCGTGCGCTCGACCGCGATGCCGGCCAGACGCGCCTGCCGGTCGGCAGCTGGGTGTCCGACCTCGGCTTCTCCCCCGACGACGCGCTCTGGGTCATCGCCGATGTGCCGCAGCTGTGGCGCGATGGCACCCGGGTGTGCAGCGCGCAAGGCGTGGAAGCCGACCGCCTGCTCGCGGTGGACGACGCAGGCGCCGTGGTGGCCGCCTACTCGCATTCGGACGGCGTCGGCATGCTGCGACGACAGGTCTGGCTCGACCGGCAGTGCGCGGTGGTGGAGGAACGTATCGAGCGCCTGCCAGCCAACGTCACCGACGCGCACTCCGATCGCGGCGCGCCGCTGGGCCGCGCATCGCTGCAGCCGCTGCGCCCGGACCCGGACGATCTGGCGGCCCGGCTTGCAAGCGTTGGGCTGCCTGCGGGCGCCGGCGTGAAGCAGGCCGTGCTGGTGTCGCCCGATCGCCGCTGGTGGGTGCTCGACGGCGCCCAGGGCCGCACCCTGTGGCGGCTCGATCCGCCCTGAGCGGCGCTCGTCCGCTGGATCGTCCGTCGCGCGCGGCAGGGCATCCGGCCAACCGGCCTGTGCGGTCTCCCTGTGCGGCCTCTGCGCGGACTGCCTGTTGCGCAGGCGGCGTTGCGGCTAGACCTCGTCCGCGCTGCCGGCCACGCGCCCGCGCAGCGAATTGCTCATCGCGGCCGTGATCACGACATCCACGAACCGGCCGACCAGCCGCGGCGGCGCCGGGAAGTTCACCGAGCGCATGTTCTCGGTCTTGCCGGTCAGTTCCTCGGCGCTGCGGCGCGAGGGCCCTTCCACCAGCACGCGCTGCACGCTGCCGACCATCGCCTGCGAGATGCGGGCGGCATTGGCGTTGATCGCCGCCTGCAGCCGCGACAGCCGCGCATGCTTGACCTGGTCGGAGACATCGTCCGGCAGGTCGGCCGCCGGCGTGCCCGGGCGGCGCGAGTAGATGAACGAGAACGACTGGTCGAAGCCGACGTCCTCGATCAGCTTCATCGTCTTCTCGAAATCGGCGTCGGTCTCGCCGGGAAAGCCGACGATGAAATCCGAGCTGATGGAGATGTCCGGGCGCACCTCGCGCAGCCGGCGCAGCTTCTGCTTGAACTCCAGCGCGGTGTAGCCGCGCTTCATCGCCGCCAGGATGCGGTCGCTGCCCGACTGCACCGGCAGGTGCAGGTAGTTGGCCAGCTGCGGCACGTCGCGGTAGGCCTCCACCAGGGAATCGCTGAACTCGAGCGGGTGCGAGGTGGTGAAGCGGATGCGGTCGATGCCGTCGATCTGCGCGATGGTGCGGATCAGCAGGCCCAGGTCGGCCAGCTCGTCGCTGCCCTCCATCGCGCCGCGGTAGGCGTTGACGTTCTGGCCGAGCAGGTTGACCTCGCGCACGCCCTGGCCGGCCAGTTGCACGACTTCCACCAGCACGTCCTCGAACGGACGGCTGATCTCGGTGCCGCGCGTGTACGGAACCACGCAGAAGCTGCAGTACTTCGAGCAGCCCTCCATGATCGAGACGAAGGCGCTCGGGCCTTCGGCGCGCGGCTCGGGCAGGCGGTCGAACTTCTCGATCTCGGGGAAGCTGATGTCCACCTGCGGCCGCCTGAGTTCGCGGCGGGCGCGGATCAGCTCGGGCAGCCGGTGCAGGGTCTGCGGTCCGAACACCAGGTCGACGTAGGGGGCGCGCTTGACGATCGCCTCGCCCTCCTGCGAGGCCACGCAGCCGCCGACGCCGATGATCACGTCGCGGCCGCCGGCCTTGAGCCGGCTTTCCTTGAGCACGCGCCAGCGGCCGAGCTGGCTGAACACCTTCTCCTGCGCCTTCTCGCGGATCGAGCACGTATTGACCAGCACCACGTCGGCTTCCTCGACGTTGGTGGTCAGCTCCAGGCCGTCGCTGGCGGCCAGCACGTCGGCCATGCGCGCCGAGTCGTACTCCTTCATCTGGCAGCCGTGGGTCTGGTTGAAGAGCTTGCCGCGCGCGGCGCCGGGCGCGGCTGCGGGGAGGGCGTCGGTGGTATCCGCGAGGACGGGCAGTTCGATCATGGCGTTTCCGGGGGCGCGGCGGTGATTCCGGGCCGGATGGCGGTGGGAGTGGGCGGCGGCCTGGCCGTCCGGGACGTCGCGGCGGATCGGTCTGCCGGGGCAGGCCGGTCGCGGCGTCCGGGCGCGCTGATGGGCAGCGACACCAGGGGCGCGACAGTGTAGGCGCTCGCGGGCCATGCCGTTTGCCGCGTCCGCTTTCCAAACCGTGCGCCGTTTAACAATCAAGGGCTTGGCAGACGGGCGGCAAGAGTGGACACTGCGCGGATGAAAGGGGGGCGGGGACTGATCGCGATCGTCGGGCTGGCGCTGTTGGCGCTGGCCTCTTCGGCGTGGGCGGGCACCATCTACCGCTGCGACACCAGCGACGGGACCCGCAGCTATGTCAGCAAGCGGGTCAAGGGCGCGGCCTGCGTGGCGGTGAGCAACTACCGCAGCGCGCCGTCGCGACCCGCGGCCCGGCCTGCCGCAGCGCCCGGCGCGGGCAGCGCGTCCCCGGCCAGCCGCGTGGCCGGCTCGCCCGCGACGATCCACAACAACCCGCCGGCCAGTTTCATGGGCGGGAGCGGCGCGGCGCCTGCCGCGGCGGCGCGCCCGGTCGCGGTCGCTTCGACGGCGCCGGCGCAGTCCACGCGCCGGCTGCAGCAGGGCCAGGTGTATTCCTACGTCAAGGACGGCGTGCGCCACTACACCAGCCAGCGCCCCCGCGGCGCGGGCGCCAGCGCGGTGCGCACGATCAACTACAGCTTCTTCGAGACCTGCTACGCCTGCGCTCCGCTGCCGGGCGTGAACTTCGGCAACGTGCGCCTGAACACCTCGGCCTTCGCCTCCGAGGTGCGGTCGGCGGCCGCCGAATTCGGCGTCGAGGAGGCGATCGTGCGCGCGATCATGCATGCCGAATCGGCCTTCAATCCCAATGCGCTCTCGCGCGCCGGGGCGCAGGGGCTGATGCAGCTGATGCCGGCCACCGCGCGCCGCTTCGGCGTCACCAATGCCTACGACCCGGGCCAGAACATCCGTGGCGGGGTCGAGTACCTGGCCTGGCTGCTCAAGCGCTTCAACGGCGACCTGACCCTGGCCGCGGCCGGCTACAACGCCGGCGAAGGCGCGGTCGACCGGCACAAGGGCGTCCCGCCCTACAGCGAGACCCAGCGCTACGTCGTGCGTGTCGCGCAGCTGGCCGAACGCTACCGCGGGCACGTCGCCGCCCGGTAAGCGCATCGCGGCGTCCTGTCGCCGACGGCGGGCATGTCCACGGATCCGTGCGGCCGACGGGTCACCCTCCGCGAGTTTGCGGCTCCCGGATCGAACGCGCTGCGCCACTGCCATGCCCGGGGCTGCGCGCCCTGTGCACGCGGGCAGTCATGCGTCGCACGGGCGATCGCTGGACGACAGAAGTACGCGGCCGCGATCAGGCGCAGCGCCCCGGCCCCTGAACCGCACCCGCACCATGGGACTGACTGCGTGCGCGAAAGATCGGCGCCTTTACCGCGCCCCGCCCGGCAAGCCCGCGCGCAGTGCCACCACGCAGGTGTCGCGGGCGTGTCGCGACGCTTACGGCGAACCCCGGCAAACGGCTGATCGGCAAGGGAAAGCAGTGGTCACGGACGGGCAGGCGTTGTCGCCGCATTCAGCGTTCCGCTACACTTCGGCGTTCTTTGCGCGTCCGCCTCCGAGGACGGGGCGCACGCGGCAGCCATATTCAGAAATCAGCTACCTAAGCAGTTTCGCGGAGAGCCGGATGGCCAACGAAGCGGTATTCGACCCCGAAGACGGGGCACCCGACCACCAGGGCCGGCGCAGATTCCTGACCGCCACCACGGCGGCGGTCGGCGCGGTAGGGGCCGGTTTCGCGGCCGTGCCGTTCATCAAGTCCTGGAACCCCAGTGCCCGCGCCCAGCTCGCCGGCGCGCCGGTGACGGTGGACATCAGCGCCCTGCAGGACGGCCAGCGCCTGATCGTGGAGTGGCGCGGCCAGCCAATCTGGATCGTCAGGCGCTCCAGCGCGATCCTGGCGGCGCTGCCGACGCTCGATGGCGAGCTGCGCGATCCGAATTCGGAGAACGCCGACCAGCAGCCGGGCTACATCCAGCAGGAAAGCCCGCAGCTGCGCTCGTTCAAGCCGGAGATCTCCGTGCTGGTGGGCCTGTGCACGCACCTGGGCTGCTCGCCGGAGATGGTGGCCGAGATCCGTCCGGCCCCGTTCGACCCGGAGTGGAAGGGCGGCTATTTCTGCCCCTGCCACAAGTCGAAGTTCGACATGGCCGGCCGCGTCTACCAGGGCGTGCCTGCGCCGACCAACCTCGTGGTGCCGCCGCACCATTTCGCGGACGACAACACCATCGTCGTCGGCGTCGATCCGGGAGCGGCATGACATGGCCAACATGATCCAACGCACCACCAATGGCCTGCTGGACTGGTTCACCCTGCGTGCGCCGGGCTTCTCGCCGTTCTACCGCAAGCACATGTCGGAGTACTACGCTCCGAAGAACTTCAACATCTGGTACATCTTCGGCGTCCTGTCGATCGTGGTGCTGGTCAACCAGATCCTGACCGGCATCTTCCTGACGATGCACTTCAAACCGAGCGCGGCGGAAGCCTTCTCCTCGGTCGAGTACATCATGCGCGACGTGGAGTGGGGCTGGCTGATCCGGTACATGCACAGCACCGGCGCCTCGCTGTTCTTCATCGTGGTCTACATCCACATGTTCCGCGGCCTGATGTACGGCTCGTACCAGAAGCCGCGCGAGCTGGTGTGGATCCTGGGCATGCTGATCTACCTGGTGCTGATGGCCGAAGCCTTCCTGGGCTACGTGCTGCCCTGGGGCCAGATGTCGTTCTGGGGCGCCAAGGTGATCATCTCGCTGTTCGGCGCGATCCCGGTGATCGGCAACGGCCTGACCGAGTGGATCATGGGCGACTACCTGCCTTCCGATGCCACCCTCAACCGCTTCTTCGCCCTGCACGTCATCGCGCTGCCGCTGGTGCTGCTGCTGCTGGTGGTGCTGCACCTGGGCGCGCTGCACGAGGTCGGGTCGAACAACCCCGACGGCGTGGAGATCAAGAAGGGGCCGAAGGGCAACCGCTGGTCCAAGCTCGCCCCGGCCGACGGCATCCCGTTCCACCCCTACTACACGGTCAAGGACAG
The DNA here is from genome assembly GCA_023395465.1 of Pseudomonadota bacterium. Lineage (GTDB taxonomy): Bacteria > Pseudomonadota > Gammaproteobacteria > Xanthomonadales > Xanthomonadaceae > Luteimonas. The sequence goes on from JAEWZE010000104.1 coordinate 9,300, forward strand.
CTTCTACGTCTGCTTCTTCCTGATCGTGGCGGCCTTCATCATCTTCTTCGCCCCGGCGTTCGGCGGCTGGTTCCTCGAGCACGACAACTTCACCGAGGCCAACCGCCTGGTGACGCCCGCGCACATCAAGCCGGTGTGGTACTACACCCCGTACTACGCGATGCTGCGCGTGGTGCCGCACAAGCTGTCGGGCGTGCTGGTGATGTTCGGCGCGATCGCCATCCTCTTCGCGGTGCCGTGGCTCGACCGCGCCAAGGTCAAGTCCTACCGCTACCGCGGGCTGCTGTCGAAGGTGCTGCTGGGCCTGTTCGCGATCAGCTTCATCTGGCTGGGCAAGATCGGCGCCGGCCCGGGTACGGATCCGGTCGAGACCATCGTCGGCCGGTTCCTGACCGCCTTCTACTTCCTGTTCTTCCTGACCATGCCGCTGTGGACGAGTTGGGACAAGACCAAGCCGGTGCCGGATCGGGTGACGACGCATGACTAAGACCTTCATCACCCGCGTTGCGGCGTTCGCCGGCGCGATGCTGCTGTCGTTCTCCGCGCTGGCCGCGGGGGGCGGCGACCTCCAGCACGCGGGCACCGACCTGAGCGACCGTGCGTCGCTGCAGCGCGGCTCGCAGCTGTTCATGAACTACTGCGCGGGCTGCCACTCGCTCAAGTACCTGCGCTACTCGCGCATGGCCGAGGACCTGGGCCTGAGCGAGGAGGAGGTGATGTCCAACCTCAACCTCACCGGCGCCAAGTTCGGCGAACACATCGTCTCGGCGATGCCGGCCGAACAGGCGAGCAGCTGGTTCGGGCAGGTCCCGCCGGACCTGAGCCTGGTGAGCCGGGTGCGCGGCAGCGACTGGGTCTACACCTACATGAAGTCGTTCTACCTGGACGAAACGCGCCCGCTTGGCTGGAACAACACCTTGTTCCCCAACGCCTCCATGCCCAATCCGTTCTGGAAGCAGCAGGGCCTGCAGCACGCCGTCTATGCCGAGCAGGCGGAGGGCGGTGGCGACCCGATGGTCGAGCGGCTGGAAATCTCCTCGCCGGGCACCCAGAGTGCGGCCGAGTTCGACCAGACCGTGCGCGACCTCACCGCCTTCCTCGAGTACGCCGGCGAGCCGGCCGCGCTCAAGCGCCAGGGGCTGGGCGTGTGGGTGATCCTGTTCCTGTCGTTCCTCACGCTGCTGGCCTGGCTGATGAAGAACGAGTACTGGAGGGACGTGCACTAATCCGGCGATGCGGCGCGGGCGGCGCGGTCCGGCAGTGGCGGATCGCGGCGGCCTGGCATCGTGCGGGGCGAAGACCGGGTGACCCCCTGCGACGGGCAGGCGGCACCATGCGACCGGCGGATTCCGGCCGCGGGAGAAGCCGTTGATGGCAGCGAGTCCACGTATGCGCAATGCAATGACCCTGTTTTCGTCCGTCGACGATGTGCTGTGCCATCGGGTGCGGCTGGTCCTGGCCGCCAAGGGCGTCACCTACGACCTGATCCCCGTCGACGCGCAGAACCCGCCGCCCGACCTGATCGACCTCAATCCCTACCACTCGGTGCCGACCCTGGTCGAGCGCGACCAGGTGCTGTACGCGGCCAGCGTGGTCAGCGAATACCTCGACGAGCGCTATCCGCATCCACCGCTGATGCCGGTCGATCCGCTCTCGCGCGCGCGCCTGCGCCTGGCGATGCTGCGCCTGGAGCATGACTGGGTGCCGCAGGTGCAGGCGATCCAGTTCGGTGGCCGGCAGCAGGCCGAGGCGGGGCGCAAGCGGCTGAAGGAACTGCTCACCGCCTCGATCCCGCTGTTCAAGGCCAGCAAGTTCTTCCTCAACCCCGAGATGAGCCTGGCCGACTGCGCGATGGCGCCGATCATCTGGCGCCTGCCGGCGCTTGACGTGCCGCTGCCCAAGGACGGCAAGGTGATCGAGGACTACGGCAACCGCATCTTCCGCAACCCGGGTTTCGCGCGCAGCCTCACTCCGCAGGAAAAGCACCTGCGCGAACTGCCCGACTGACGGAGGCAGGGCTGGAGCGCGGCCTTGCCGCACGCCCCGGGCCCCGATCCGGATCCCCTCGATGTCCGACTCTCCCGCTACCATGACCAGCCATCGCCCGTACCTGTTGCGGGCGCTGTACGAGTGGATCGCCGACAACGGCATGACCCCGCACATCCTGGTCGACGCGCAGCTGCCGGGCGTGCGCGTACCGCCGCATACCGTCAAGGAAGGCCGGGTGGTGCTCAACATCGCCGACCGCGCCGTGGCCAAGCTCGAGCTCGACAACGAAGCGGTGCGTTTCACCGCGCGTTTCGGCGGCGTCAGCCATCCGGTCGTGGTGCCGGTGAGCGCCGTGCTGGCGATCTATGCGCGCGAGACCGGGCAGGGCATGGCCCTGCCGGAGGACACCGGCAACACCGCGCCGCCCGACGACGAACCCACGCCCCCGGACGATACGCCGGGCGAGGACGTGCCCAGGCGCGGCGCGCACCTGCGGGTGATCAAGTAGCGGTGGCACCTGCCTGCCGGGTCCGGCGGGCATCCAGGCGCAACGGGTTCGCCCGCGCCGCCGCGCGTGTCAGTGCAGCGCGACCACCTGTGTCGCCCGCGCGGGTCCGCTGAAGCCGACCAGCTCGTCGCCGTGCAGCACCAGGCGCCCGACGTGGCGTTGCTCGCCGTCTTCCGAGTACTCGAAGCGGAAGCTGCGCTCCAGCCCGAGCCGCCCGTTCGCGTGCCGGCGCAGGCGGAGGCCGTTGGCGTGCACGCTCTGGTCCAGCCAGATCACCCCGGCCGCCTGGCAGGCGCCGCGGCCGCCGATCGCGGCACGTTCGGCCGCGGCGCGGGCTGAGTTCCACCACGCATAGCCGGCGGCACCGGCAATCATCAGCGCGATCAGGGCAGGGAAGTCGGGCATGGCGGCAATGTGGCGCCGCGTCGGACCGATTGCAATCGTCGACCCGCAGGCGGGTGTGGCAGGTCGCTGGCAATCGGCGCCGTGCGCGGGCGCGGTCGCGGCGCGGGTACGGAATCCGCCGCCGGGTCAGGCGGGCGGCGGGCCGAGCTTGAGCGACAGGTCGATCGCGTGCAGATGCTTGGTCAGCCCTCCGATCGAGATGCAGTCCACGCCGTCGAGCGCGATCGCGCGCACGCCGTCCAGGTCGACGCCGCCGGACACCTCCAGCGGGATCCTCCCGTCGTGGGGGGCGCCATGGGCGATCCGTACGGCCTCGCGGCGGGTCGCGGCATCGAAGTCGTCGATCAGGATGCGGTCGCAGCCGGCGACGAGCGCTTCGCGCAGCTGGTCGAGCGTTTCCACCTCGACGATCAGTGGCAGGGCGGGCTGCGCGGCGCGTGCGGCGGCGATCGCCGCGGCGACGGAGCCGAACGCGCGGACGTGGTTTTCCTTGAGCATCACCGCGTCGTACAGGCCCATGCGGTGGTTGTCCCCGCCGCCGGTGCGCACCGCGTACTTCTGCGCCGCGCGCAGGCCGGGCAGGGTCTTGCGGGTGTCGAGGATGCGCGTGCCGGTCCCGTGCACGGCGGCCACGTAGGCCGCGGTGGCGGTGGCGGTGCCGCACAGCGTCTGCATGAAGTTGAGCGAGGCGCGTTCGGCGCTGACCAGGGCGCGCGCCCGGCCGTGCAGGACGGCCAGGACGGTGCCGGCGGCGACGCGGTCGCCCTCGGCGACGCGCCAGTCGATGCGCACGCCAGGATCGAGCGCGCGGTGGCAGGCGTCGAACCAGGGTCCTCCGCAGACCACCGCGTCCTCCTTGCACAGCAGGTAGGCCTGGTCGGGCGCATCGGGCAGCAGCGCGGCGGTGACGTCGCCGCCGCCCAGGTCCTCGGACAGCGCGCGGGCGACGTCCACCTCGATGCTGTCGGGTTCGGAAAGGTCAGTGGCGATCATGGCGCTCCGCACGGCTGGAATGGGAAGGCCCGGGCGCGGGCCCGGCGTGGCGACGGCTGCGCGATCGCACGTCGCCAGCGGGGCAATGCCAGGCCGGCGTCAGGCGTGCGACCTGTCGGCCTTCGGGAAATCCGCGACCTGCCCGGTGGGGATCGCTTCCTCGGCCAGCAGCACCGGGATGCCGTCGTCGATGCGGTAGACCAGCTTGCGATCGTGCGTCACCAGCGCTTCGCGCAGCGGCGTGGACTGCGCGGAGTCGTCGGCGCGACGCAGGGCGCCGTCGGCCGCCGCGGCGTTGATCGCGGCCAGGCCGGCCGGGTCGAGCAGGGCCAGCGGTTGCCGGCTGACGGGGCAGACGAGGAGGTCGAGCAGCTTGCGGTCCATGGCGGGAAGGCGATCGGATGAACCGCTAGAATACGTCTTTAGGTCCGGGGACACCGAATGTCCGCTTCTCCTGCAAGCCCCCTGGTCGGGGTGGTGATGGGTTCGCGCTCCGACTGGGAGACCATGCAGCACGCCGTGCAGAAGCTCGAGGCGCTGGGCGTCGCCCATGAAGTGCGCGTGGTGTCCGCGCACCGTACCCCCGACGTGCTGTTCGATTACGCCGCCACGGCGCAGGCGCGCGGCCTGCGCGCGATCATCGCGGGCGCCGGCGGCGCCGCGCACCTGCCGGGCATGCTCGCGGCGAAGACCGCGGTGCCGGTGCTCGGCGTGCCGGTGCAGAGCCGCGCGCTGAACGGGCTCGATTCGCTGCTGTCGATCGTGCAGATGCCCGCCGGCGTGCCGGTGGCGACGTTCGCGATCGGCCAGGCCGGTGCCGCCAATGCCGCGCTGTTCGCCGCCGCGATGCTCGCGCACGGGCAGCCGGAGGTCGCGTCCGCCCTGGCCGACTTCCGCCAGCGCCAGACCGACGAGGTCACCGGCGCCGACGACCCGCGCCGGTGAGCGGCCGATGACGACGGTCGGCATCCTCGGCGGCGGACAGCTCGCGCGCATGCTGGCGCTGGCGGGCGCGCCGCTGGGCCTGCGCTTCCTGGTGATGGATACCGTCGCCGATGCCTGCGCCGGGCAGTGCGCGCCGCTGGTGGTGGGCGACTATCGCGACGAGGCCGCGCTGGCCGGATTCGCCTCGCGCATCGACGTGGCGACCTTCGATTTCGAGAACGTGCCCGCCGCCAGCGCCGAATGGCTGGCGCAGCGGGTGCACGTGCATCCAGGGCCGCGCGCGCTGGCGTCGGCGCAGGACCGGCTGGTGGAAAAGTCCCTGTTCCGCGAACTCGACATCCCGGTGCCCGATTTCATGCCGGTCGAGACGCGCGAAGGACTCGATGCGGCGGTCGCGCAGGTTGGAGTTCCGGGCATCCTCAAGACGCGACGGCTGGGCTACGACGGCAAGGGCCAGTTCCGGATCCGCTCGCTGGCCGATGTCGAGGCGGCCTGGCAGGCTCTGGGCGCGCAGGCGCAGACGGTGGGCCTGATCCTCGAGGCGTTCGTGCCGTTCGAGCGTGAGCTGAGCGTGGTCGCCGTGCGCGGTCGCGATGGCGAGTTCCGCACCTGGCCGCTCACCGAGAACTGGCACGTCGACGGCGTGCTGTCCGCGAGCCTGGCCCCGGCGGCCTGCGAACCCGCGCTCGCCGCGCAGGCGCACGCGTATGCGCGCGCGCTGGCCGAGCGCCTGGACTACGTTGGCGTGTTCGCGCTGGAGCTGTTCTGCCGCGACGGCGTGCTGCTGGCCAACGAGATGGCGCCGCGGGTGCACAACTCGGGGCACTGGACGATCGAGGGCGCGGAAACCTCGCAGTTCCAGAACCACCTGCGCGCCGTGCTCGGATGGCCGCTGGGCGAGACCCGCGCGCTGGGCCACGCCTGCATGCTCAACTGGATCGGCTCGATGCCGGAGGCCGACGCGGTGCTGCGCCAGCCCGGTGGCCACTGGCACGACTACGGCAAGCAGCCGCGCGAGGGCCGCAAGGTCGGCCACGCCACGCTGCGCGCGGACGATGCCGGCGAACTGGCGCGGAGCCTGCGGGCCACGGGTGAGGCGCTGGGACGGCAGGCGCAGGTGGCGCCGGTACTGCGGGCGCTCGGGGCGACGGACGCCTGAGGGCCGGGCGGCGCATGTCGCCGGCCGACGCCCGGGTCAACGCATCCGCGCGCCCACCGCCTTCCAGTCCAGCAGCGCCCAGAACGCGGCCAGGTGCCGGCTGCGCGCGTCCGGCCGTTCATCGGGCAGGGCGTGCGGCCACAGGCAGCAGGCCAGCAGCGGTGTGTCGGTGCCGGTGAGGGGCGTGCCCGATCGCGGGGTGGCGAGGACCGCCAGGCGGCCGTCGCGGCGCCGGACCAGCCACAGCCAGCCTGGTCCGGAAAGGCGCGATGCCGCCTCGGCGAAGCACTCGCGCATCCGCTTGAGGTCGCCGAACGACTGCGCGATCGACTCGGCCAGCGGGCCACGCGGCTCGTCCTGGTGGCCGGCGTCCGGCGGCCGCAGCGCCGACCAGTAGAAATCCTCGGCCCAGGCCTGGGCCGCATGCGCGGCCAGCGCCCCGCGCGCCTCGCGGGCCAGGTCGTCGAGCGCCGGTGGATCTCCGGCCGACGCCTCGCCCAGCAGCGCATTGAGTGCGTCGATCCCTGCCTGCTGCGCGGACCGGTGCCGCACCACGACCTCGGCCGGGAGGTGGGGCTCGAACGCGGTCGGTTCGCAGGGCAGCGGATGCGGCTGGATCGGCATGGCGGGTCCGGTTGACGGGGCGGAGCGGGAAAGCGCGGCATACAATACGCAAAACCTATTTTCCGGGGGCGCGCCGTCGCGGCACGCCGCCGCACAGGAGTTGCGTGATGACGCCGCTGGACCGCATCAAGGCCGAAGTCGAAAACCATCCCGTGGTGCTGTTCATGAAGGGCACTCCGCAGTTCCCGATGTGCGGCTTTTCCAGTCGCACGGTCGAAGTGCTCAAGGCCGCCGGCGCGACCGGCATCCACACGGTGAACGTGCTGGCCGACCCGGAAGTCCGCGCCAACCTGCCGCGCTTTTCCAACTGGCCGACGTTCCCGCAGCTGTTCATCCACGGCGAGCTGATCGGCGGCTGCGACATCACGCTGGAACTGCACGAGAGCGGCGAGCTGGCGCGGATGATCGCGGAAGTCCAGAAGGCGTGAGCGAGGGCGCCATGACGACGCCGGGCCGCGCGCTGGAAGGCCGGGCGATCCTGGTCACCGGCGCCTACGGCGGACTGGGTCGCGCCGTCGCGCTGGCCTGTGCGCAGGCGGGCGCCACCGCGGTCCTGCTCGGCCGCAAGTCGCGCAGGCTCGAACAGGTGGCCGACGCCATCGAGAAGGCCGGTGGCGATGCGCTGCTGTACCCGCTCGACCTGGAAGGCGCCGTGCCCGACGACTACGCCGAACTGGCCGCGCGGCTGGGCGAGCGCCCCGGCCGGCTCGACGGCGTGGTCCATTGCGCGGCCGAGTTCGCCGGGCTCACGCCCCTGGAACACACCGATCCTGCCGCCTTCGCGCGCGCCCTGCACGTCGACCTGACCGCGCGCTGGTGGCTCAGCCAGGCCTGCCTGCCGCTGCTGCGCGCCTCCGACGCGGCCACGCTGGTGTTCGCGATCGATTCCGCGCCGTGCGCGGCGCCGGCCTACTGGGGCGGTTACGGCATCGCCCAGCACGGCCTGGAGGCGCTGGTGGCGATGCTCGACGCGGAAACCGCCTCCACGCCGCTGCGGGTGCGCGCGCTGCGCCCCGGGCCGATGCGCACGCCGCTGCGCGCCCGCGCCTACGCCGCCGAGGACGACCGCCTGGCGCGCGACCCGGCGCACTTCGCCGCCGAGTGCATCGCGTTGCTCGCCGCGCCGGGCACGCCCCGATGACCATCCTCCAGGCCGCGCTGCTGCTGTTCCTGATCCTGGATCCACTGGGCAACATCCCGGTGTTCCTGAGCATGCTGCGCCGGCTCGAACCGCAGCGCCAGCGCATCGTGCTGGCGCGCGAACTGCTGATCGCGCTGGCGGTGCTGATGCTGTTCCTGTGGGCCGGCAAGTACGCGCTCGAGGTGATGCACCTGCGCCAGGAGTCGGTGGCGATCGCCGGCGGCATCGTCCTGTTCCTTATCGGCCTGCGCATGATCTTCCCGCCGCCCGAAGGGCTGATGGGGGAGATCCCCGGTGGGGAACCCTTCATCGTGCCGATGGCGATCCCGCTGGTGGCCGGCCCGTCCGGCATGGCAGCGGTGATGTTGATGGGCAGCAAGGAACCCGACCGCCTGGGCGAGTGGAGCCTGGCGCTGTTCGTGGCCTGGGCCGCGACCGCGGCCATCCTGTTCTCGGCCACGTCGCTGTACCGGCTGCTCGGTGCGCGCGCGCTGACCGCGATCGAGCGCCTGATGGGAATGCTGCTGGTCGCCATCTCCGTGCAGATGCTGCTGGACGGACTGGCCGGGTACTTCCGGCTTTCCTTCCCGGGCTGATGTTGCATAGCAACAACAAGCACTTGGGGCCGCTATCTGGACTTGGCATGAAATCCAGCCCGGTCAAGCACTTCCGCGACTTTGACAGCTGTCTTTTTGCTGTCATGTGCAACCGTTAATGTGTTAATCTGAAGTTAACCGGAAGTCGCTCCACGGCCTGCCCAGACGCAGGCGCATGTGGGTGCGCGTTTCGGTGTCCCGCCATCACGACCACCCCGCATCGAGGCAAACCCATGACCCACCGCAACCGCATCCGACTGTCGAAGCTGTCGATCGGTCTGATCGCTGCGCTCGCCGCAGCCCCCGTATTCGCGCAGAGCACCTCCGCCGGCGTCGGCGGCACGGTGACCGACAACAGTGGCCAGCCCGTCGCGGGCGCGGAAGTGGTCATCACCCACGTCGAATCCGGCACCGTCAGCCGCGCCACCACAGATGCCAGCGGCCGCTACAACGCCCGCGGCCTGCGCGTGGGTGGCCCGTACGAGATCACGATCACCAAGGCCGGTGCCGGCACCCGGACCGAGGACAACGTCTACCTGTCCCTGAACCAGGTCAACGCGATCAACACCACGCTGACGGGCGACGTGTCGACCCTGCAGACAGTGTCGGTGGTTGGCGTGGCCGGCTCTGCCGTGTTCAGTGCGGAAAACAAGGGCGTCGGCACCTCGATCGGCGGCCGCCAACTCGAAATCATGCCCCAGGGCAGCCGCTCGCTCGACGACGTCGCGCGCCTCGATCCGCGGGTCTCGGTGACCGACCAGGCCAGCGGCGCGATCTCGGTCGCGGGCATGAACAACCGCTACAACACCATCTCCGTCGATGGTCTCTCGCAAGGCGACCCCTTCGGCCTGAACGGCAACGGCATGCCGTATACCGGCAGCCCGATCTCGGTCGACACGATCGAGGCCTATGACATCAAGGTCTCCGACTACGACGTCGCATCCGACACGGTCGGCGCGGCGGTCAACGCCGTGACCAAGTCTGGCACCAATGAATTCCACGGCTCGGTCTACTACGTCTACAAGAACGCCAAGGACATGGTCGGCAGCCGCGATGGCGAGGATTACGACCTGTTCGGCCGCGACAGGACCATGGGCGTGACGGTCGGCGGGCCGATCGTCAAGGACAAGCTGTTCTTCTTCGCCTCGTACGAGGAGCAGGAAATCACCGATTTCGGCGGCGTGTCCGCTGCCGATGGCGTGAGCAACGGCTTCGTCACCTCCGATGAAGTCCAGGAAGCGATCGCCACCGCCCAGGCGCTCGGCCTGCAGCCGGGCACCTACGGTTCGACCGGCGTCAACCTCGACAACAAGCGTTACCTGGTGAAGCTCGACTGGAACATCAGCGACTACCACCGCGCCAGCTTGACCTACCAGCAGACCGAGGAGTTCCGCCCGTCGCCGTACGATGCGTTCCCGGAAAACGTGGTGCTGTCGAGCCACTGGTACAACATCGACAACATCACCAAGAACACCTCGCTGCAGCTGTTCAGCGATTGGACCGAGAACTTCTCGACCGAGATCAAGCTGAGCCACCAGAAGTTCGACCAGGTCAACGGCAACCCGATCGACCAGCCTGAAGTCGAGATCGAGACCGCGAACGGTGGTTCGATCTTCATCGGCGAAGACAACAACCGCCACGAGAACCAGATCAACACCGAGCGCTACACGTTGTCGGCCTTCGGTACGTATTACACCGAGAACCACACCATCAAGGGCGGTTTCGACTACCTGCGCCACGACGTGTTCAACCTCTATGGCCGCGACCTGCACGGCTCGTACGTGTTCACCAGCCTCGAGGACTTCGCGAACGGCGATTACGACGTGTACAACCTGCGCCGCCCGTCCGCCGGCTACACCGAGGCCGACACCGCCGCCGCGCTGGTCTACAGCCAGTTCAGCCCGTTCCTGCAGGACACCTGGCAGGTCAACGACAAGCTGTCGCTGACCTACGGCGTGCGCGTCAACATCCCGCGCGCCGACAAGGCGCCGGTGCGGACCCCGGGCTTCGAGGAGGCGTTCGGCTTCCCGAACGACTACAAGCTAGGCTCGGACAACAAGGTCGTGATGCCGCGCATCTCGTTCAACTACATGTTCGACACCGAGCGTTACTCGCAGCTGCGCGGCGGCGCCGGCGTGTTCCAGAGCATCCCGCCGTTCGTGTGGCTGGCCAATCCGTACCAGAACAACGGCGTGACTTCGCTGTCGTACCGCTCGTTCGATCCGGACAGCGCCGCGTTCAGCCCCGACCCGTACAACCAGAACGTGCCCGCCGGTGGCCGCCCGACCTATCAGATCGACTCCATCGATCCGGACTTCAAGCTGCCCACCGTCTACAAGTTCAGCCTGGGCTACGACGCCGAGCTGCCGTGGATGGGCGTGATCGGCACGGTCGAACTGCAGCAGATCCAGGCCAAGGACGCGGTGTTCTACCAGGCGCTCAACCTCGGTCCCGCGCAGGGCACCCTGGCCGACGGGCGCCAGTACTTCTGGTGCGAGCTGGGCAGCACCAGCAGCAGCAACCGCACCTGCGGCGCCAACCCGGACTTCACCACCAACTCCACGGTGATGGGCAACACCAACAAGGGCTCGGCCACCTCGGTCACGTTCGCGCTGAACAAGCCGCTGGCCAACAACTGGTTCGGCAGCCTGAGCTACACCTTCACCGATGCCGAGGAAGTGGCTTCGGACGGCAGTTCGCAGGCCTGGTCCAGCTACCAGTACGTCTCGCGCGTGAACCCGAACCAGGAAATCGCCACGCGTGCCGGCCGCATGGTCCGCGATTCGATCAAGGCCACCCTGGGCTGGGAGAAGGCGCTGTTCGGTGACTACAAGACCAGCATCGCCGCGTACTACAACGGCCGCTCCGGCCTGCCGTACACCTGGACCGTCAACGGCGACACCAACGGCGACGGCATCTTCCAGGATCCGGCATACATCCCGCTGGTGAACGATCCGAACGTGAGCTACGGATCCGCCACTCCCGAGCAGATCGCGGCGTTCCACTCCTACATCGACCACAACCCGTACCTGGCCGCGCGCCGCGGCAGCATCGCCGACCGCAACGGCGACCGTTACCCGTGGGTGAACCAGCTCGACGTCAGCTTCCAGCAGGAAATGCCGGGCTTCTTCAAGGACCACAAGTCGGTGATCCGCCTCGACATCTACAACTTCCTCAACCTGCTCGACAGCGGCTGGGGCGAGACGATGGGCGAGACCTTCTCCGACAACACCCGGTACCTGGCCCGTCTGGCCGCGGTCAACGCCGATGGCACGTACACCTACAACCTCGGCTCGGCCAGCAGCCCGACCTGGGAGAGCCTGGTCCCGTACGATGCCAACAGCTCGTACCCGTCCCGCGTCGTGTCGCGCTGGTCGGCGATGCTGACCCTGCGTTACCAGTTCTAAGCAACACTCGATCCCTGGATCGGGAAACGGCCGGGGCAACCCGGCCGTTTCCGTTTGCGGGGGCGGCTGCGCTACAGTCGCCCGACTGACGAGAGAGTACGAATGGAACGAGCCACGATCGAAGCGGCAACCACGTCCCTGCCGGTGGTGAGCGCCCGGATCTATCCCCGCGGCGCACTGGACATCCTCTCGCGCGACGAGGTCGCGCGCCTCAAGGACGCCTCCAGCGGTGGCATGCACGAACTGCTGCGCCGCTGCGCGCTGGCGGTGCTGACCAGCGGCAGTGCCTCGGACGACCCGCGCGCCGCGCAGGAGCTGTATCCCAGCTTCGACATCCAGGTCCTGCAGCAGGACCGCGGCGTGCGCATCGAACTGATCAACGCCCCGGCCATGGCCTTCGTCGATGGACACATCATCCGCGGCGTGGCCGAGCTGCTGTTCGCGGTGGTGCGCGACCTGGCCTGGACGGCGATCGAGCTGGGCCCGGAAATGGAGGCCGAACTGCAGACCTCCGCGGGCCTGACCAACGCGGTGTTCGGCCTGCTGCGCAACGCGCGCATCCTGCAGCCGGCCGACCCGAACCTGGTGGTCTGCTGGGGCGGCCATTCGATCGGCCGCGAGGAATACCAGTACACCAAGAACGTCGGCTACGAGCTGGGCCTGCGCGGCCTGGACATCTGCACCGGCTGCGGCCCGGGCGCGATGAAGGGGCCGATGAAGGGCGCCACCATCGCCCACGCCAAGCAGCGCCGCCGCCGCACCCGCTACATCGGCATCACCGAGCCGGGGATCATCGCGGCGGAATCGCCGAACCCGATCGTCAACCACCTGGTGATCATGCCGGACATCGAGAAGCGCCTGGAGGCGTTCGTCCGGCTTGGCCACGGCATCATCGTGTTCCCGGGCGGCGTCGGCACGGCCGAGGAGATCCTGTACCTGCTGGGCATCCTGCTGCGCGAGGAGAACGCGGGCCTGCCGTTCCCCTTCATTCTCACCGGGCCCACCGCCGCGGCGCCGTACTTCGAGCAGATCGACCAGTTCATCCGGCTCACCCTGGGCGAAGCGGCGGCCAGGCGCTACGAGATCATCGTCGCCGACCCCGAGAAGGTGGCCCGGCGCATGGGCGAGGGCATCCGCGACGTGCGCGAATATCGCATCGCGCACAAGGACTCGTTCTACTTCAACTGGGGCCTGGACGTGCCGCTGGACTGCCAGCAGCCCTTCGTGCCCACCCACGAGGCCATGGCCGGGCTCGACCTGCGCCACGGCCGGCGTCCTCAGGACCTGGCCGCCGACCTGCGCCGCGCGTTCTCGGGCATCGTCGCCGGCAACGTCAAGGAGGACGGCATGCGCCGCGTGGAGCAGTACGGGCCGTTCCAGATCCGCGGCGACCAGGACATCATGCAGGCGCTCGACGCCCTGCTGCGTGCGTTCGTGCAGCAGCGCCGCATGAAGATCTCGGGCGAGTACCGGCCCTGCTACCAGGTGATCGCCTAGCG
>JAEWZE010000132.1 GCA_023395465.1 Pseudomonadota bacterium
CAGGACTACGACCGCAACCCGGTCGGCACCCTGGGCACGCTGTACCTGGAGCGCTGGTGCCTCGACTCGCGCGCGGTGCTGGTCGGCGATGCCGCGCACGCCATGGTGCCCTTCCACGGCCAGGGCATGAACTGCGCCTTCGAGGACTGCGTCGCGCTCGCCGACCACCTGCAGTCCGCGCCCGACATCGCCGCCGCCTACGCCGCCTTCGCCGCGCAGCGCATGCCCGATGCCGCCGCGATCCAGCACATGGCGCTGGAGAACTACCTGGAGATGCGCGACCGCGTCGACAACCACGACTACCGGCTGCAGCGCGCGCTCGAACTGCAACTGCAGGAGCGCCACCCGGGGCGCTTCGTCCCGCATTACAGCATGGTCACCTTCATGCGCATTCCCTACTCGCTGGCGCTGGCGCGCAGCGAGATCCAGCGCGCGATCCTGGTGCGCGCGACCGCAGGCCTCGACGGCCTGGAGCAGGTGGACTGGGCCGCGCTGGACACGGAGGTGATGGCCCGGCTCGAGCCGCTGGTCGATACGCCCTAGCGGACGCACGGCGCCCTGCGCGGGTCGCGGATGGCTGCGGCAAAGGGCGCGTAACGGCTGGCATTGCGGGGCGGCGGCCCGCTTTGCGCAGCGCAGATGCCCTGGGGTGTTCCGTACCGCCCACGCACCTACAATGCCCGCATGCCGGCCTCCTTCCTGTTCTACGACCTCGAGACCTTCGGCGCCGATCCGCGCCGCACCCGCATCGCGCAGTTTGCGGCGATCCGCACCGACGAGAACCTCGACGAGATCGAAGCGCCGATCGATTTCCTGGTCCGGCCCGCCGACGACCTGCTGCCCTCGCCCGACGCCACCCTGGTGACCGGACTGCCGCCGCAGCGCGCCTTGGCCGATGGCGTGCCGGAGGCCGAGGCCTTCGCCCGAATCTTCGAGGAGATGGCGCGCCCGCAAACCTGCACGCTCGGCTACAACTCGCTGCGTTTCGACGACGAGTTCGTGCGCTACGGGCTGTACCGCAACTTCTACGATCCCTACGAGCGCGAGTGGCGCGGCGGCAACTGCCGCTGGGACCTGCTCGACGTGCTGCGCCTGATGCACGCGCTGCGCCCGGACGGCATCACCTGGCCGCAGCGCGAGGACGGCAAGGGCACCTCGTTCAAGCTCGAACACCTGGCCGCCGCCAACGGCGTGCGCGTCGGCGATGCGCACGAGGCGCTGTCGGACGTGCGCGCGCTGATCGGCCTGGCCCGTCGCTTCCGGCAGGCGCAGCCGCGGCTGTGGGACTACGCGCTGCGCCTGCGCGACAAGCGCCATGTCGCCACCCTGCTCGACACCGTGGCGATGACGCCGGTGCTGCACGTGTCCCAGCGCTATCCGGCCTCGCGCCTGTGCGCGGCGGCGGTGGCGCCGATCACCCGGCATCCACGCATCGACAGCCGGGTGATCGTGTTCGACCTCGACACCGATCCCGAAGCCCTGCTGCAGCTCGACGCCGAGACCATCGCCGCGCGCCTCTACCTGCGCGCCGACCAGCTGCCCGAGGGCCAGGACCGCATCCCGCTCAAGGAAATCCACCTCAACCGCTGCCCGGCCGTGGTGCGCTGGGACCACCTGCGCCCCGAGGACTTCGCCCGACTGTCGATCGATCCGGCCACCGCGCAGGCCCGCGCCGCGCGCCTGCGCGAAGCCGGGCCCGAGCTGGCGGAAAAGCTGCGCCGCGTGTACGCGCAACAGCGCGAACAGCCTGCCGCCGACGCCGATGCCGCGCTCTACGACGGCTTCCTGCAGGACGGCGACAAGCGCCTGTTCAACGAGGTGCGCGCCACCCCACCGGCGCAGCTGGGCGCGCGCGCGTTCGGCTTCCGCGACCCGCGCATGCCCGAACTGCTGTTCCGCTACCGCGCCCGCAA
The DNA here is from genome assembly GCA_023395465.1 of Pseudomonadota bacterium. Taxonomy (GTDB): domain Bacteria; phylum Pseudomonadota; class Gammaproteobacteria; order Xanthomonadales; family Xanthomonadaceae; genus Luteimonas. The sequence goes on from JAEWZE010000132.1 coordinate 1,914, forward strand.
CTGGCCCGAGACGCTGGACGCGGCCGAGCGCCTGCGCTGGAACGAGTTCCGCCGGCAGCGCCTGGCCGACGGCAGCCCCCAGTCCGAACTCGGCTTCACGCCCTATTTCGAGCGCATCGCCACACTGCGCGCCGAACACGCCGGCGATGCCGCGCGCCTTGCCCTGCTCGACCAGCTCCAGGCCTGGGGCCAACACCTGCACGCTTCCCTGGCATGACCACCTATTTCACCGACAAGTCGCTGAAGTTCCTGCGCTCGCTGGCGCGCCACAACGAGCGCGCGTGGTTCCTCGACCACAAGGAAGACTACGAGACGCAGGTGCGCGAACCCTTCCAGCGCCTGCTCGACGACCTGCAGGCGCCGCTGGCGGAAGTGAGCCTGCATTTCCGCTCGGACTCGCGCAAGGTCGGCGGCTCGATGTTCCGCATCCAGCGCGACACGCGCTACGCCAACGACAAGACGCCCTACAAGCAGTGGCAGGGCGCCCGGCTCTACCACGAGCGCTGCCGGGAAGTGCCCGCGCCCTCGTTCTACCTGCACCTGCAGCCGGGCGGCAGCTTCTTCGGCGGCGGCATCTGGCATCCCGATACCCCGGTGCAGCGCCAGATCCGCCAGTTCATCTTCGACAATCCCGGCGGCTGGAAGGCCGCCGCGCACGCGCCCGCGTTCCGCCGCCGTTTCGACCTCGACAGCGACGAGATGCTGGTGCGTCCGCCGCGCGGGTTCCCCGAAGACTTCGAATTCCTCGACGACCTGCGCCATCGCAACTTCGTCGCCTGGCGCTCGATCGAGGACAGCGTGATGCTCGGACCGCGCCTGCTGCCCACGTTGCGGAAGGACCTGCACGCGCTGGCCTCGTTCATGGATTACCTGTGCGCCGCGCTGGACCTGGAGTTCTGATGCGCAAGTGGCTCGTCCTCGCCGTCGCGCTGCTGGCCGCCCTGCTCGCCTGGGTGGCCGCGGGCCCCTTCGTCGCGATGCACGCCATCGGCAAGGCGGTGCGCGAGGAGAATGCCGCCGCGCTGGCGCGGCACATCGATTTCCCGCCGCTGCGCGCCAGCCTCAGGGACCAGCTGGGCGACCGCATCGCCCGCAGCGTGGGCGTGGACGCGCAGTCGGGCTGGCTCGGCGCGCTGGGCACGGCCGTCGCTAACGAGGTGGCCGGCGGCGCGGTCGACCTGATGGTCACGCCCTACGGCATCGGCGCCCTGATCGAGGGCCGCAAGGTCTGGAATCGCGCCACCGGTACGCCACCGCCGCGCACCCCGGAAGGCGCGGCGGCGCGCCCCGACCCGTGGCGCAACGCGCAGCGCCGCTATGAATCGACGTCCCGCTTCACCGCCACGGTGCAGACCGACGACGGCGCGCCGGTCGTGTTCGTCCTGACCCGCGACGGACTGCGCTGGAAACTCTCGGACATCCGCCTGCCGCCCGGCTGACCTGTCGGGCACGCGCCTGGCCGGCGCTGCAGGCACTGCTGCCCGGCGCCGCGCTGCAGTTCAGCGTCCGGGCTGGTCCGGTTCCAGCGGGGGATGCGGTGGCTGCGCGCCTGTACCGGCGGGCGCGGACGGCGGCGTCTCCTGCGCGGGAGCGGGAGCAGTGGACGCGTGCAGCATCGGGTGCCGCTCGGACACGAAACGCGACTTCAGCCGGTTGATGGGCGTTTCCAGCAAGCGGAAACTCAGGTGGGCGACCAGTACCGCGAACAGCGTCTTGGCCGGCAGCGACACCAGGCCGAAGCGCTCGATGTCCAGCGACAGCAGCTCCAGCCCCTTCACCAGCACCACCTCCGAGGGGCGCTGCAGGATGTACAGCCCGTAGCAGATGCCGCCGAGGTAGACCAGCCAGCGCATCCGCAGCAGCGCCGACGCGGGGCGGCCGCGCCACTGCAGGGCCCAGGCCACGACCACGTAGAAGTACATCGCCAGGAAGCTGTAGCCGAAGACGCGGCAGAAGAACGCAGTGCGGTCGAAGCCGCCCAGCGCGAAGACCACGACCCCCAGCCCGGTCAGCACGGGCAACAGCACCGACAGCGCCCACGCCGGCAGGACCGCGCCCGACCGGGCCACGACCGCCAGCCAGACGCCGACGGCGAGGTTGTCCAGCCGCGCGATCGTCGACAGGTACTGGATGCGCTCGTTCTCGGGAAACAGGATGAACATCGCCAGCCGGAACAGCGGCGACAGCACCACCAGCGCCGCCAGCACACGCTTCAACGCGGACAGGTCGAGCCAGCGGACCAGCAGCGGGCACAGCAGGTAGAACTGCTCCTCGATCGAGATCGACCACAGCGGTGCCAGCATGTAGGCCGGCTCGACACCGGTGATCGACTCGCGGATGTTGCCGGTAAACAGCAGGTACCAGACCGGGCTTCCCGACTCGCGCACGAAGCCGGTGTCGCCGTAAGGCAGCTGGTGCACGATCGCCTGGCCGATCGGCACCACGAGGAACAGCGTCAGCACCAGCAGGTAGTACAGCGGGAAGATCCGAAGCACCCGGCGCGCGTAGAAGTTGCCGAAGTAGCGCGCGTCTTGGCGCGTGTCGAGCAGGATGCCGCCGATCAGGAAGCCGCTGATCACGAAGAACAGGTCCACGCCGATCCAGCCCAGGTGCGCCAGCGGCGCCCACTGCGCGAAGAACGCGCCGGCGTCCGGCCAGAAATGATGGAGCGTGACGAGCAGGATCGCGATGCCGCGCAGCCCCTCCAGCTCGATGATCCTGCCGCGGTATCCGGGTCCCTCTCCCCAACCGGGTGCCCGCGATGCGGCCGGCATGGACGTCGCGCCGATGGCTTCCGATGACGGCCGCTGTGCCAATGCGGCCTCCCTTGGCCTGTTCCGACCGGGTTAACGCGGCGGGAGGCCAGGTCAGGACGCCCCACGGACGCACTCCACGTTCCTGCGAGGGGTGGAAGATGAGGCCTCGATCGCAGGCGGCCACGATTCGGTCGTTGGGGTCCCGACTGCCCTTTGAGTTGCGCATCCGGCGCACAGCCGGTCGTCGTCCGCGACGCCGGAGAGGATCTGGCTTCTCCCGTCCCCGCCGGCCGCCACCACACCCTTGTCCGATCCGCGAAAGCCGCCGCGTTCTTTCCCATGCATCCGATGTCGATCCGGCCACACAAGGGCCGGGTCCAGGGGGCGGCGAAGGAATGCCCGTCCGGCGTGCGCCGCGCGGCCATCGAGGGAGCAGGACACATGAAAGACACGAAGAAGAACGCATCGGTCGAGGATGCGTTGATGGAGCAGCTCCGCTACGGCGGATTCGACAAGCAGAACCTCGCCGACCTGGTGAAGGTGGCGGCCTCCATCCACAAGGGCGGCCTGGAACACCTGCGCGGCTTTCCCCTGGGCAAGCCGCCGATCGTCGACGGCCTGCGCCTGAGCGGCGACATCGGCCTGGACGCCATCGCCCCCCTGCTGCAGGAGATCCTGCCGAAGACCTCGCGCGTCTCCGGACTGCGCCTGTTCCCCAAGGGCATTCCGTGGCCGGAGGTCTACCACGTGGACGTGGACCTGGGCGCGCCCGTGCAGCAGCAGCGCGGGTTCTGAGGCACCGGCATGGGCATCCCGAACATGCTGCCCGCGTCCGACGGAGCCTACGGCCCCGTCGGCAACGCCACGCTGCAGATCCATCCTTCGCTCCGGTGCAACCTGTCGTGCGCGCACTGCTATTCCAGTTCCGGTCCGGCGGCCAGCCTGTCGCTGGACCCGGCGCTGGTGTGCAGTGCCATCGAGGACGCGGCCGCGCTGGGCTACGGCGTCGTGTCTGTGTCCGGCGGCGAACCGCTGATGTATCCGGGCCTGGAGACCGTGCTGCGCCACGCGAAGACGCTGGGCATGCGCACCACCGTCACCACCAACGGCTTCTTCACCGACCACGCCCGCTTCGCGCGGCTGGCCGGGCTGGTGGACGTGCTGGCGATCAGCCTCGACGGGCCGCCCGAGGTGCACAACCGCGTGCGCGGCCATCCACATGCGTTCGAGCGGCTGGAGCGCGGGCTGGACGCGGTACGCGCGGCCGGCCTGGCCTTCGGCTTCATCCATACCCTCACGCGCACCGACTGGACCCACCTGCCCTGGGTGGCCGACTACGCCGCCGCGCAGGGCGCCAGCCTGCTGCAGGTGCATCCGCTGGAGATGAGCGGGCGCGCGCGCAGCGAACTGGCCGATGCCGGTGCGGACGAGGACATCCTGGCGCGCGTGTACCTGATGGGCATCGCCATCGCCAGCAAGCATGGCTGCCGCATGCAGCTGCAGATGGACATCGTCTATCGCCAGCACGTGCGCGAGCATCCGGGCCTGTTCTACGCCTGCGCCGATGCGCGCGCCACGTCGGCGCCCGACGCGCTGGGCCTGCTGGTGCTGGAGGCCGACGGCAGCATCGTGCCGCTCTCGCACGGCTTCGACCGGCGCTACCGCATCGGCAACCTGCACGAGCAGCCGCTGCGCGAGGCCTGGCCGTCGTTCCGCGACCGCCGCCTGCCGGGGCTGCGGCGCCTGTGCAGGGAGGTCTGGGACGAACTGGGCGCCGACGACAGCCCGCTGCTCAGCAACTGGCACGAGGTGGTCGGCGCCCGCAGCCACGCGCACCGCATCCCGGCCGCGCTGACGGCCTGAGCCGGGCGCCCCGGAGGCGCGCTCGCGCCGCCGGGGTAAAGCGCGCGACGATGCGCGCCCGGCGGCCGTCCGCACGGCCGCCGCGTCGGCGCGCGGTCGATCAGGCCTGCTCGGCGGCCGGGTACAGCTCGGTGTTCTCGCGCTGCAGGCGTTCGAACAGCGCCCGCAGCACGGTATTGGCGTCGGCGCGGAAGCCGTCGGGATCCGCCGCCAGCCGGGCCGGCACGCGCCAGCGCTGCACGAAGCCGGCGAAGTCTTCCGACAGCCCCTGCATCTCCGTGCGGTAGCGCCCCGCCATCGCCGCCACGCGCGCATCGCCGCTGCGCTCCAGCGCCGGGTACAGCACCTGCTCTTCGGCGGCCAGGTGGAACTTGATGTGGCTGGCCGTGCTCACGATCGCCTCGCCGATGCGCTCGGCGTTCTCGCGCACGCCCGCGCGCGACAGCGCCCGCAGCGCATCGATCTGTTCGAGGATCCGGTCGTGGTCCCGGTGGTAACGCGCGATCTCCATCACTGCTCCAGCTGCAAACGGAATGCGGGCCGGCATGCGCAGGCCCGTACCTGTTAACGGCGGGACGGCGTGGGGCTTGAGTCGAGCGGGACCTGGAGACACCCGGACGAACAGCGTGGCCGAAGTCCGGTCGCCCGCCGTGCACCCGCGGACGCGATGGACCGGATCAGGAGGCCGGGTTTCCATTGCCCGTCGCCCCCACGGAGGCGGGTTCCCCACCGCCCGTCACCCCCGCGCAGGCGGATCCCACCGTCCGTCGCCCCCGCACGGACGGGTTTCCACTGCCCGTCACCCCCGCGCAGGCGGGGGCCAGGCGGTTGCGCGCAAGCCAGAACGGGTCGCGCGCAAGCGTCTGCCGGTTGCGCGCAAGCGCCAGCTGGTCACGCGCAAGCCTTTCCTGGTCGCGCGCGAGTCTTTTCCAGTTGCGCGCAAGCCTTTTCCGGTTGCACGCGAGCCTTTTCCGGTTGCACGCGAGCCTTTTCCGGTTGCGCGCAAGCCTTTTTCGATTGCGCGCAAGCCTTTCAGGGTCGCGCGCAAGCCTTTCAGGGTCGCGCGCAAGCCTCTGAGGGTCGTGCGCAAGTCTTTTAGGGTCGCGCGCGAGTCTCTGCCAGTCGCACGCGAGCCCCGACCGGTCGCGCGCAAGCTTCGGACAGTCGCGCGCCAGCCACCCCCACTCGCGGCATCCGCTCCACGCGCGACGGCGTGCAGCGCGCGCAAAGGCTCAGTGCAGCCGCAGCACCGTCTTCGTGCCGCGCTGGGGTTCGGATTCGAAGCGCAGGTCCCAACCCAGGTGTTCGCAGATGCGGCCCAGCAGCTCCAGGCCGATGCCGCCGCCGTCGCGACCGGCGGTCCGCGCCATCTGGGCGTAGATGCGGGCGATCTCCTCGGGCGTCATGCCGTGGCCCGGGTCCTCGATGGTCAGGGTGGCGTCGGGCGACAGCGCCACGCGGATCACGCCCTGGTCGCTGTTCTCAATGGCATTGCGCAGCAGGTTGCCGATGGCGGCCTGGACGATGGCGATCGGCGCCTGGATTTCGCAGGGCTGCACGCCGCTGGCGTCGATCGCCAGCTGCTTGCCCTGCATCAGGTAGCGGTGGTCGTCGATGATCTCCAGCACCAGTTCGTCCAGTTCGATCCGGTCGCTGCTGTGCGCCAGCCGGCCCGGATCCTTGGCCAGCACCAGCAGCAGCGAGATCAGCTGCTCGACGCTGCGCGCGGTGCGCTGGGCGCGCAGCATCTGCGCGCGGGCGCCGTCGGGCAGGCCGGGCTGCTGCAGGGCCAGTTCGATGGCGCCGGTGATCACGGCGGTGGGCGTGCGCAGTTCGTGGCTGGCGGTGTCGATGAACACGCGCTCGCGCTCGATGAAGCGGTCGTGGCGCGCGAGGTAGTCGTTCAGCGCGCCGGAAATCACCATCAGCTCCGCGCTGGCGTCCTCGCTGGGGCGCACCTGCTGGCCGAGTCGGTCGGGCGCGAGCCGGCCGATGTCGCCGGCCAGCGCGGACAGCGGCCGCAGGGCGCGGCGCAGGCCCCAGCCCATCAGCAGCACCAGCACCAGCACCAGCAGCACCGCGCTGCCCAGCATGACCAGGGTGAGCGTCTGCTCGCGGTCCTCCAGGTCGGTGATGTCCAGGACCAGGGTGTGGCGCACGCCTTCCACGTCGCGCACCAGCACCACCGTCTGCCGGCCGGCCAGCCACAGTTCGTCATGGATGCCGGGGGACAGGCCACGCAGGGGCGCGGGAACGGGCCCGGCATCGCCGTCGCGATACAGCTGCATCGTGTCGGTGTTGCGCCAGCGGTAGCCCGGCTGCTCGCGGTCGTGGCGCAGGTGCTGCTCGAGCTCGATCTGCAGCAGCGAATCCCAGAGCAGGCGCTCGGCGTGCTCGTTGATCGCCAGGCCGTGCGCGAACACGGCCGCAGCCAGCAGCAGCGCGTAGCCCGCCAGCCAGCCGGTGAGGCGGCGCTGCAGGCTGCGGCTACGCGGCATGCGCCTGTTCGCCCGACGGCGCGGCGATGCGGTAGCCGGTCCTGGGCAGGGTCTGGATCAGCTTCTGCGGGAACGGGCCGTCCACGCTGCGGCGCAGTTCGTAGACATGGGAGCGGAGCATGTCGCCGTCGGGCGGGTCGTCGCCCCAGAGCGCCTGTTCGAGGCGCTGGCGCGTGACCGCCGCCGGGCTGGCCTGCATCAGCACTTCCAGCAGCTTGCGGCAGGCCGGATACAGGTGCAGCGCGCGCCCCGCGCGGGTGGCTTCGAGCGTATCGAGGTCGAGGCGCAGGTCGGCCACCTCCAGCACGCGGTGGCGGGCGCGACCCTGGCGGCGCGACACCAGCGCCTCCAGCCGTACCTCCAGTTCGGGCAGGTCGAAGGGCTTGGTGAGGTAGTCGTCGGCGCCGGCGCGGAAGCCCTGGATCTTGTCGGGCAGCTCGTCGCGCGCGGTGAGCATGATCACCGGCACGTCGGATCCGTGCTCGGTGCGCAGGCGGCGCAGCAGTTCGGGGCCATCCATGCGCGGCAGCATCCAGTCGAGGATGACCACGTCGTAGGGCTGGGTACTGGCCAGGTGCAGGCCGGTGATGCCGTCCGGCGCGGCATCGAGCACGTGGCCGCGCGCCTCGAAATAGTCGAAGAGGTTGGCCGTGAGGTTGCGGTTGTCCTCCACCACCAGCAAGTGCACCTGGCTGCTCCCCATGGCGCGGACTCGCGCCGGATCGGCGCAGACTGCCATGTCCCGCGTCGAAAAGCTGTCGGAAGCGGGCTTCGACAATTCTCCGACCGCCGGTCCGCATCATGCGCGGGACCCCGCCGCGCCGCGCCATGTCCAGCTCCCCGCGTTCTCCCGGTTTCGTGCTCCTGATCCTGCTGCTGGCGTCCGCCCTCCTGGCCGGCGCGGGCATGCGCGACCCGCAGCCGGCCGATGAGCCGCGCTTCGTGCTGGCCGCCCGCCAGATGGTCGAATCCGGCGACTGGCTGCTTCCGCACCGCGGCCGCGAGCTCTACGCCGACAAGCCGCCGCTGTTCATGTGGCTGCTGGCCGGCGCGCAGAAGCTCACCGGCGACTGGCGCGGCGCCTTCCTGCTGCCGTCCTGGATCGCGGCGCTGCTGGTGCTGTGGTCGACCGGCGACCTGGCACGGCGCCTGTGGAATCCGGCCTCGGGCCGCTACGCCATGCTGGCGCTGTTCGCCTGCGTGCAGTTCGGGCTGCAGGCCAGGCGCGCGCAGATCGACATGGTGCTGCTGGCCATGACCACGCTTTCGCTGTGGGCGCTGCTGCAGTACCTGCTGCAGCGGCGCGACTGGCGGTTGCTGGCGCTGGGCACGTTTGCCGCCGGGCTGGGCACGGTGACCAAGGGCGTGGGCTTCCTGCCGCTGCTGGTGTTCCTGCCGTGGCTGCTGCTGCGCGGACGCATCGCGGGCGTTGCGCCGGCATCGCGCGCGGGCTGGCACGCAGCGGCGGGCGCGGGCGGCTTCCTGGCCGGCGCCGGCGTGTGGCTCGGCCCCCTGCTGTGGGCCGTGGCCACCCGCGACGACCCGGCGCTGCACACCTATGCCGCGGAGATCCTGTGGACGCAGACCGGCACCCGCTATGCCAACGCCTGGCACCATCTCAAGCCCGCCTGGTACTACCTGCAGGTGATCGCGACGCTATGGCTGCCCGGCGCGCTGCTGCTGCCGTGGCTGCTGCCGGCCTGGTGGCGCCGCGTGCGCCGGCTCGACCCGCGCTGGGTGCTGCTGCTGGGATGGAGCCTGCTGGTGCTGCTGTTCTTCAGCGCCAGCCCGGGCAAGCGCGATGTCTACGTGCTGCCGATGCTGCCGGCGCTGTGCGTGGCCGCGGCGCCGCTGCTGCCGGGCCTGCTGCGGCGTCGCGGCGTCCAGCTTGCGCTGCTGGCCTGGCTGGCGCTGCTGGCCTTCGGCGCGCTGGCGATCGGGCTGCAGGCCCGGTTCGATCCTCCCGCCTGGCTGCTGGAGCAGGCGGCACGTCGCAACCTCGATGCGGACACGCTCGCCCGGCTCGGCCTGTGGCTGTCGGTGCTGGGCGCCGCGATCGCGGCCTGCATCGCCTGCCTGCGCCTGCGCCGCGCCGGACTGGCGACCGTGCTGGCGATGGCCGCGCTGTGGATCGTGCATGGCCTGGGCCTGGCGCCGGCGGTGGACGAGGACAGTTCCGGACGCGCGATCATGCGCGAAGCCGGGCGGCGCATCGGACCCGACGCGCAGCTGGGCCTGCTGGGCTGGCGCGAACAGCACCTCCTGCAGGCCGAGGGCGACGTGGTCGAGTTCGGCTTCCGCCGCCCGTGGGACGCGCAGTGGCGCGACGCGTCCGCGTGGCTGGCGCAGGCGCCGGGGCAGCGCTGGCTGTTCGTGCTGGAAGATGCGCTGGGACCCTGCGTGGACCGCGCGCGCGCGCAGCGCCTGGGGGTGTCGAGCCGCCGCGTGTGGTGGCTGGTGCCGGCCCCGGCAGTGCGCCCGGCCTGCCACGCGCCGCCCTTCGCGCCGCGCGCGGCCGACTGAACCGCGCTGCAACCTCGCCTCGATGCTGGCGAGGCGGTTAACGCGGCTCCGACAGCATTCCGACCGCACTCCGACGTGGCGGCGCCGAGCATGCGTGCATTCCGCAACCGGCCACTCCACGGCAAATGCGCCTTCGTTACCCCCGCCGGTCGCCGGCCATCCAGACCCAGCAGGCGCACGGCGCCGCGTCGCCGGACGGCGGCGGTGCCTGCGCCCTGCATGGGGTGGCATCCGCCGCCCCGGCATCGGCCTGGTCCGGCCTGCCCGCCAGCATCGCGCGGCTGCGCCCGCGACTGCACGGCGAAACCCTGATCGCCGGCACCAGCCTGTACTTCGCCGCGTTCGACAACGGCGCGTTCTGGCGCGCGGCGGTGGACGCGCCCCTGCAGCAGGCCGGCTGGATCGCCTCGCTGGCGGTCCTGGTATTCGCCGCCAATGCCGTGCTGCTGTCGGCGCTCGTCTGGCGATGGCTGGCCAAGCCGGTGGTCGCCGCGCTGCTGCTCGTGTCCGCGCTCGCCTCGCATTACTCGGCGGCCTACGGCGTGCACATCGACGCCGACATGATCGGCAACGTGCTGCACACCGACCTGCGCGAATCCTCCGAATTCCTGTCGGGCGGGCTGCTGCTGTCGCTGCTGTCGACCGCACCGGCGCTGCTCGTGCTGTGGCGGATCCGGCTGCTGCCCAGCGCGGCCCTGCCCGGCCTGGTGCGCAGGCTGGTCTTCGTCGCTGCGGTCGGCCTGGCGGCGCTCCTTGCCGCGTTCGGATCCTCGCGCGAACTCAGCGCCCTGATTCGCAACCACCGCGAGGTGCGCTACCTGGTGGCGCCCGCGAACGTGCTGGTCTCGTCGCTGAAGCTGGCCACCGAACATGAAGAGCGCGGCCCCCGCTTCCAGGTCGCCGGCGACGCCCACCTGCTGCCGCGAACGGCGGGCGCGAAGCCGCGCCTGCTGCTGATCGTGGTGGGCGAAACCGCGCGCGCCGCGAACTGGGGCTTGTCCGGCTATGCCCGGCAGACCACGCCGGAGCTGGCGCGCAGGGCCGGGGTGGTCAATTTCGCCGACGTCACCGCCTGCGGCAGCAGCACCGAGGTCGCGCTGCCGTGCATGTTCTCGATCCAGGGCCGCGAGCACTACGACAGCCGCGCGATCCGCAGCCACGAATCGCTGCTGCACGTGCTTGCGCGCACCGGGGTCTCGGTGCTGTGGCGCGACAACCAGTCCGGCTGCAAGGGCGTCTGCGATGGCCTGCCGGTGGAGCGCCTCGACAGCGCGCGCGACCCGGCCTACTGCGATGGCCTGCGCTGCCGCGACGGGATCCTGTTCGCCGACCCGGCGGCGTGGTGGGGCGACGGCACGCGCGACCGCGTGGTGGTCCTGCACATGCTCGGCAACCATGGCCCGAACTACAGCGACCGCGCGCCGCCGGAATTCCGGCGTTACCAGCCGGTCTGCGCCTCGGCCGACCTGGGCGACTGCAGCCGCGAGCAGATCGTCAACGCCTACGACAACGCCCTGCTCTACACCGACCACCTGCTCGCGTCGGCGATCGATGCGCTGCAGGCGCAGTCGCGCTACGACGCGGCGCTGCTCTATGTCTCCGACCATGGCGAGTCGCTGGGCGAGAACGGCCTGTACCTGCACGGGATGCCCTGGCCGGTCGCGCCCGAGGTGCAGCTGCGCGTCCCGATGATCGCCTGGCTCTCGCCCGCCTTCGCCGCGGCCACGCACCTCGACACCGCCTGCCTCGCCAGCCGCGCGGCGCAACCGCTCACCCACGACCACCTGTTCCATTCGGTGATGGGTGCGCTGGGCGTGGCCAGCGGCAGCTACCGCCGCGACCGCGATCTGTTCGCCGACTGCCGGCCGGCTGCCGCCACCGCATCCGCCACCCCGGGAACCGCAAAGTGAGCACCCCGAACCCTGCCCCCGCACTGTCGATCGTGATTCCCGTGTTCAACGAACGCGACAACATCGGCCGGCTGATCGACGAGATCGCCCAGGTCGACGGCCTCGGCCGCTACGAGATCGTCTGCGTCGACGACTGTTCCAGCGACGACACGCTGGAGGTGCTGCGCGGCAAGTCGCACGCGGTGCCGGCGCTGCGCGTGCTGTCGCATCCGCGCCGCCTCGGCCAGAGCGCGGCGATCCGGAACGGTGCCAGGGCGGCGCGCGGGGGCTGGATCGCGACCCTGGACGGCGACGGCCAGAACGACCCGGCCGACCTGCCGATGCTGCTCCAGCGGCGCGCGCGCGCATCCGCCGGGGTGAAGCTGTTCGCCGGCTGGCGCGTCGAGCGACGCGACAGCGGCAGCAAGCGCTGGGCGTCGCGCTGGGCCAACCGGATCCGCACCGCGCTGCTGCACGACGCGACGCCCGACACCGGCTGCGGCATCAAGCTGTTCGAGCGCGAGGCCTTCCTCGACCTGCCGGCCTTCGACCACATGCACCGCTACCTGCCCGCGCTGATGCAGCGCGCCGGCTGGCGGACGGTCAGCGTGCCGGTGCGGCACCGGCCGCGGACCGCGGGACGTTCGAAGTACGGCAACCTTTCGCGCGCCCTGGCCGGCGTACCGGACCTGCTCGGCATGCTGTGGCTGATCCGCCGCGGCAATGCCGCTTCCACCTCCGCCATCCCCGAGGACGCCGATGGACACCATGAACCAGGAGATCGCGGCGCTGGCCTGGACCGGCCTGCACATGACGCCGTGGAAGCTGATCGGCCTGAGCGGGGCGAGCATGTTCGCCCTGCGCTGGCTGGTGCAGTTCGTCGCCACGCATAAGGCCGGCGAGCCCGTCATCCCGCGCGCGTTCTGGGTGATGAGCCTGGCCGGGAGCACGATGACGCTGTCCTACTTCCTGTTCTCCAGCAAGCAGGATGCGGTCGGCGTGCTGCAGAACCTGTTCCCCGCCTTCACCGCCGCCTACAGCCTGTGGCTGGACCTGCGCCGGCCGCGCCACGGTGCCCGGAGCATGGAAGGTGTCGCGCAGGCAGCGACGGCGGCCCCGGCCGAGGCGGTGTCCCGCGCCGGGCCGCATCCGCCTGGCTAGGGATTGGACACGCCGTGCGGCACATGCCCGGCCAGCACGTGCTGGCGGGCGCTGTCGATGTTGTGCAGGGAATCGTCGAAGAAGATGTCGGCGCCGAAGGCTTCCAGGAACGGACCCTTGGCGCGGCCGCCGAGGAACAGCGCCTCGTCCAGTCGCACGCCCCAGTCGCGCAGGGTACGGATCACACGCTCGTGCGCGGGCGCCGAGCGCGCCGTGACCAGCGCGGTGCGGATCGGCGCGGCCTGCCCCGCCGGATAGGCCGCCTGCAGGTCGTGCAGGGCCGCGAGGAAGGCGCGGAAGGGGCCGCCGGAGAGCGGTTCGCGCGCGCGTTCGATCTCGTGCGCGTGGAACGCGGCAATGCCGCCCTCGCGCGAGACGCGCTCGCCTTCGTCGCCGAAGATCACCGCGTCGCCGTCGAAGGCGATGCGGATCTGTTCGTTGGGCGTCCGCCCGGGTTTGGGTCGCTCGGGCAGGATGCTGGCGGCCGCGACGCCGTTGGCCAGTGCCTGGCGCACCGAGTCGGGGTTGGCCGAGAGGAACAGGTGCGCGCCGAAGGGCCGCACGTACGGCCAGGTCGGCTCGCCGGAGGTGAAGGTCGCGCGCGAGATCGACAGCCTGTGGTGCTGGATCGAATTGAAGATGCGCAGCCCGGTGTCTGCGGAGTTGCGCGACAGCAGGATCACCTCCACGCGCGGCGCTTCGGGCGGCGCGGATTCGTTCAGCGCCAGCAGCTTGCGCACCAGCGGGAACGCGATGCCCGGTTCGAGCACATCGTCCTCGCGTTCGCGCTGGAAATCGGCGTAACGCTCGATCCCCTCGCTCTCGAACAGCGCGTGGCTGTCCTCCAGGTCGAACAGGGCGCGCGAGGAGATCGCGATGGTGAGGACTGCGACGGGTTCTTTGCCGGACATGCGCCGATTATGGCCCGGCGGGCGTCGCTGCGCCTGCGTCCGGGCCAGGGGGCGGACGCATGGCATCGCCGTGCCACGTCGGGGCGCGGCCCGCCACCCTGCCCCGCGCGCCCTGGCGTGGCATTGCCGGCAGGTCCTGCCGCCGCGCCTGCGGACAGGGCGGCGGCGCCGGTCAGGCCTCGAACTGCTCGCTGAGGATGCGTTCCTCGAGGTTGTGCTCGGGGTCGAACAGCAGGCGTACCGTGCGTTCGCGCGATTCGCGGATCGTGACCTCGACCACGTCGCGCACCTCGTGCGAATCGGCGGTGGCGCTGACCGGGCGCTTGTACGGATCGAGCACGCGGAAGCGCACCTCGGTATCGGCCTTGAGCAGCGCGCCGCGCCAGCGGCGCGGGCGGAAGGCGGCGATCGGCGTCAGTGCGACCACGTTGGCGCCCAGCGGCAGGATCGGGCCGTGCGCGGAATAGTTGTAGGCGGTACTGCCGGCGGCGGTGGCCACCATCACGCCATCGGCGATCAGCTCGTCGAGGCGCAGCTTGCCGTTGAGTTCGATCGACAGGTGCGCCGCCTGCCGGGTCTGCCGCAGCAGCGAGACCTCGTTGTAGGCCAGCGAGCCGACGGTGGCGCCCGATTCGGTCTGCGCGATCATCTCCAGCGGGTGCAGCACCGCCGGTTCCGCGGCCGCGATGCGGGCCAGCAGGTCGTCCTCGCGGAACTGGTTCATCAGGAAGCCGACCGTGCCGAGCTTCATCCCGAACACGGGTTTGCCGAGGCTGCCGTGGCGGTGCAGGGTCTGCAGCATGAAGCCATCGCCGCCCAGCGCACACAGCACGTCGGCCTCGTCGGGTTCGCACTGCCCGTGCAGTGCGGCCAGGACCTCCTGCGCCGCGCGGGCGTCGTCGGTCTGGCTGGCGAGAAAGGCGATGCGGGGCGTCGGGCTCATCGGCGGCTCCTGCGCGGTCGGCCGTTGAGCATAACCCTGCGCGCACGGCGACGCAGCCGGACAACCGCTGCCGGTGTGCTGATGGAAGTTGCGTCGATTGTTCCAGTTGCCCGCCGGGCGGGCCGGGTCATCCGGGATCGGGATGGCAGCGCCGCGGCTGCCATCCCCCGTCACGCCCCTGCCCGGCCGCTGCGTGCGCGGCGGCCGGGCGCTGCGTCAGCTGCGCTGGGCCAGCTGCGACAGGCGCTGCACCGCCACCGACACGGTCGGATAGTCCACCGTCTTCTGCGCGGCGAGCTCGGACAGCATCGACAGGGTGAAGCGCAGCGCCGGATCGTCGCGATCCAGCCAGTGGCGCACCTTCTCCCCGGCGGTGTTGCCCGGGGCCTCGAGCACCTGGCCGACGATCGCGCGCTGCTGCGTGGCCAGCTCCTCGCGCAGCACGCCTCGGGCGACCGCATGCCAGCGGCCGTCCACTTCCAGCGCGTCGATCTGGCGCGTCAGCCACGGCACGCGCAGCGCCTCGCCGACGCGGAAGTGCAGCTTGGCCACGTCCACCGGCTTGCGCTTGCGCTCGGTCGCCAGTTCGATGATGTCCGGGCACGGCTCCAGGTACGGCAGCGCGGCCAGCTGTCCGGCCAGGCCCGCCGGCACGCCCTTGCCCAGCCAGTCGGCCAGGCTGGCCTCGTACTCCGGCCGCATCGAGTCGGGGATGATGTTCTGGCCGGCGCGGATGTCGCGGAAGCCGTGGTGGTAGCGCTCGACCGCGGTGGTGATGTCGGGGATCGCACCCGGACGCGACAGCAGCCAGCGCGTGAACGAACGCTGCAGGCTCCAGATCACCTGCAGCGCGTCGATCTGCACCGACTCGGCGACCTTGCCGTCGAGCGCGTCGATCTCCAGCCACAGCGCGCGCGCCTCCAGCGTCTCGCGGGTGATGGTGAAGGCCTTGGCGACCTCGCCATAGCTGCGGCCGCTGTCTTCCTGCATGCGCAGCAGGAAAGTCGCACCCATGCGGTTGATCATCGTGTTGGTCACTGCTGTGGCGATGATCTCGCGCTTGAGCCGGTGCTCCTCCATCGCCTGCGCGTACTTCTTCTGCAGCGGCTTCGGGAAGTAACGCTGCAGCTCCTTGGACAGGTACGGATCCTCGGGCACGTCCGAGCGCAGCAGTTCGTCGAACGCGACCAGCTTGGAGTACGACAGCAGCACCGCCAGCTCCGGACGGGTCAGTCCTTCGCCGCGGCTCTTGCGCTCCGCGATCTCGGCATCCGAAGGCAGGTATTCGATCTGCCGGTCGAGCAGGCCCTGCTGTTCGAGCGTGCGGATGAAGTGCTGCTTGGAGCCGAGGCGCGAGACGCTCATCCGCTCCATCAGGCTGAGCGCCTGGTTCTGGCGGTAGTTGTCCCACAGCACCAGCTGCGCGACCTCGTCGGTCATCGAGGCCAGCAGCTTGTTGCGCGCGTCCATCTTCAGCTTGCCGTCGCGCACCTGGGCGTTGAGCAGGATCTTGATGTTGACCTCGTGGTCGGAGGTGTCCACGCCGGCGGAGTTGTCGATGAAGTCGGTGTTGAGCAGCACGCCGTTGCGCGCGGCCTCGATGCGGCCGAGCTGGGTCATGCCCAGATTGCCGCCCTCGCCCACCACCCTGCAGCGCAGGTCGCGGCCATCGACGCGGATCGCGTTGTTGGCGCGGTCGCCGACGTCGGCGTGCTGCTCGCTGCTGCCCTTGACGTAGGTGCCGATGCCGCCGTTCCACAGCAGGTCGACCGGCGCCTTGAGCACCGCCGACAGCAGCGCGTTGGGCGCCATCGAGGTGGTGCCCTCGGGCAGGCCCAGCGCCTCGCGCGCCTGCGGCGAGATCTCGATCGACTTGAGGCTGCGCGGATACACGCCGCCGCCCTTCGAGATCAGCCGGGCGTCGTAGTCCGCCCAGCTCGAGCGCGACACCTTGAACAGGCGCGCGCGCTCCTCGTACGAACGCGCCGCGTCGGGGTTCGGATCGATGAAGACGTGCCGATGGTCGAACGCGGCCACAAGCCGGATGTGCCTGGACAGCAGCATGCCGTTGCCGAACACGTCGCCGGACATGTCGCCGACGCCCACGCAGGTGAAGTCCTGCGTCTGCGAGTCGTGGCCGAGCGCGCGGAAGTGGCGCTTGACCGACTCCCAGGCGCCGCGCGCGGTGATGCCCATGCCCTTGTGGTCGTAACCGACCGAGCCGCCGGAGGCGAAGGCGTCGTCCAGCCAGAAGCCGTACTCGCGGGCGATGCCGTTGGCGGTATCGGAGAACGTGGCCGTGCCCTTGTCGGCGGCGACGACCAGGTAGGGGTCGTCCTGGTCGTGGCGTACCACGTCCACCGGCGGCACGATGGCGCCTTCGACGATGTTGTCGGTGATGTCGAGCATGCCGCTGATGAACAGCCTGTAGCAGGCCACGCCCTCGGCGAACAGGGCGTCGCGGTCGCCGCCGGCCGGCGGGCGCTTGACGATGAAGCCGCCCTTCGAACCCACCGGCACGATCACCGTGTTCTTCACCATCTGTGCCTTGACCAGGCCCAGCACCTCGGTGCGGAAGTCCTCGCGGCGGTCCGACCAGCGCAGGCCGCCGCGCGCCACCGGGCCGAAGCGCAGGTGGGTGCCTTCGACGCGCGGCCCGTACACGAAGATCTCGCGATAGGGCTTGGGCCTGGGCAGCTCCGGTACGTTGGCCGGGTCGAACTTGAAGGCGATGGTCTCCTTGTAGTGGCCGTCGGCCGCGCGCTGGAAGTAGCTGGTGCGCAGGGTCGCATCGATCACGCCCATGAAGCTGCGCAGGATGCGGTCCTCGTCGAGGCTGGACACGTTGTCGAGCAACGCCTTGAGCGCGCGCCGCACGGCGTCTGCGCGGGCGTCGCGATCCAGCCTGCGCGCATCGACCACCGGCTGCAGCACCGCGCGCAGCGCGTCGTCGCCGCCCACGAGCGCGCGCAGCTGCGTGGCCAGGCGGTCGGCACCCGCGGCAGCGGCGGCGGCATCCGGGTCGAAGCGCGCCTCGAACAGCTCTACCAGCACCCGCGCGATCAGCGGATTGCGCGTGAACGCGTCTTCCACGTAGCTCTGCGAGAACGGCACGCCGACCTGCAGCAAGTACTTGGCGTACGCGCGCAGCAGCGCGACCTGGCGCCAGTCCAGCGAGGCGCCCAGTACCAGCCGGTTGAGGCCGTCGTTCTCGGCGTCGCCGCGCCACAGCCGGGCGAAGGCTTCGGTGAAATCCGCGCCCACCTGGTCGACATCGATCCCGGACGCGCCGGCCTCGACCTCGAAGTCCTGGATGTACAGCGGCGCGTCGTCGAGATCGAGCCGGTACGGATGCTCGGTGATCACGCGCAGGCCGAGGTTCTCCATCATCGGCAGCGCATCCGACAGCGCGATGTCGCCGCCGCTGCGGTACAGCTTGAAGCGCAGGGCGGTCTCGCCGGCCAGCGGCGCCGGCAGTTCCTGCAGGCTCAACTCCAGGTCGCTGCCCGTGCCCAGCGCCGCCAGGCGCTCGACATCGTTGGCGGCGATCGCCGGGGTGGCGCCTTCGATGTAGCCGGCCGGCAGCGCGCGCCCGTAGCGGTTCGCCAGCGCCAGCCCCTGTTCCTCGCCATGGCGCGCGACCAGCGCGTCGCGCAGGTCGTCCTGCCAGTTGCGCACGATCACCGCCAGCTCGCGCTCGAGCAGCGCCTGGTCGACCTCGACCTGTTCGCCGCTGCGCGGTCGCACGATCAGGTGCACCTGCGCCAACGGCGATTCGCCGATCGCCACGTTGGCGTCGACATGGTCGGCGTGCAGCACGCGGCGCAGCATCGCCTCGACGCGGCGCCGCACTTCGGTGCTGAAGCGGTCGCGCGGGATGTAGACCAGCACCGAGTAGAAGCGGCCGTAGCGGTCGCGGCGCAGGAACAGGCGGCTGCGCACGCGCTCCTGCAGGCCCAGCACGCCGGTCGCCAGGCGGTAGAGCTCCTGCTCCGAGCACTGGAACAGCTCGTCGCGCGGCAGCGTCTCGAGGATGTGCTTGAGCGCCTTGCCGCTGTGCCCGGTCGGCTTGAGGCCGGACTCGCTCATCACGTGCTCGTAGCGTTCGCGCACCAGCGGGATGTCCCAGGGCCGGCGGTTGTAGGCACCGGAGGTGTACAGGCCGAGGAAACGCTGTTCGGAGACCGCACGTCCCTGACCGTCGAAGCCGAGCACGCCGATGTAGTCCATGTAGCCGGGCCGATGCACGGTCGAGCGCGCGTTGGTCTTGGTCAGCACCAGCACCTCGCCATCGCCGCCGGCATTGACGTTGTGCGCGGCCAGCGACTTCAGCGGGCGGCCCCTGCCGTCGCCGGTGCCGCGCAGCAGGCCCAGGCCGCTGCCTTCCACCGGCACCAGCAGTTCCTGGCCGCCCTCGCGGCGCAGCTGGTACTCGCGGTAGCCGAAGAAGGTGAAGTGGTCGCTCGACGCCCAGCGCAGGAACTCCTGCGCCTCGGCGCGCTCGGCCGCGTCCACCGGCAGCTGCCGGTCGGCGAGCTCGGTCGCGACCTGCCGCATCTTCTCGCGCATCGCCGCCCAGTCCCGGACGATCGCGCGCACGTCGTCCAGCACCTGGTTCACGGTGGCTTCGATCGCCGCCATGCCTTCGGCCGTCTGCCGGTCGATCTCCAGGTGCATCACCGACTCGGTCTCGCCCTCGCCCACGCCGACCAGGCGCCCGGCCTTGTCGCGCGCGATCTGGATCACCGGGTGGCCAAGCACGTGCACGCCTACGCCGGCGTCGGCCAGGGCCATGGTCACCGAGTCGACCAGGAACGGCATGTCGTCATTGACGATCTGCAGCACCGTACGCGGCGACTCCCAGCCGTGGCTGTCGCGGGCCGGGTTGAACAGGCGCACCAGCGCCGTGCCCGGCTTGCGCCGGTGCGCGAAGGCCAGCAGGTCGTCGGCCAGCGCGGCCCAGCCCTCGGCATCGTGCACGGGCAGTTCGTCCTCGGTCATGCGCCGGTAGAAGGCGCCGGCGAAGGCGCTGGCGTCCTCGCCCCCGGCCCGGCCGGTGCGCTTGCGGATCGCATCGAGGATCGGCTCCAGCACGCCGGCCTGGCGCCCCTGCGGGCGCGCGGCGCCTGCTCCGGGTGCGGGCCGCTTGCCTGCACGTTTGCCTGACGGGGTCTTGCCGGGTTTTGCGGGTGTCATGACGGACGGGCTCCGGATGGAGTAAGGCCCGCGTTCTCACGCGGGCCGGGGGGGTTTGCGGGCACCGCGAAGGGCCCGCCGCAAAGACAGTCTGGTT
>JAEWZE010000136.1 GCA_023395465.1 Pseudomonadota bacterium
CGTGGTGTTCGATGTCGCCGGGATCGAGGCGGCCTCGTCCGAGGACTGGTGGTGGCTGCTCGTCATCACCGGGGTCGTGGTCGTGCTCGGCGCCCTGGGCTTCGGGCTCGGGGTGCTGGTGATGCGCAGGGCGATCGCGCCGGTGGTGCAGCTGGCCGACGTGGTCGCGGGCATCGACCTGGAACACCTCTCGGCCCGGGACCACGAACTCATCGAGGCCAGCCGCTTCGGACGCGACGAGGTGGGCCTGCTCGCTGGCACCATCGAGAAGACGCTCGAGCGCATCAGCGCCTTCGTGGTGCGCGAGCGCGACTTCACCGGCTCCGCCAGCCACGAGCTGCGCACGCCGATCACCGTGATCACCGGCGCGATCGAGCTGCTGGAGCAGGGCGACCTGTCGGCCGAAGACGTCAAGGCGCTGGACCGCATCCGGCGCGCAACGGCCGAGATGAAGTCCACGATCGAGATGTTCCTATGCATCGCGCGCGAAGCCGACGGCGGCCAGTACGGCGAACGCTTCCTGGTGGCGCCACTGGTGGAACGGGCGATCGAGCAGCAGCGCTACCTGCTGGGTGGCAAGGGCGTCGACGTCGACGTCCACGTCGAAAGCCACGCCACGCCCGTCGTCCAGGGGCACCCACAGGCCTTCCTGATCGCGGTCACCAACCTGGTCCGCAACGCGTTCGAGCACACGCCCGCCGGCCAGGGGCCGATCACGGTGCGCATCCGCGAGCGCGAACTGCTGGTCACCAACCGGCGCAGCGGCGACGACGCCAGCGGGCCCGCCCCGGACGGCGCCCCGGCGTCCAACGGTTATGGCCTGGGCCTGGGCATCGTCCAGCGCCTGTGCGAGCGCAACGGGTGGGACTTCTCGCTGCAGGTGGACGAGGCGCGGGTGACGGCGCGGCTTTCGTGGTAAGCGTCGTAGACTGTCCGTTCGGTAACGGCAGGTATTCGCATCAATGCGACCGAAGGTTCCGTTCGGCGCGGGACGGCTCGTCTACACATCGTGCCGAACGAGTAGCCGCTGTTGGCCACCGGTTCCATGTGTCCACCAGCCCCGACGTTGCCGGCGAAGCTCAGGCGATAGGCAAGGTCGCGGCCTGCGATGCCGCCTTCCGAGGTCACCCCTACGGCGAAATAGGCGATTGCCCGCAATTCGTTCTCGGTCAAGGGATTCGGGTTCGTCATGATCCACTTCCCTGCGAGTCATCCGTCATGGTTCGCCCGCAAGGCAGTCCTGCACCCAGGACTCCATCTGCAATGCTTCCCACTCGGCTTGCAACTTGGGCGCTGCCTGGTAATCGGCGAAGCATGCATCGTCGGCGCCCGCCAGGTCGCCAAGCCTGCCGTCGCAGAGCAGCAACGGCTTGTCGATGCTTTGCCAGCCGTCGTTGCATTCCGTGTCGGTCTCGACACCGGGACGCCCGCACACGTGCGTGCGTTGCGCTTGCGTCGCGGATGTCGCGCGCGCCACGACCCTGCCTTCGTACGCCTTTCCGGATGCGAGGTAGGACCAGGTCCCGCAGATCCGGTCGCCACGCTGCACCAGCAGGTAGCGATTGCATTCCTCCGGCGAGCGCGCACCCTCGCACGAGTGCCAAGCGCCCGCAAAGGGTCCACCCGTCGATGCTTCCGGCAGCTCGTGCTGCACTGACCGGTCCGAAGAACTCCCGTCCAGACCCGCGGGCGCTACATTCCCGCCATCGTGCCTGGTGCCCGGTCCTGCACATGCAGCAAGACCCAGCAACGCAATCACTCCAAGTGCACGCATCCAGGTTCCCTCCTGACGAGCGTTCTAGCCTACCGCATGCGGTAATGAAGCTGGCAGGAGCGACGCGGGCAAAACCGGGAACAACGGGATCGGGCTCATCTGCTCGTTCGGGAGTGCCGGCTGCGTCGCCGGATGCCTGTTGAAGCGGCGGCCCAGGGCAGGGTCAGCGACAATGGGCGTCCACCCGCGACAGACAAGCCGACCCCATGCCCTCAAGCTTCACTCGCGTGCTGCTCACCGCGACCTGCTGCCTCCTGCCCACACTCGTGCACGGCCTTGAGATCCGCGATGTCGTCTACCCCGCCATCGCGGAGCACGCACCGACGCCCGAGGCGTTCGTGCCGGAAGGCTGGCGCCTCGAGCACCTCGCGCGTGGCCGGCTGGATGAAGATGACCTCGAGGACGCGCTGCTGGTACTGCGCATGAACGATCCAGCCAACGTCATCGACAACACCGGCTTCGGTCCCGACCGCTTCGACACCAATCCACGCATGCTGGTGGCGCTGCTGGCGCAAGCCGACGGCCGCTGGCGGCAGGTGATGCGCAACCACCGCCTGGTGCCGCGGCCGGAGTCGCCGGTGATGGACGACTACCTCGACGACGATCCGGCCAGTGCGGTGACCATCCGCCCGAACCGGACCTGGTCGGTGGCGCTGCGCAGCTGGGCCAGCGCCGGCAGCTGGAGCATGCGCCAGGCGGCGCACACGTTCCGCCTCGAAGGCGACTGCATGCGGCTGGTCGGCTACGACGACATGCACCTGCATCGCGCCACGGGCGAGACCACGACCACCAGCGTGAACTTCCTCACCGGCCGCGCCTGGATCCGGCCCGGCAGCATCGAGCACGACACGCCCGGCCCCCAGCGCCGCACGCGCTTGGTCGCGAATCCGCGCCTGTGCATCGACGATGTCGGCGACGGCCTGTCGTTCATGCCCGAGTTTGTGGAGCAGTAACCGCGAGCACGCGCACGAGGCGTCCGGTCAGCGGTCCGGAGGCAGGGCGCCCGGGTGGGACACAAGCCGCATGGCGCGCCGGAAGGGAATGGAGCGGCAACCCCACTGCGGGCGACCGCGCCGCGCCGTGTCGTGGCCTGACGGCGCCGCGCCGCCAGGACTCAGGCGGGTTGGCCGACGAACCACCAGGCCAGGGCGCCGAGCAGCACCACCACCAGCGGGATCAGCCACGCGCGACCGCCACGGGCATGTGCCACGGTGGGGCCGGCGCGTGGGTCGATGCGGGACGCCGAGGCCAGCGATCCCGGGGTGGCTGCGCTGATTCCCAGGTCGCGCCGCGCCTGCACCCAGTCGGCGGCGTCCTTCAGCCCCATGCCGGTGGCCTTGCGCAGTTCGCGCACCGCGTCCACCTCTCTGCCCTCTCGCAGCAACTGGTCGATGCGCGCGGATTCAGCGCGGCCGGGTTCGGGATACCGGCCTGCAGACGGATCATGCGAGACGACATCGCGGTGGCCGCTGGCGTAGGCCTCCACCGCCTCCTTCGCCTCGCGCAGGCCCAGGCCGTTGTCGGCGCGCAGAAGGCGGATGGCATCGAGTTGCCGCCCGGCGGACATCGCCTCGATCGCCTGCGGCGAAAAGTACACGCGACGGGATGACATGCTGGACCACTCGGCTTGGAACCCAGCCCAGCCTCGCACACCCGCTGCCGGATCAGAAGTCCAGCATCAGCAGGCCGATCAGGAAGAGGATGCCGGCGGTCTTGCCGAGGAACTCGATCATCGCGATTCTCCGTTGTCAGCTGCGATCCGCCATGAGGGCGCGCGACAGCGGCGCCACGTGAAGCACGCGCGCGCCACTACGGCGCCGCCGGGAACGGCCGGCGCTCCGCACGAGCCTGGCCCCGCCAACGGCGAGCCGTCACGGCGGGTCCGAACGCGGCAGCGGTTGGCAGGCGAAGCGCAGCCATGCCCAGCTCCGGCATCGCGCCAGTCAGCCTGCGTCGTCATGCCAACGGCCAGAATCAAGCATCAAGGGCGTGCTTCGGACGGACGAGGCACGCAGGGCTTCCGAGGCATGGAAAGGATGGACACCACCCGCTACCAATGGCTGCACCGCGAAGGTGAGACCCCCATCAAGGGCTGGGTCCGCGGTGTGCCGCTGGAAGACAAGGCCTGCGCACAGCTGCGCAACATCGCCAGCCTGCCGTTCGTGGGGCCCTGGGTGGCGGTGATGCCGGACGTGCACCTCGGCATCGGCGCCACCGTGGGATCGGTGGTGCCGACGCAGGGCGCGATCATCCCCGCCGCCGTGGGCGTGGACATCGGCTGCGGCATGGCCGCCGTGCGCACCACCCTGGGCGCGGGCGACCTGCCCGATTCGCTGGCGCGGCTGCGCTCGGCGATCGAGCGCGCGATCCCGGTCGGCAACGGCCCGCAGGGCGAGCATCGCAAGACTCCCGACAGCGTCGAAACCGCGCTCGCCCACTCCGGCCTGTGGCAACGGCTCGAGCGCATCAAGGCCAGGCACCCGAAGATCCGGCTCGACAAGGTCGAACGGCAGCTCGGGACGCTCGGTGGTGGCAACCACTTCATCGAGGTCTGCCTGGACGAGAGCGATGCGGTGTGGGTGATGCTGCACTCGGGCTCGCGCGGCACCGGCAACCTGATCGGCAGCTACTTCATCCAGCGCGCGCGCGAGGAACTGGGCAAGCGCGTGCTCGGCTACCATGTGCCCGACAAGGACCTGGCCTTCTTCATGGAAGGCGAGCCGCTGTTCGACGACTACGTCGAGGCCGTGGGCTGGGCCCAGGACTACGCGCGCGCCAACCGCGAGGCGATGATGCAGCGCGTGCTGCATGCGATGCGCGCGGAACTGCCGAAGTTCAGGCTGCAGGCCATGGCGGTGAACTGCCACCACAATTACGTGCAGAAGGAGACGCACGCGGGGCGGGAGGTGTTCGTCACCCGCAAGGGCGCAGTGCGGGCGGGCAGGGACGAGCTCGGCATCATTCCCGGCAGCATGGGCGCGAAGAGCTTCATCGTGCGCGGCCTCGGTAACGAGGACAGCTTCCACAGCTGCAGCCACGGCGCCGGCCGGGTGATGAGCCG
This sequence comes from Pseudomonadota bacterium, assembly GCA_023395465.1. GTDB lineage: Bacteria > Pseudomonadota > Gammaproteobacteria > Xanthomonadales > Xanthomonadaceae > Luteimonas. The sequence continues at coordinate 4,836 of JAEWZE010000136.1, forward strand.
CACCGCCGCGCGTAACAGCATCACGCTCAAGCAGCACCGCGAGGCCACCGCGCATGTCGAGTGCCGCAAGGACCAGACCGTGATCGACGAGTCTCCCGCCGCGTACAAGGACATCGACGCGGTGATGGCGGCGCAGGCGGACCTGGTGGAGGTGGTGCACACGTTGCGACAGGTGGTGTGCGTCAAGGGTTGAGGGGTGATCCTTCGCAGAGGGGGCCGCTCCTGCGCGTCGCGTTGGCGCGTCCCGGCCCTTGCAGGTGGTCGAGCGCAGGGGCGCACGGCAGCCCCGCCTTGCGATCCCGACAGACTGGTCAGCCCTCGGGCCGCTGGGAAGCGAGCCGTCGTGCCGAATCCCGCAGCCCGGCGAAGATGCTGCTGGCCAGCCGGTCGGGGAAGCCGCGCGGCAGTTGCCGTTCGACGCTTGCGATCGCGGACTCCACGTTGTCCAGCAATTCCCTGATCCACGATTCGGCACCATCCGGGATTCCGCATGCGCGTGCGGTCTCGTTCCAGTGGCGACGGCGGATGTCACGCAAGCGGCGGTAGCGATTGCTGCCGGCCACCGCCATTGCCAGTTCGGCCCGGTGCGGGTCCAGCCGGTTCGCCCCGGGCCCCATGATCGGGTGGACCGACAGCACGTCGTACAGCGGCGTCAGGCGAAACCGCCCGCCTGCCTGGATGTGGAGGCTGAAATTCTTGGCGTGGCCGTCCGTGGCCGACAGCATCCAGAACAGGACCTGGCTCTTGAAGAAGGTGGCCCGGTCTGCCGGTTCTTCGGAGAGGCGCAGCAGCTCCATGATCCGGACGATCCCCGGACCGCCGTCGCTTTCGTAGCGTCGCGACGGGGGCAGGCCGAAGGCCTGGCACATGTCCTCCTGCGGGAGCCGCATCCACCAGCTGCCATTGGCCGCCAGGCGGCGGTCGAAACGGGACACCACCAGCACCCGCTGCCCGTCGAAACGTTCCATCGCGGCCTCGGCCACGGGCAGGCCGAACGCGGCCATCAATCTCAGGCACAGCCACTCGTTCTCCACCGAGTCGCCCATGTCGGCGCGCACGTTGCCCACCAGTCCAAGGGGCAACTTGAAGATATGCGTGCTGGGTGTGCTGCCGAGCGGCACGCACCACCCGCCCTGGTGATGCAGCAGCCCGGTCTTTTCCTGGGCGCCGGCGATCGAGATGCGGAAGACGTCATGATCGCCCGCCAGGCGGCCAGGCCCGGGGGCTGCCGTCACGCTGCGCAGCAGGGCTGCGACCTGCGCCTCGTCCAGCGGCCGAAAGCGGATGTCGTGCAGGTCGGCAGGTCGCGTCGCGTCCGGCAGCAGTTGCACTGCGCCGACGCAGTCGCGGCCGATGGCCTGCAGGAGTTCGAACGTCGCCGTCGAACGCAGGCCGAAGCGATCACGGATGCGGGTGCGGATGTCGCTGCTGTCCGGCAGCAGATTCTCGAACCAGTCGCCCACGGCTTCGCCGCGATGGCTCTGGCCAGCCGGCAGCAGGGGCAGCGACAGCGACAGCGGCCGCCTGGCGGGGGATTCCAGCCACTGCGACGCATGGGTCAGGCGGCCGCCGCGATCGCCGCGTTCCCAGGTGGCGACCATTTCGCCGTTCATCCACACATGCAGCGTGCTCACCGGCTCACCATTCCGGCGCCCGCGCAGGCCGCGACGTGTCCCGCGGGTGCAGTGCGATTTCCGCGCCCAGGACCGCGCAGAGCCTCATCAGACGCTCGAAGGAGGCAGCCTCGGGCCGGTTCTCCAGTTCGCTGACCGCCTGCCGGGTCATGCCCAGGGCGCCGGCAACGTCGGCCTGGGTCAGGCCTGCGTCTTTTCGCAGGGCGCGCAGCAGAGGCCCGAGTTGTCCGGGTGTCCGGACGATATGGGGCGGGGGAGTTCCAGCCATCTGCGTTGCCTGCCGTTCGGGGCCATACCGGGACGCAACTTATCGCTTGCTTTCAGATAAAGCAAGTTTTGGCTTGCTTTCCGCCAAAGCAAGCGATCGCTTGCTCGCTCCAGCAGCCATCGAGCGGCGCAGGCTGTCTCGGCCGTGCCCAATGGCGGATGGCGCGCCGGACGACGGCCCCTATGATGGCCCCCTTCTCCACCACGGGTAGCGGCCTCGATGGCCTTCGACGCCTTCGCCCTGATGTTGGCCATGCTGGCGCTGGGCATGCTGTTCGCGCGCCTGCGGGTGTTTCCCGAGGGCGCGGCGGAGACGCTGAACCTGGTGGTGCTGTACGTGTGCCTGCCGGCAGCGATCCTGGTGTACGTGCCCAGGTTGCGTTTCGAGCCGGGCCTGCTCGGCCTGGTGCTGGTGCCCTGGCTGCTGGCGGCGGCCAGCTGGGCGCTGCTGCGCGTGCTGGCGCCGCGCATGCGGATGCGCCGCGACGAGCTCGGCGTGCTGCTGATGTGCACCATGCTGGGCAATACCAGCTTCATCGGCTACCCGATGATCCAGGCGCTGCTCGGCGCGGACGCGTTGCCGTACGCGGTGGTCTACGACCAGTTCGGCACCTTCGTGATGCTGTCCACCCTCGGCCTGCTGGTGCTGGCGCGCTACGGCGGCGACGCGAAGCCCACGGCGCGCATGATCGCGCTGCGCATCGTGCGCTTTCCCCCGATATGGGCGCTGGTCCTCGGCCTGACGCTGATGCCCGAGCATCCGCCAGCCTGGATCGCGGCGGCGCTCCGCCAGCTTGCCGGCGTGATGCTGATGCTGGTGATGCTGGCGGTGGGCCTGACGATCCAGCTGCGCCTGCCGCGCGACGAGGTCGGGCCGCTGGCGCTGGGCCTGGGGTTGAAGCTGGTGCTGTTGCCGGCATTGGCACTGGCCCTCGCCCTGGCCTTTGGCCTGACCGGGGCCATGCTCCAGGTGACGGTGCTGGAATCGGCGATGCCGACCATGGTCACCGCCGCCGCGCTCGCGATCTCGCACCGCATGGCGCCGCGGCTGGCGGCGGCGCTGGTCGGCTACGGCATCGTGCTCGCGATGGCGACGCTGCCGGCCTGGCACTTCGTGCTGC
>JAEWZE010000016.1 GCA_023395465.1 Pseudomonadota bacterium
GACGACTACGCCGTGCGCCTGACCGAGGTGGTGCAGCGCGACCGCGAGTTCAACGCCGATGTCAGCCACGAGCTGCGCACGCCGCTGGCGGTGATCCGCGGCGCGGTCGAACTGCTGCTGTCGCGGCCCGAACTCGATACCAAGACCCGCGACCGATTGCTGCGGATCCAGCGCGCCGAACAGCAGTGCACCGACCTGATCAGTGCGCTGCTGCTGCTCTCGCGCAACGAGCGCGGCCACGGCGCGACCGACGTGGCCAAAGTGGCCGAACAACTGTTCGATGCGCACCGCGGGCAGCTGGGCAGCAAGCCGCTGCAGCTGCGGGTCGAGGGCGCGCACGGCCAGGTGGTGGTGGACGCGCCGGAATCGGCGGTGACCGTGGCCCTGGGCAACCTGGTCGGCAACGCGGTGAAGTACACCCGCGAAGGCGAGGTCGTGGTGCGCCTGCGCGGCAATGCGGTGGACGTGGTCGATTCCGGCCCGGGCCTGAGTGCGGAAGACGCGGCCCGCCTGTTCGAGCGCGGCTACCGCGGCACCCACGCCGAGCATTCGCAGGGCGGCGGCATCGGCCTGTCGATCGTGCGCCGCCTGTGCGCGCTCTACGGCTGGCATGTGCGGGTGGTGCCGGGCCAGGTGCAGGGCGTCGTGGCGACGCTCACCTTCGCGCCGGAACAACCTCCGGCCGACTGAGACGCACTCCGGGTCCCGCCGCGCATGCCATCATCGCGGTGGGCTTGAAGGGAGGGCGGCGCGATGCCGGCATCCGGGACGGGCGGGACGGTCGGCCGCTGGCGCAGGTGGATCATCGGCCTGCTGTGCGCGCACGCCGCCGCGTGTGCCGCGCCGGCGACCGGCGTGGACGGCCGCGAGGTGGCGCAGCGTCAGCACATGGTCGAACAGCAGCTGGCCGGGCGCGGCATCGACGATGCGCGGGTGCTCGAGGCGATGCGCAAGGTGCCGCGGCACCGGTTCGTGCCTGCCGAATTCGCCGCCCAGGCCTATCTGGACCAGCCGCTGCCGATCGGCCACGACCAGACCATTTCGCAGCCCTACATCGTCGCGCTGATGACCCAGCTGGCGCGGCCGCAGCCGGGCGACCGCGTGCTCGAGATCGGGACCGGCTCGGGTTACCAGGCGGCCGTGCTGGCCGAACTGGCGGGCGAGGTCTACAGCATCGAGATCGTGACGCCGCTGGCCACGCGCGCGGCCCTGCTGCTGCGCAGGCTGGGCTATTCGAACTTTGCGGTGCGCAGCGGCGATGGCTACGCGGGGTGGCCGGAACACGCGCCATTCGATGCCATCGTGGTGACCGCGGCGCCCGAGCGCGTGCCGGCGCCGCTGCTGGAACAGCTGCGGCCCGGCGGGCGAATGGTCATTCCGGTCGGCCCGATCCACGCGGTCCAGGAACTGCGCGTGATCGAGAAGCGTGCCGATGGCAGCGTGCGCGAGCGCGTGGTGACGCCGGTGCGCTTCGTGCCGCTGACCGGATCGGCGGCCCAACGGGATCGCGGCGGGCCCTAGGCGGCGTCTGCCGCTCCACGACTCCACCCGGCCCGGGTGCCGCCGTGGGCGGGCGCAACCTCGGAGGAGATCGGGGCGCGTGCGACCTGTCACGCGCGGTCGAGTCCGGGCCGCGACGCGCGGCCCGGCCCGAAGTGCGTCCTACACCGCTTCCAGCCAGCCGTGCCTGTCGGGGGTGCTGCCGTCGAACAGGCCGAAGAACAGTTCCTGGATCCGGCGCGTCACGGGGCCGGCCTTGCCCGCGCCCACCTGGCGGCCGTCGACCGAACGGATCGGCGTGATCTCGGCGGCGGTTCCGCACATGAACAGCTCGTCGCACAGGTACAGGTACTCGCGCGGCAGGTCACGTTCGAACACCTCCAACCCCGCTTCGCGGGCCAGGGTGATGATCGAGTTGCGGGTGATGCCGTTGAGCAGGGCGGCGCTGACCGGCGTGGTGTGCAGCGCACCGTCGAACACCAGGAACAGGTTCTCGCCAGCGCCCTCGCTGAGCAGGCCGGTCGAGGCCAGGGCGATGCCCTCGCCGAAGCCCAGGCGCCGCGCTTCGCGTGCGACCAGGGTGCCGGAGAGATAGTTGCCGCCCGCCTTGGCGCCGGCCGGGATCGTGTTCGGCGCGAAGCGCTGCCAGCTCGACACGCAGGCGTCGATGCCGTTCTCCAGCGCCTCCTCGCCCAGGTACTTGCCCATCTTCCAGGTCGCGACTGCGACGTCCACCGGCGTCTCGGCCGACAGGCCGAAGCCGCCCAGCCCGCGGTAGGCCACCGGGCGCAGGTAGTCGGTGGTGTTGTTGTTGGCGGCGATGACCTCGCGGCAGGCCGCGTTGATCTGTTCGAGCGAGTACGGGATGTCGATCTCGTGGATCTTGGCCGACAGGTACAGGCGCCTGTTGTGGTCGTTGAGGCGGAAGATCGCCGGGCCGCTGGCGGTGTCGTAGCAGCGGATGCCCTCGAACACCGACGAGCCGTAGTGCAGCGCGTGCGACATGACGTGGGTGGTCGCCTCGGCCCAGGGCTTGATCGCGCCGTTTTGCCAGATCCATTGCGGGTACTGCATGGAACGCCTCGATACGTTTGAAACCGTCATTCTGCCCGATCGAGGGCGGCAGCCGGGCATCGCGGTGCCGTCGCACCCGCCGCGGCGGCCCGCGCATGGCGCGGGGCTAGAGGGTCAGCCACCAGCAGTCGAGGTGGCGGCGCAGCGAGAACAGCGTCCGCAGCGGCGTGATGCGGTCGTTCATGTTCTGCTCGACCACCAGGCCGGTCGGCGCGCGGCGCGCGCCGGCGCTGCGGCCGGCGGCGGCCAGCAC
>JAEWZE010000023.1 GCA_023395465.1 Pseudomonadota bacterium
GCGGGCCCCCCCCGCCCCGGGGGGCGGCGCCCCCGGGGCCCGGGACGGGTCACGGCTTGAGCACGACGCGGACGCTGGAGTCGACGTCGGCGGGGGCGAGGTAGCCGATCGCCGATGGCGAGGCGGCGATCAGCTTCTTCGCCTCGGCCGCGCTCGGCGCCTGCCGGAACGGCTTGGCCTTGCCAGTGAACGTGAGCTGCGCCCAGTAGGACTTCAGCTGCGCGGCGTCCTTGCCGGTCACCTTGGTGTAGAACTCGTCGCGCACCGGACCGCTGGCGATATCGATCGGCGTGGCCGCGCCGCCACCGGGCAGGCTGACCGACTTGGCCAGGAAGATCTGCGAGGCCTGGGCCGCGGTGAGGCTGGTGACCGGGCTGTTGGCGGATACCACCACCACCACTTCGGCGTGGGCGGCGGCCGGCAGCAGCGCGGCGAGGGCGAGACACAGGAAAGCGTTGCGGAACTTCATCGGCGGGGTCCTCAGAACACGAAGTCGACGGAGGCCGACAGCAGGTTGTAGCTGCCGCCGCGCTCGAAACCGGGCTGCAGGTTGGTCAGGCCGCCGTTGGAGCCGGCGCCGGCATCGACATGCGAGGCCTCGAGCTTCAGCGCGAAGTTCTCGCGGAAGTCCCAGCGGGTGCCGACGGTCAGGCTGCGGCGGTTTTCGTTGTGGCCGGCCAGGATGGCGTTGACCACGCCGATCGGATCGGCGGCGCCCACGCTGGTGTCGCTGTCGACCTTGACCTTGCCCAGCGTGAGGTACGGCGTGAACGCGCCAACGCGCCAGCCGGCGCTCGCATACATGTTGGTGGTCCCGGCGATCATGCCGTCGTCGGTGCCGAGGCGGGTGACTTCGGCGCGCGCGAACCAGGCACCCGGGTCGTAGGCGTAGCCAAGCGACGAGAAGGTCACGTCGTTGTCGGCGAAACGGAAGCGCGACGCCAGCTGGGGGGCGACCTGGGTGTAGAGCGCAAGCAGGGCTTCGACCGACGGGTCGGCCTCCAGCGAAAGCGTGGTCCGGTTGTAGCCGGCGAAGATCGTCGAGCTGCCGAATTCGGCGCGTCCCACCAGGCCGATGGTGTCGTCGAACTTGATGACACCGGCATCGGTGTCGCCGCCGACCAGCTGCAGGGTCATGGCGGTGGTGCCGACGTTGAACTTGTAGGCGATTTCGGCGCCATCGATCGCGAGCGAGGTGTTGTAGACCTCCACCGGCGGGCGCACCCAGGGCATCGCGTAGCCGACCTTGCGATAGTCCGAGAGCATGAACGTCGGCGGGGCCAGGCGCCCGAGACGCAGCGACAGCGCCGGGGTGAAGTCATAGCGCAGGTGGGCCAGGGTCAGCTCCGGTTCGTGCGAACCCTCGTAGTCGTACTCGCTCATCAGCTGCACGACGGCCGAGAACCGCTCGGTGAACCGCGCATCGACCTGGAAGCCCAGGCGGCTGTCGGGGTTGGCCGACCAGCTGTCGGAGTACCCGGCGCCATCAGGCTGGAAATCGGTGGCGAAGTCCGCCTGGTCCTCGCTGCTGTGGACGACGCCCACGGTGCCGAAGCCGCTGAAGGAGAACATGGAGTCGGCGTCCTGCGCAGCGGCCGTGAGCGGCAGCGCAAGCAGGAGCGCGAGCGAAAGGGACGTGGTGCGAACGGACATGGTGCGGGAATCCTGTGGTCAGGTGTGCGGTGATGCCCCGGACCCGGGGCACAGTAGGTCTGTGCCGTTGTTATCGGCCGGCGTCCGCCGCGATCCAGCCGCGAACTGGGACATAGCGTCCAAGTTCGAACATGCGTCGGACCCGCACCGGGTCACGCGCCGGCGCGGCGGACGCAGTGCGCCGGGCGATGGAAGGGGAAAGCGGGCGGGCAAAGCGGAACGGGGCGCCAGAGCGCCCCGTTCCCGAGTCACAGCCGGTGCGCCGGCCTCAGAATTCCTGCCAGTCCCCGCCGTTCCCGGCCGTGGCCGCCACGGGGCGCGGGGCGGGCTTGCCCCGTGGCGCGGCCGGCTTGAGCCTGGCCACGTTGGCCGAAGGCGCGGCGGTGGCGGACGCGGGCGTCGCCGCTGGCTTGGCTGCCCGGGCCGGCCTGTCCTCCTGCACCCGGAACACGGCCACCGTCTCCACCAGCTGCCCGGCCTGCTGCTCCATGCTGCGTGCAGCGGCCGTGGCTTCCTCGACGAGCGCGGCGTTCTGCTGCGTGCTCTCGTCCATCTGCGTGATCGCCTGGTTGACCTGCTCGATGCCCGCGCTCTGCTCCTGCGAGGCCGCCGAGATGTCGGCGATGATGTCGGTGACGCGTTTGACGCTGGTCACGATCTCGCCCATGGTCTTGCCAGCCTGGCCGACCAGGTCGTTGCCGTGGCGGACCTTGTCGGTCGAATCGGTGATCAGGGTCTTGATCTCCTTGGCCGCGCCGGCCGAACGCTGCGCCAGCGAGCGCACTTCGGCGGCGACCACCGCGAAGCCACGGCCCTGCTCGCCCGCACGCGCGGCTTCCACCGCGGCGTTGAGCGCCAGGATGTTGGTCTGGAAGGCGATGCCGTCGATCACGCCGATGATGTCGGCGATGCGGTTGGACGA
>JAEWZE010000143.1 GCA_023395465.1 Pseudomonadota bacterium
CCCTCGACCATCACGTCGAACACGCGCCAGCCGGCCGGCGTCTGCCGCATCAGGTAGTCGACCGGGATCGGCTCGCCGCCCTGGCGCAGCATCTCGCTGGAGACCTTCACGCCGAGGCCGCGCGGCAGCGGGGTTTCCGACTTCACGCGCACGCGCAGGCGGGTGTTGAAGTCGAGCAGCGAGCTGCCGTAGCGGCGCATCAGGCTGTCGGCGAGCGCGTCGGCGAACACCTTCACGTCGGCGTCGTCGGCGCCGCGGCCGTGGCGGCCCAGCACCTGGCGCGCGGAGTACTCGCGGTCGAACATCTGGTCGAACTCGCCGGCGATGAAGGCCTGCAGCTTGCTGCGGTCGGCGGTGAACTCGGCGCGGCGCGAGTCCAGCGTCGAGAGGATGCGCTGGCTGTTGTCGAGCACCAGCTTGCTGGGCGAGCCCTGCATGGTGGCGGCCGGCGCGGCCTGTGCCTGCGCCTGCGCGCCGGCGCCGAAGGGCGCGGTGGCGAGCAGGGCGGCGGCGAGGATCAGGGGAACCAGGGGGCGGGACGTCATGGGGTGCTCTCCGTGGGGGGCGGGGTGTCGTCGGCGGGTGCTTCGGGCGCCTGGCTGCCGCCGGCACCGGCGCCATCATCGCCAGTGCCGCTGAACATGTACTTGCCGACCATCTGGATCAGGTCCACGGCCGGCGTGGTGAAGACCAGTTCCTCGCCTGGCTTGAACACTTCCATGTCGCCGCCGGGCTGCAGGCCCACGTAGCTTTCGCCGAGCAGGCCGCCGGTGAGGATGCCGGCCGAGGTGTCGATCGGGATCGCGTCGAAGCGGCTGTCGATGGCCAGGGTGACGATGGAATCGAACTTCGCCGGGTCCAGGTCGATCCTCGCCACGCGGCCGATGGTGACGCCGCCGATCTTGACCGGGGCGTTGGGGCGCAGCTGGCCGACCTGGGTGAAGCGCGCGGTCAGCTCGTAGCTGTCGGCGGAAAAGCCGAAGCGGCCGTTGGTGGAGGCGATGGCCAGCACCAGCAGCGAGGCCAGCGCGAGGACCAGGAAGGCGCCGACGGCGAATTCGAGACGGGGGCCACGGGTTGCCATTGGGTTACCTCGTCGCCGCGGGTCGCGGCGGGTTGCACGTTGCGAAGGGACGGGTCGGGCACTGGACGCGGCGCATGCGGATCACCGGAACAGGAAGGCCGACAGCACGAAGTTGAACATCAGCACCAGCAGCGAGGCGTTGACCACCGCGCGGGTGGTGGCGACCGAGGTTCCCTCGATGGTGGGTTCGGCGTGGTAGCCCACGTAGGAGGCGACCAGCGCCGCGGTGCCGCCGAACACGGCGGCCTTGACGAAGGCGGGGACGAAGTCGCTGCGGAAATCCACCGCGTCCTTCATCGTCTGCCAGAAGGTGCCGTTGTCGATGCCCAGCACCTGCACCGCCTGGAACCAGCTGGCGGCGATCGCGAAGGTGGCGAAGAAGCCGACCAGCAGCGGCACGGTCAGCACCGCCGCCCAGAAGCGCGGCGCCACCGCCTTGCCGACCGGGTCGATCGCCATCAGGCCGAGCGCGGTGATCTGGTCGGTGGCGCGCATCAGGCCCAGCTCGGCCGCAATCGAGCTGCCGGCGCGGCCGACGAACAGCAGCGCGGTGAGCACCGGCGCCAGCTCGCGGTACAGGCCCAGGCCGATCAGCACGCTGACCTGGTTGGACGCGCCATAGGTTTCCAGGGCGCGGAAGCCCAGCAGGGTGAGCGACAGGCCAACGAAGGCGCCGCCGACGGCGATGATCGGCAGCGAGCGCGCGCCGATCTTGTAGATCTCGCGGATGAGCTCGGCGAAGAAGTCGGCGGTCGGCCGGGAAGCGCGCAGCACCGAGAGCGAGAACAGGCCGGCGCGACCGACCGAGCGCAGGGCGGAGGCGAGCGGCATCAGGGGGCGCTCCGTGCGGGCGGCATCGCGGTGGCGGACGCGCCCCCACCCCAACCCTCCCCCCCGCTGCGGGGGAGGGAGCGGAGGCGCGGCTGCCCGCGCATGCGCAGGAGCGAGCCGAGGCCCGTCTTGTCTCCCCGCGCGGGGGAGATGGAGCGGATGCTTGTCCCTTCCCGCGGGCGGGAAATGGAGCGGACGCCTGTCTCCTCCCCCCGCTTGCGGGGGGAGGCCGGGAGGGGGGCAAGGCCGGCGACGGGCTGCATGGCGATCACGCTCACGCGGCCGCCGTGCGCGGGGCGCTGTCGAAGGCGATCGGGCCGTCGGGTTCGCCGCGCAGGAACTGGCGCACCAGCGGATCGTCGCTGGCCTGCAGCTGTTCCGGCGTGCCGGTGAACACGATGCCGCCGTTGGCCATCACCACCGCGCGGTCGGCGATGGGCAGGGTCTCGTGGACGTGGTGGGTGACCACGATGCTGGTCAGGCCCAGCCGGTCGTTGAGCTCGGAAATCAGGTTCATGATCACCCCCGACGCGATCGGGTCCAGCCCGGTCAGCGGCTCGTCGTAGACCATCAGCGGCGGGTCGAGCGCGATCGCGCGGGCCAGCGCCACCCGCCGCGCCATGCCGCCCGAGAGCTCGCGCGGGTACAGGTCGGCGGCCGAGCGCAGGCCCACCGCGTGCAGCTTCATTTCCACCAGCCGGTCGATCACCTCGCGCGGCAGCTTCGTGTGCGCGCGCAGCGGCAGGGCGATGTTCTCGGCCGCGGTCAGGTCGGTGAGCAGGCCGTTGCCCTGCAGCAGCACGCCGATCGACTTGCGCAGCGCCAGCAGTTCGCGCTGGCGCTGCGGCACCTCGCGTCCGAAGACCTCGACCCGGCCCGCGGCCGGGACCAGTTCGCCGGTAAGCGCCGCCAGCAGCGTCGACTTGCCGCAGCCCGATGGGCCGAGCACGGCGGTGACGCTGCCGCGCGGCACCGACAGGTCGATGCCGGACAGGATCGTGCGTCCGCCACGGTCCAGGCGGACGGCGTCGAAGCGCACGGCAATGGTGTCGTTGGGGGCGTCGGTCATGGGCGCGACGAGTGGCAGGTGCAACCCGGCAGCCGGACAGCATGGGGGGCTGCGGCTGAACCTCGACGTAGCCGTCACGGTCCGGCGCGTTGCGCACGGCAAGCGACGCGGGCGGCGGCGCGGCACCGTTCGCCGCCGCATGGTGCAGCCGGACGCGGGCCGCTCACTCCACCGTGGTGGGCAGCGTCTCGGGCAGCACGCCGTTGTACTGGGCGCGCGGCCGGATCAGGCGGCCCGCGGCCTGCTGTTCCTGCGCGTGCGCCAGCCAGCCGGCCAGGCGCCCGGCGGCGAAGATCGCAAGCGCCGGCGTTTCCGGCAGTCCGTGCACGTAGCAGATCGCCGCGAGCATGCCGTCGATGTTGGGCAGGCGGCCGCTGGTCTCGGCCGCGGCCTGCACCAGCGCATCGACATGCGCCATGCGTGGATCGCCGGCGCGATGCCGGCGCAGCATCGCCAGCACCTCGGCGCCGCGCGGATCGCCGTCGGGATAGAGCACGTGGTGGAAGCCGGGCAGTTCGTCGCCGCGGCGCCAGCGCTCACCGATGAAGCCGGCGGGCGAGCCGGCCGCGGCGGCATCGGCGATCAGCGCATAGGCGCGCGCGGTGGCGCCGCCATGGCGCGGACCCGAGAGCGCGGCCAGCCCGGCGCACACGGTGCCGTGCAGGTGGGCGCCGGTGGAGGCGACCACGCGCGCGGCGAACGCGGACACGTTGAGTTCGTGGTCGGCGCACAGCACCAGCGCGGCGCGGACCAGGTCGGCGAAGGCCTCGTCGCCGGGCCGCCAGGCGTCGGCGAGCAGGCGATGCACCGGGCGCGCGTCGGGCGTGCCGGCCACCAGCAGGGCGGCGTTCTGGCGCAGCAGGGTGGCGGCGATGCGGCGCCGGGCGGCGGGCGCGGCGTTGAGCGAGTCGCGCTGGTCCACCGCCAGCAGCGGGATCGCCGCCATCGCCCGCTTGAGCGGTGGCAGCGACGCATCGCTGGCGATCGGTGCCACCCGCGCCGGCCACGGATCCGCCGGCAGCGGATCGAAGGGATCGAGTTCGCCGCAATCCCAGAGCAGGCGCGCGGCATCCTCGAGCGTGTCGCCCGCGCGCACCATCGCCACCGCCGCGCGGCCGCGGTAGTAGGGGCTGTCGGGACGGATCAGCGAAATCGCCGTCTCCATCACCGGCAGGCCACGGTCCAGGCTCTGCGCGGCGCCCCGCGCAGCCCCGCGCCCGGCCTTCTTGCGCTGGGCCAGGCGCTCGATGTCGCGGCGCAGGTAGACCCGGCTGCGGTGGTCGGGACCGGGCCGCGACTCGATCAGCCCGCGGCTGACGTAGGCGTACAGGGTGGCGGCGCTGATCCCGAGCCGGGCGCAGGCCTCGGGCGCGGGAATCAGGTCGCCGTCGGCGGGACGGGGCTTGGGCATGGCTCAGCTTGATCCGTTCAATCAAGATTGATCAACCCGACGAAGGGTGCCACATTGCCGTCCACCGGGAAATCCCCGTCGCCACCCCGCAGGCCGCCATGTCCGCCATCGTTTCCGCCGGCGCGCGCTTCCGCGCCGCCCTCGCCGCCGAATCGCCGCTGCAGGTCGTCGGCGCCATCAACGCCAACCACGCGCTGCTCGCCAGGCGCGCCGGCTACCGCGCGATCTACCTGTCCGGTGGCGGCGTGGCCGCGGGTTCGCTGGGCCTGCCCGACCTCGGCATCAACACGCTCGAGGACGTGCTCATCGACGTGCGCCGCATCACCGACGTGTGCGAGCTGCCGCTGATGGTCGACATCGACACCGGCTTCGGCCCCAGCGCGTTCAACATCGAGCGCACGATCAAGTCGCTGATCAAGGCCGGCGCGGCCGCCTGCCATATCGAGGACCAGGTCGGCGCCAAGCGCTGCGGCCATCGTCCCGGCAAGGAGATCGTGAGCCAGGGCGAGATGGTCGACCGGGTCAAGGCCGCGGCCGATGCGAAAACCGATCCGGACTTCTTCCTGATCGCGCGCACCGACGCCATCCAGGTCGACGGCGTGGACGCGGCGATCGAACGCGCCATCGCCTGCGTCGAGGCCGGCGCCGACGGCATCTTCGCCGAGGCGGCCTACGACCTCGACACCTACCGCCGCTTCGTCGATGCGGTGAAGGTGCCGGTGCTGGCGAACATCACCGAGTTCGGCGCCACGCCGCTGTTCACCCGCGACGAGCTGGCCTCGGCGGGCGTTGCGATCCAGCTGTATCCGCTGTCGGCGTTCCGCGCCATGAACAAGGCGGCCGAGACCGTGTACGAGGCGATCCGCCGCGACGGCCACCAGAAAGCGGTGGTCGACACCATGCAGACCCGCAACGAGCTGTACGACCGCATCGGCTACCACGCCTTCGAGCAGAAGCTCGACGCGCTGTTCGCGGCGAAGAAATGAGCACCGCCGCCGGCGCGTGGGCCGCATGGTCGGCCGGCGGGGCGGACACGACGCGCGTCGTGCCCGCGTCCCCCCTCCGGCGCGTTATGGCGTGGCGGCACTGCCACTTCAGTCCTTCCAACGCAGCGCTCCGGCGCAAGCGGACATCCGGCGCGGCATCGGCCGCCGCCTTCCCCCAGCACACGCATTGACGCACTCCAGGAGACACCCGACATGAGCGAAGCCATTCCCGCCACGCCATTCAAGCCGAAGAAGTCCGTCGCCCTGTCCGGGACCGCCGCCGGCAATACCGCGCTGTGCACGGTGGGCCGCACCGGCAACGACCTCGCCTATCGCGGCTACGACATCCTGGATCTCGCCACCACGTCGGAGTTCGAGGAGATCGCGCACCTGCTGGTGCACGGCAAGCTGCCCAACCGCGCCGAACTCGCCGCGTACAAGACGAAGCTGAAGGCGCTGCGCGGACTGCCGGCGGCGGTGAAGGTGGCGCTGGAGCAGCTGCCGCCGTCGAGCCATCCGATGGACGTGATGCGCACCGGTGTCTCCGTGCTCGGCTGCGTCAAGCCGGAGAAGGACGACCACAACCACCCCGGCGCGCGCGACATCGCCGACAAGCTGATGGCTTCGCTGGGTTCCATGCTGCTGTACTGGTACCACTACGCCTACAACGGCAAGCGCATCGAGGTGGAGACCGACGACGATTCGATCGGCGGCCACTTCCTGCACCTGCTGCACGGGCAGAAGCCGAAGGACAGCTGGGTGCGCGCCATGCACACCTCGCTGATCCTGTACGCCGAGCACGAGTTCAACGCTTCCACCTTCGCCAGCCGCGTGGTCGCCGGTACCGGCTCGGACATGTACTCGGCCATCTGCGGCGGCATCGGCGCGCTGCGAGGGCCCAAGCACGGCGGCGCGAACGAAGTCGCGTTCGAGATCCAGAAGCGCTACGACAGCCCGGACGAGGCGGAAGCCGACATCCGCGCCCGCGTGGAGCGCAAGGAAGTGGTGATCGGTTTCGGCCACCCGGTGTACACCGTGTCCGATCCGCGCAACAAGGTGATCAAGCAGGTCGCGAAGGACCTCTCGGTCGAGGCCGGCAGCACGAAGATGTACGACATCGCCGAGCGCCTGGAATCGGTGATGTGGGACATCAAGAAGATGTTCCCCAACCTCGACTGGTTCAGCGCGGTCAGCTACCACGTGATGGGCGTGCCGACCGACATGTTCACGCCGCTGTTCGTGATCTCGCGCACCTCCGGCTGGAGCGCGCACGTGATCGAACAGCGCATCGACGGCAAGATCATCCGCCCGAGCGCCAACTACACCGGGCCGGAAGACCAGGCCTTCGTGCCGATCGACCAGCGCGGCTGAGCCGCCGCATCGCTCCCTCCCCCGCGTGCGGGGGAGGGCCGGGGTGGGGGCCAGCGTCGCATCGCTGCCCCGACGCGCGCTGCGCGCGCGCCCCCATCGCCCTTCGGGCACTTCCCCCGCTTGCGGGGGAAGGAACCACCCCGACCCATCCGGTTTCGAGCCAGCCATGAACAGCCAGCACCGCAAATCCCTCCCCGGTACCCAGCTCGACTGGTTCGACGCGCGCGCAGCGGTCGAAGCGCTGCAGCCCGGCGCCTGGGCGACGCTGCCCTATACCGCGCGCGTGCATGCCGAGAACATCGTGCGTCGCGCCGATCCGGCGCGCATCGACGACTACCTCGGCCAGCTGGTACGTCGCGAGCGCACGCTCGACTTTCCCTGGTTCCCGGCGCGCGTGGTCTGCCACGACATCCTCGGCCAGACCGCGCTGGTGGACCTGGCCGGGCTGCGCGATGCCATTGCCGAGCAGGGCGGCGACCCGGCGCAGGTCAATCCGGTGGTGCCGGTGCAGCTGATCGTCGACCACTCGCTGGCGGTGGAGTGCGGCGGCTTCGATCCGCAGGCCTTCGGCAAGAACCGCGCGATCGAGGACCGGCGCAACGAAGACCGCTTCCATTTCATCGACTGGACCAGCAAGGCGTTCGAGAACGTCGACGTGATCCCGCCGGGCAACGGGATCATGCACCAGATCAACCTGGAGAAGATGTCGCCGGTGATCTACGTGCAGGACGGGGTGGCGTTCCCCGACACCTGCGTGGGCACCGACTCGCATACCCCGCATGTCGATGCGCTGGGCGTGATCGCGATCGGCGTGGGCGGCCTGGAGGCCGAGAACGTCATGCTCGGCCGCGCCTCGTGGATGCGCACGCCCGACATCGTCGGCGTCGAGCTCGGCGGCAGGCCCGCGCCCGGCATCACCGCCACCGACGTGGTGCTGGCATTGACCGAGTTCCTGCGCCAGTCGAAGGTGGTCGGCGCCTACCTGGAATTCCGTGGGCCGGGCGCGGCGGCGCTGACCGTGGGCGATCGCGCCACGATCTCGAACATGGCGCCCGAGTACGGCGCGACCGCGGCGATGTTCTTCATCGACGACAACACCCTCGACTACCTGCGCCTCACCGGCCGGACCGACGAGCAGGTGGCCCTGGTCGAAACCTATGCCAAGGCCGCGGGACTGTGGGCCGACGACCTGGCGACCGCGCAGTACGAACGCACGCTGCACTTCGACCTGTCCAGCGTGGTGCGCAACATGGCCGGTCCGTCCAATCCGCACCGGCGCCTGCCCACCAGCGACCTCGCCCAGCGCGGCATCGCGGACGAGACCAAGCTCGCCTCGGGCCGCGTCGAGGAGGCTTCGGGCCTGATGCCCGACGGCGCCGTGATCATCGCCGCGATCACCAGCTGCACCAACACCTCCAACCCGCGCAACGTCATCGCCGCCGCCCTGCTCGCGCGCAATGCCGTGGCCAGGGGACTGGCACGCAAGCCCTGGGTCAAGACCTCGCTGGCGCCGGGCTCGAAGGCCGTGCAGCTGTACCTGGAGGAATCGGGCCTGCTGCCGCACCTGGAGCAGCTGGGCTTCGGCATCGTCGGCTTCGCCTGCACCACCTGCAACGGCATGAGCGGCGCGCTGGATCCGAAGATCCAGCAGGAGATCATCGAGCGCGACCTGTATTCGGTGGCCGTGCTCAGCGGCAACCGCAACTTCGACGGCCGCATCCATCCCTACGCCAAGCAGGCCTTCCTGGCCTCGCCGCCGCTGGTGATCGCCTACGCCATCGCCGGCACCGTGCGCTTCGACATCGAGAAGGACGCGCTGGGAGTCGACACCGACGGCAATCCGGTGACGCTCAAGGACCTGTGGCCCAGCGACGAGGAGATCGACGCGGTGGTCAAGGCCAGCGTCAAGCCCGAGCAGTACCGCGCCGTGTACGGGCCGATGTTCAAGCTGCGCGTCGAGTCGGGCGAGACGGTGAGCCCGCTGTACGACTGGCGACCGCAGTCGACCTACATCCGCCGCCCGCCCTATTGGGAAGGCGCGCTGGCCGGCGAACGCACGCTGCGCGGCATGCGTCCGCTGGCGGTGCTGGGCGACAACATCACCACCGACCACCTTTCGCCCTCGAACGCGATCCTGCTCGACAGCGCCGCCGGCGAATACCTGGCGAAGATGGGCCTGCCGGAGGAGGACTTCAATTCCTACGCCACCCATCGCGGCGACCACCTCACCGCGCAGCGCGCCACCTTCGCCAACCCGAAGCTGGTGAACGAAATGGCGATCGTCGATGGCGAGGTGAAGCCCGGCTCGCTGGCCCGCATCGAACCCGAAGGCCAGGTGACGCGCATGTGGGAGGCGATCGAAACCTACATGGCGCGCAAGCAGCCGCTGATCATCGTGGCCGGTGCCGACTACGGCCAGGGCAGCTCGCGCGACTGGGCGGCCAAGGGCGTGCGCCTGGCGGGCGTGGAGGCGATCGTGGCCGAGGGCTTCGAGCGCATCCACCGCACCAACCTGATCGGCATGGGCGTGCTGCCGCTGGAGTTCCGCAACGGCGACACGCGCCACACCTGGGCCATCGACGGCACCGAGACTTTCGACGTGGTCGGCGACCGCACCCCGCGCGCGACGCTCACCCTGGTGATCCGCCGCCGCAACGGCGAGACCGTCGAGGTGCCGGTGACCTGCCGCCTGGATTCGGACGAGGAAGTGTCGATCTACGAGGCCGGTGGCGTGCTGCAGCGCTTCGCCCAGGATTTCCTGGCCTCGCAGGCGGCCTGAGCCGTGCCCGGGGCGGCGCACGCCGGGCACGCCTGGCAGGAGGTGGCGGCGACGTGGAACGCACGTCGGCGGATGTCGAAAGCCGGCGGGCCGGTTCGTCGTAGCGTCACCAACCCGAACGGAGACACCCGATGACCGATCACGCCGCCCCCGGTACCGTCCGCCTGCACCGCATCCTGGCCGCGCCGCCCGAGCGCGTGTACCGCGCCTTCCTCGACCCCGATGCGCTGGTGCGCTGGCTGCCGCCCTACGGCTTCACCGCGAAGATGCACGCTTTCGAGCCCGGCGTCGGCGGCGGCTACCGCATGTCGTTCACCAACTTCGGCACCGGCGCGAGCCATGCGTTCACGGTGAAGTTCGTCGAACTGGTGGAGAACGAGCGCATCGTCCACACCGACACGTTCGACAGTCCCGGGCTGCCCGGCGACATGCAGGTCACGATCGCCCTGCGCAAGAGCGTCGCCGGCACCGAGCTGCAGATCGAGCAGGCCGGCATTCCCGCCGCGATTCCCACCGACATGTGCTACCTGGGCTGGCGCGATTCGCTGGAGATGCTGGCGAAGCTGGTCGAGCCCGAAATCCCGGACGGCGGCTGAGCGATGGAGGCCGGATGCCTGGCGCTGATGGCGCGCCCGCCCGCGGAGACGGCGGGCCTGATCGAGGCGGTCCTGCCGGCGCTGGGACTGGATGCCGGCAGCGACCGCTGGCCTGCCGCCAACCTGCACCAGTCGTTCTCGTCCGGCGACCCGGCCGATCGCGAACCGGTGCTGCGACGGGTGCTGGCGCAGGTCCACGCGCCCGCCTTCGACCTGCTGTTCAATCGGGTCAGCCTGGGCGATCGCTGGCTGCTGCGCGCCCGGGGGGTCCCGTCCGGTTTCGCCCGGCTGCTCGCCGAGGTGCGTGCGGCCATGGCGACCGAAGGCATCGGCGACGACAGCGGCCATACGCCGCATGTCACGCTGTGCGACCTGCCGCCGTTCGTGCAGGAAGGCTCGCGCTGGCTGGCGTCGCCGATCCGGTGGCGCGTCGATGCCATCGACCTGGTCGCCGTCGCCCGTCATCCGTACCGGTACGAGACGCTGGCGCGGCAGCCGCTGCCGTCGCCGCCGCAGGGCGAGCTGTTCGACGCGCCGCTTCCGCCTCCCCACGCTTTTCCACAACGCACGGCAACGCAGGACATTCCATGGGACTGAAGAAGGGCATCAGGCAACTGGTCGCGGACGCGAACGCGCGCATCGCCACGATCCCGGTGGACGACGCGAAGGCGCTGCTCGGCGATCCGGGCGTGCAGTTCGTCGACATCCGCGACGTACGCGAACTCGAACGCGAAGGCATGGTGCCCGGCGCCTTCCACGCGCCGCGCGGGATGCTCGAATTCTGGGCCGATCCCGACAGTCCGTACTTCAAGCCGGTGTTCGGAGAAGACCGGCGCTTCGTCCTGTACTGCCAGTCGGGCTGGCGCTCGGCGCTGGCGGCGGCGGCGCTGCAGGACATGGGCCTGGAGCGCGTGGCGCATGTCGCCGGCGGCTTCAACGGCTGGAAGGCGGGGAGCGGGGAGGTCGCGCAGAAGGCCTCGCGCGCGCCGGCGGCGGGCGGACAGCTGCGCATTCCCGCGACCTACATGCGTGGCGGCACGTCCAAGGGCGTGTTCTTCCGGCTGGAGGACCTCCCCGAAGCCGCGCGCGTGCCCGGCCAGGCGCGCGACCGGCTGTTCCAGCGGGTCATCGGCTCGCCGGATCCCTACGGCAAGCAGACCGACGGCATGGGCGGGGCGACCTCGAGCACCAGCAAATGCGTGATCGTCTCGCGCGCGACGGTGCCCGATCACGACGTGGACTATCTGTACGGCCAGGTGTCGATCGACGCGGACTTCGTCGACTGGAGCGGCAACTGCGGCAACCTGTCCTCGGCGGTGGGACCGTTCGCGATCGCCAGTGGCCTGGTCGACCCGGCGCGGGTGCCGCGCGACGGCAGCTGCACGGTGCGCATCTGGCAGGCCAATATCGGCAAGACCATCGTGGCGCAGGTGCCGGTGGTGGGCGGACAGGTGCAGGAGACCGGCGACTTCGAGCTCGACGGCGTGACCTTCCCGGCGGCCGAGATCGTGCTGGAGTTCCTCGATCCTTCCGATGAGGGCGAGGCGGGCGGCGCGATGTTTCCCACCGGCAACCTGGTCGACACGCTCGACATGCCCGGCATCGGCCCGCTGCAGGCGACGATGATCAGCGCCGGTATTCCGACCGTGTTCGTCAACGCCGCCGACATCGGCTATGAGGGCACCGAACTGCAGCCGGCGATCAACGAGGACCGCGCCGCGCTGGCCAGGCTCGAGGCGATCCGGGTCGCCGGCGCGCTGCGCATGGGCCTGATCAACGCACCGGACGAGGCACTGTCGCGGCAGCACACGCCCAAGGTCGCCTTCGTCGCGCCGCCGCGCGATTACGTGGCGTCCAGCGGCAAGCCCGTGCCGGCCGCCGGCATCGACCTCAACGTGCGCGCGCTGTCGATGGGCAAGCTGCACCACGCGATGATGGGCACCGCCTCGGTGGCCATCGCCACGGCCGCGGCGGTGCCCGGCACCCTGGTCAACCTCGCCGCCGGCGGCGGCCCGCGCGAGGTGGTGCGCTTCGGCCATCCCTCCGGCACCCTGCAGGTGGGCGCCGCGGTGGCGCAGGTCGACGGGCAGTGGACGGTGACCAGGGCGGTGATGAGCCGCAGCGCCCGCGTGCTGATGGAAGGCGCGGTGCGGGTGCCGGCGGAGACGCTGGGCTAGTTGCGCCGACGCGGCGCCGGGCTTCCTCCCCGCGTCGTGGAACCACTCCTTCCGCCGCGTGCGGGGGAAGGAGCAGGGCGCAACAGCGACGCCGCTCAGTTCTTCCGGCCGAACCGTTCGCCGAAGAAATCCCCCGCGTTCCATCGCGGCCGTTGCGCATCGTTGCCTACCAGCTGGCCGATGCGCGCATTGAGTCGCGCCATGCGCGCCGCGTCGCCGTAGTGGATCGGCAGGTCGATGTCGTCGCAGGGCTGGTGGTAGCAGTTGCGCAGGAACCAGGTGGTGGCCAGCTTCGGATCCTGCTGCGGATTGGCGCCGACCACGCCGCCCATCAGGTAGACCGCCGGGACGCCCGCGCGCACGAAGGCGTACTGGTCGCTGCGCACGAACACCACTTCCTCCGGGAACGGGTCGGGCGACAGCGCCACGCCGACCTCGCCGGCGGCCTGCTCCAGCGTGGCCGCCAGCGTGGAGTGCGCCACGCCGATCGGCACCACGTCGGTGGTGGGCGCGGTCAGCACCGGCATGTCGAGGTTGATGTTGGCCACCAGCGTGCCCTCGACCGTGGGCCGCTGCGCGAACCACTCCGCGCCCAGCAGGCCCTTCTCTTCCGCGGTCAGGGCGACGAACAGCAGCGAACGCTTCGGCGCCGGGCCGGCGGCGAGTTCGCGCGCGGCTTCCAGCATGATCGCCACGCCCAGGGCGTTGTCGAGCGCGCCGTTGTAGATGGCGTCGCCCTCGACCGGCGCGCCGCTGCCGATGTGGTCCAGGTGCGCGGTGTAGACGACGTGCTCGGCCGCGAGCGCGGGATCGGCCCCGGCGATGCGGCCGACCACGTTGCGCGAGGACAGCGGTTCGATCCGGCTGCGTCCGGCCAGGTGCAGGGTGCCGGGCAGGTCGAAACCCTTGAGTTGGCCGCTGCGCGCGGCCTCGAACAGGGCCGCGGCGGTCTGCCCGCTGCCCTCGAACAGCGCATCGGCGGCCGCCGCGCTGACCAGCGCGGTCGCCCGCAGCTGCGGCCAGCCGTCGATGGCGCGGCCCGCGTCGTCGCGCAGGCGCATCGCCGGCTTGCCGGCGTGCTGCAGCATGCGCGCCCAGGGCGCGCGCGCCTCGTCGTCGACGGTGTTGACGAACACCGCGCCCACCGCACCGCGGGCGACCACGTTGCGCAGCTTCTCGCGCTGCGAGGCGTGGAAGGCGCGGCGGGTGTCGTCGAAGGTGCCCGGCGCGCCGCCGAACATCACCGCGATCTTCCCCTCCAGCTCGAGTCCGGCGAAATCGTCGTGGCCGACTTCCGGCGCATGCACGGCCTGGCCGACGAACACCGCCGGCGCCTCGAGGCTGGACTCGGGCGCGTGGAAGTTCACCCCCGGCAGGAACTGGTCGCGGAACGCCAGCGCGCGTGATTCCGAGCCGCGCCGGATCTCGAAACGCGCACCGTCGGCGAGCAGGGTCGCGCGCAGCAGCGGCACCGCCTGGAACCAGCCCGCGTCGCCGGCCGGGGCCAGGCCCAGCTCCGCATAGCGCCTGGCCACGTACTCGGCCGCGCGGTCGTATCCCGGCGTCCCGGCCTCGCGGCCGTCCATCGCATCGTCGGCGAGCGCCCGCACGTCGGCCTCGATGCGCTGGCCGGCGGCGGTGTCGTTGGCCGGCCGCGGCGTGGATGGCGCGGCCACGGCTGCCGCGTCGCCGGCATCGGCGGGCGAGGGCGCGCGCTGGCAGGCGCTTCCGGCCAGGCAGGCGGACAGCAGCAGGACGGCGATCGGGCGACGGATCATCAAGCAGGCTCCGGAAGGCAGCGCGGACGCTAGCACCGGCGCGCGCGCCGCGCCAACCGCGCGCACACGCCAGTGCAACGCGCCACGCCTATGATGCAGTGGATGCAGCGCCACCACGATTGACCGCGGTCAATGCCCCGACCGGCTGCGATCGCGACCATGGCCTGTCGCATCCGTACGCGGGCGACGGGTCCTGCGCGCTGCAGGCACGACCCGCATTCGACATCGACCCCCGAGGTAATGACATGGACAAGGCTTCCAATCTTCCGATGGCGCTGTGGAAGGCCAATCTCGACCTGCAGACGCGGCTCGGCCGCCTGCTCCAGGACGGCGGCCAGCAGTGGCTGGAACAGGGCACGCGCGCGGCAGGCGAAAGCGCGGCCGAATTCCAGGCGCAGGCAAGCCGGCTGCTGCAGGCCGGCGACTGGCAGGCGCTGGCGGCGCTGCCGATGGAGACGTTCTGGCGCCAGACCGCGCAGCGCACGGGCGATGGCGAGGCGGCGGCGCAGTCGGCGCTGCAGGCCCAGCAGGCCTTCGTCGGCGGCCTGGCCGAGGCGCTGCAGGAATGGCAGCGGGACCTGGCCAAGGCCTGGGCGGTGGCCGGCATCGACGCCGGGGCCGTCCCCGGCATCGCCGGATCGTGGGAGACGCTGCTGTCGAACCTGCAGCAGAGCATCGCCGCCATGACGCCGGCCGGCGCCGGCGGGACTGGCCCGCGCAAGCGGAGTGGCTGAACCCGGCGCCCCGGCCGCACCGGACGCGTCCGCAGCGGACGACTGGCACGCCATCGATGCCGGCCGGGCGCTGGCGCGGCTGGGGGCCGGCCACGCGGGCCTGGCGGCGGACGAGGTCGCCCGCCGCCTGCAAGCGCACGGCCCCAACGCGCTGCCGCCCGCGCAGCGCGTGCCCGCCTGGCGGCGCCTGCTGCGGCAGTTCAACGATCCGCTGATCCTGTTCCTGCTGGCCGCGGCGGCGATCGCCGCGCTGGTCGCGCACTACGTCGATGCCGGGGTGATCGCCGCGGTGGTGCTGGTCAACGCGGTGGTCGGTTTCGTCCAGGAGGGCCGGGCCGAGCAGGCGCTGTCGGCGCTGCGCTCGATGCTGGCGCCGTCGGCGCGGGTGCTGCGCGACGGCAACCGCGCGACGGTGGCCGTCGAGGGCCTGGTGCCCGGCGACGTGCTGCTGCTGGAGGCAGGCGACCGCGTCCCGGCCGACGCGCGCCTGCTGCGCGCGCGCGGGCTGCGGGTGGACGAGTCGGTGCTGACCGGCGAATCGGTGCCGGCCGACAAGCAGGTCGATCCGGTCGCCGCCGATACCGACCTCGGCAGCCGCGCGTCGATGCTGTACTCGGGCACCCTGGTCGCGACCGGGCAGGCGGCCGCGGTGGTGGTGGCGACCGGCACGCAGACCCGGATCGGCCGCATCGGCAGCCTGCTGGGCCAGGTCGAGACCCTCACCACGCCGCTGCTGCAGCAGATCGCGCGTTTCGGCCGTGGCTTCACCGTGATCGCCCTGGTCGCGGCCGCGGCGCTGTTCCTGTTCGCCGTCGGCGCGCGCGGCTATGCCTGGCTGGACGCGCTGATGGTGGTGGTGGCCCTGGCCGTGGGCGTGGTCCCCGAAAGCCTGCCGGCGGTCATCACCATCACCCTGGCGATGGGCGTGCGACGCATGGCCGCGCGCAACGCCATCGTGCGGCGCCTGCCGGCGGTGGAGACGCTGGGCGCGACCACGGTGATCTGCTCGGACAAGACCGGCACCCTGACCCGCAACGAGATGACCGCGCGCGGCGTGGCCACCACCGCCGGACGGGTCGAGGCCAACGGCGGCGGCTATGCGCCGCAGGGGCGGCTGGCCGCGCTGGACGGCGGCGATCCCGCGCTGGCGGCGGCGCAGCGCGTGGCGCGGATCGGGCTGCTGTGCAACGACGCGCAGCTGCATCCGTCCGACGACGGCCACTGGCGCGTCGACGGCGACCCGATGGAAGGCGCGCTGCTGGCACTGGCCGGCAAGGCGGGTTTCGATGCCGCGGCGCTGCGCAGCGCGCATCCGCGCCTGGACGAGGTGCCGTTCGATGCCGCGCACCGCTTCATGGCCACCCTGCACGCCGATGCGGACGGCGCCGGCGCCCTGGTCTGCGTCAAGGGCGCGCCCGAGCAGGTGCTGGCGCTCAGCGTCGCCCAGGCCGGGCGCGATGGCCAGGCCGAGCCCCTCGATGCGGACGCCTGGCGACGCGCCATCGACGCGGCCGGTGCCGAAGGCCAGCGCGTGCTGGGCTTCGCCTGCAAGCGGCTGGAGCGCGTGCCGGCGCGGTTCGCGCTGGAGGACGTGGAAGGCCTGCTGTTCGTCGGCACCGTCGGCTTCATCGACCCGCCGCGCGAGGAGGCGATCCGCGCGGTGGCCGACTGCCGGAGCGCCGGCATTGCGGTGAAGATGATCACCGGCGACCACGCCGCCACCGCGGCGGCCATCGCCACGCAGCTGCACCTGGCCGACGAGGTGCGCGTGGTCACCGGCCAGGAACTCGAAGGCGTCTCCGAGGCCGACCTGCCGGCGCTGGCGCTCGAAGCCAGCGTGTTCGCCCGCACCACGCCCGAGCACAAGCTGCGCATCGTGCGCGCGCTGCAGTCGCGCGGCCACACCGTCGCCATGACCGGCGACGGGGTCAACGACGCGCCCTCGCTCAAGCAGGCCGATATCGGCATCGCCATGGGCCACAAGGGTACCGAGGCGGCGAAGGAGGCCAGCCAGATGGTGCTGGCCGACGACAACTTCGCCTCGATCGCCGCGGCCGTGTACGAGGGGCGCGGCGTCTACGACAACATCCGCAAGGTCATCGCCTGGACCCTGCCGACCAACGGCGGCGAGGCGCTGGCGGTGCTGCTTGCGATCGTCTTCGGCGCGGTGCTGCCGATGACGCCGCCGCAGATCCTGTGGGTCAACATGGTCCTGACCATCACCCTGGGCCTGGCACTGGCGTTCGAACCGCCCGAGCCCGGGGTGATGACGCGACCGCCGCGACGCCGCGACGCGCCGCTGGTCTCCGCCTTCATGGTGTGGCGCATCGTGCTGGTGTCGATCCTCTTCAGCCTGGCCGCGTACGGCGTCTTCTACTGGGCGCTGGCGCGCGGACACGACGTAGGGACCGGGCGCACCATGGTGGTCAACACCTTCTGCGTGCTCGAGATCTTCTACCTGTTCAGCGTGCGCTACCTGCACGGCACCTCGTTCTCGTTGCGCGGCTTGCGCGGCACGCCCGCGGTGCTGTGGGCGATCGCCGCGGTGGTGGCGGCGCAGCTGGGCTTCACCTACCTGCCGTGGATGCACGCGCTGTTCGACAGCCGCCCGGTGCCGCTGCTGGAAGGTGCGGTCATCGTGGCGGTGGGCGTGGCGCTGCTGCTGCTGCTCGAGGCCGAGAAGTGGCTGCTGCGGCGCCTGGGCGTGTTCGCCGAGCTGCGGTCCGTGGCAGGATCGGGGCCGACGCCAGGGGACGCCACCGCATGACCGCCGCCACCGACTGCAACCTGCTGCTCGCCACCGACCTGGCGCCACGCTGCGATCGCGCCACCGACCGGGCCATCTCGCTGGCCCGGGCCTCGCGCGGTCGCGCGGTCGCCGCCACCGTCGTGGAGCCGGCCGAACGCTCCGCGCGCAACGTGCCGCGCCACGACCTGCCGGGCTGGTATACCGAGCCGACCGACGCGCAGCTGGCGCGCCAGCGCCTGCAGCGCGAGTTCGAGGGCGAGTCGCGTCGCTGGGACGTGCACGTGGGCGAGGGAACGGCCGGCGACCAGGTGACCGCGCTGCTCGATGCGATGATGCCGGCCCTGGTGGTGACCGGCCCCGTGCGCGGCGGCGCGCTGGGGCCGGCGGTGCTGGGTTCCACCGTGGACCGGCTCCTGCGGCGGCCGCAGACCACGCTGCTGATGGTGCACGAGCGTGCGCACCGGCCCTATCGCCGCCTCCTGCTGGCCAGCGATTTCTCGGAAGCCTGCGGTCTCGCGCTGCGGCGCGCACGCGAACTGTTCCCTGCCGCCGCGTTGACGGTACTGCACGGCTATTCGGTGCCGATGCTGGGTCTGCTCGACACCACCCGCGACCAGGCCTTGGCCGACACGCGCGCGCAGCTGCGTGCCGAGGGACGTGCGTTCCTGCGCGATGCCGGGATCGGCGACGACGTGGAACTGCTGGTCGAGCACGGCGACCCGGCGCGCCTGGTGCAGCAGTACGTCGACAGCGTCGGCGCCGACCTCGTGGTGCTGGGGACCCACGGCCGCGGCGCGATCCACGAACTGGTGGTGGGCAGCGTCGCCAGGCGCATGCTGACCACGGTGCTGGCGGACATGCTGGTGGTGCATGGCTGATGCTTTCGCCGCGCGGTTACGCGCCCTGCTGATGCTGCCCCGGCAACCTGCACGCCACCCTCCCACGATGTTCCGCATGATGGCGCCCCATGACCCCTGACGACGACCTGCGCATCCTGCGCAACCGCACCTTCGACGAGCTCGCCATCGGCGACACCGCGACCATCGAGCGCACGCTCGCGCAGCAGGACATCCAGCTGTTCGCGGTGCTCTCGGGCGACCTCAACCCGACCCACATCGATCCCGACTTCGCCGCCTCCACCCGCTACAGCGGCGTGATCGCGCACGGCATGTGGGGCGGCGCGCTGATCTCGGCGGTGCTGGGCACGCGCCTGCCCGGGCCGGGCACGGTCTACCTCGGCCAGACCCTGCGCTTCCTGGCGCCGGTACGACTGGGCGACAGGCTCACCGTCCAGGTCACGGTGACTGCGCTGGATCCCGGCAAACGCTGCGTGACCCTGGCCTGCAGCTGCACCAACCAGGACGGCAAGCGGGTGATCGACGGCGAGGCGCAGGTGATCGCGCCCGACGAGCGCATCGAACGCGCGCGCACCGCGCTGCCGGAGATCCGCCTCGATGCCGCCGGCAACGACGGCCTGGCACGGCTGCTGGCCCACGTCGCGCCGATGGAGGCGATCCGCGTGGCGGTGGTGCATCCCTGCGACGCATTGAGCCTGTCGGGTGCGATCGACGCGCGCGATGCCGGACTGATCGAACCGGTGCTGGTCGGCCCGCGCGCGCGGATCGAGGCCGCGGCCGCGGAGGCCGGCGTGGAACTCGCCGGCCTGGCGATCGAGGACGTGCCGCACAGCCACGCCGCCGCCGCGCGCGCGGTCGAGCTGGCGCGCGAAGGCAGGGTCGAGGCGCTGATGAAGGGCAGCCTGCACACCGACGAGCTGATGGCGGCGGTGGTGTCCTCGGCCACGGGCCTGCGCACCAAGCGCCGGGTCAGCCACTGCTTCGTCCTGCAGACGCCGCACTACCCGCGCCCGTTCATCGTCACCGACGCGGCGATCAACCTCGCGCCCGACCTGGCGCAGAAGGCCGACATCATCCGCAATGCCATCGAGCTGGCGCACGTGATCGGCGTGGAGCGGCCCAAGGTCGCGATCCTGGCCGCGGTCGAGACGGTGACCCCGACCATGCCGGCCACGCTCGATGCCGCCGCGCTGTGCAAGATGGCCGATCGTGGCCAGATCGAGGGCGGCGTGCTCGACGGCCCGCTGGCCTTCGACAACGCGGTGTCGATCGCCGCCGCGCGCACCAAGGGCATCGTCTCCGAGGTCGCCGGCCAGGCCGACATCCTGGTCGTGCCCGACCTGGAAAGCGGCAACATGCTGGCCAAGCAGGTGATGTTCATGGGCGACGCCGCCAGCGCCGGCATCGTGCTCGGCGCCCGGGTGCCGGTGGTGCTGACCAGCCGCGCCGATTCGCGCGAATCGCGCATGGCCTCGTGCGCGATCGCGCTGATGCTCGCGCACCGCTACCGCACCACGCCGCCGTAACTGGCCCCGCCTCTATCGTGGGAGCGACCTTGGTCGCGAAAGCCCTTCGCGCGCAAGCGCGCTCCCACGGCGACGACGCCTGGCGCGCCCGCAAGGCATCCGCGTGCTGGCCCGTGGTGACAGCTGCAACACCGGCCTTGACTCTGGACCCGGGTCCAGGGTGCAGACTGGCCTCCCGCATCGGAGAGCGCCCATGTCCAGCATGAGCATCGGTCAACTCGCACAGCGCGCCGGCGTCGCCATCGACACGGTGCGCTACTACGAACGCAGCGCGCTGCTGCCGCCCGCCGGGCGCCTGCCGTCCGGTTACCGCCGCTACGGCGACACCGAGCTCAAGCGCCTGCGCTTCATCCGCCGGGCCAAGGCGCTGGGCTTCCCGCTGGAGGACATCCGCGAGCTGCTGTCGCTGGGCGACTCGGGCGACGTGGCCAGCGTCAGGCACGCCGCCCAGCGCAGGCTGGAGGACGTGCAGGCGCGCATCGCCGAACTGCAGCGCGTGCGCGCCGGGCTGGAAACCCTGGTCGCCGCCTGTCCCGGCCACGGCCGCGCGGACGCCTGCCCGATCCTCAACGCGCTGGCCGGGGAGGACGCGGCATGAGCGGACTCACGCACGCCGACACCCACGGCAACGGATCCGCGCCCCTGCGCGACCCGGTCTGCGGCATGACGGTCAAGCCCGACTCGCCGCACCACGTCGAGCACGCCGGCCACGACTGGCGCTTCTGCAGCGCGCATTGCGCGACGAAGTTCGCCGCCGACCCCGCACGCTACGACGGCAGCGCGACGCCAACGCCGGAAGACCGCGACCCGGTCTGCGGCATGACGGTCAAGCCCGACTCCCCGCATCGCGTCGAGCACGCCGGCCACGACTGGCGCTTCTGCAGCGCGCATTGCGCGATGAAGTTCGCCGCCGATCCCGCACGCTACGGCGGCAGCGCGACGCCACCGCCGGACCAGCGCGACCCGGTCTGCGGCATGACGGTCAAGCCCGATTCGCCGCATCGCGTCGAACACGCCGGCCGCAGCTGGCGTTTCTGCTGCGCGCGCTGCGCCGACAGGTTCGCCGCCGACCCTGCCCGCTACGACGGCAGCGCCGCGCGCGGCAGCTGCTGCGCCGGCCACGGCACGACGCCCGCGCCGCCACCCGATGCGCTGCCGCCCGGCACCATGTACTTCTGCCCGATGGACCCGGAAGTGCGCCAGGACCACCCCGGCACCTGCCCCAAGTGCGGCATGGCGCTGGAGCCGGAGATTCCCAGCCTCGAGGAGGGCGACAGTCCCGAACTGCGCGACTTCTCGCGCCGCTTCTGGTGGACCCTGCCGCTGACCGCGATCGTGTTCGTGCTGGGGATGTTCGGCCACCAGCTGGGGCTGATGGACATGGCCACCCAGAGCTGGGTGGAACTGGTGCTGGCCACGCCGGTGGTGCTGTGGGCGGGCGCGCCGTTCTTCGTGCGCGGCTGGCAGTCGATCCGCAACGCCAGCCCCAACATGTGGACCCTGATCTCGCTCGGCACCGGCGCGGCCTTCGCCTACAGCGTGGTCGCCACGGTCGCGCCGGGCGTGTTTCCGGCCGCGTTCGCGTCGATGGGCCGGGTCTCGGTGTACTTCGAGGCCGCGGCGGTGATCGTCTCGCTCACCCTGCTCGGCCAGCTGCTCGAGCTCAAGGCGCGCGCGCAGACCTCGGCCGCGATCCGCTCGCTGCTGGGCCTGGCGCCGAAGACCGCGCGCCGGCTGCGCGAGGATGGCGACGAGGAGGACATCCCGCTCGAACACGTGCACGTCGGCGACCGCCTGCGCGTGCGCCCCGGCGAGAAGGTGCCGGTGGACGCGGTGGTGCTCGAGGGTGGCAGCGCGGTGGACGAGTCGATGCTCACCGGCGAGCCGCTGCCGGTGCGCAAGGGTCCGGGCGACCGCGTGATCGGCGCCACGCTCAACACGTCGGGCGCGCTGGTGGTGCAGGCCGAACGCGTGGGCTCGGCCACCCTGCTGTCGCGGATCGTGCAGATGGTCGCGCAGGCACAGCGCTCGAAGGCGCCGATGCAGCGCCTGGCCGACGTGGTCGCCGGCCGCTTCGTGCTGGGCGTGGTGGCGGTGGCGCTGGTCGCGTTCTTCGCCTGGGGTCTGGTCGGCCCGGAGCCGGGCTGGGTCTACGGCCTGGTCAACGCGGTGGCAGTGCTGATCATCGCCTGCCCCTGCGCGCTGGGCCTGGCCACGCCGATGTCGATCATGGTCGCCACCGGTCGCGGCGCGACGCTGGGCGTGCTGTTCCGCGACGCCGCCGCGATCGAGCGGCTGCGCGAGGTCGACACCCTGGTGGTGGACAAGACCGGCACGCTCACCGAGGGCCGCCCGGCGTTCGAGGAGGCGGTGGCCGTCGACGGCTTCGATAGCAGCCAGGTGCTGCGCCTGGCCGCCAGCCTCGACCAGGGCAGCGAACATCCGCTGGCCGAGGCGATCGTCGCCGCCGCGCGCGAACGCGGCCTGGCGCTGGCCGCGGTGGACGGCTTCGAATCGACTTCGGGCATCGGCGTGCGCGGCCAGGTCGAGGGCCATCGCCTCGCGCTGGGCAACACCGCGCTGATGCGCGAGGAGGGCGTCGATCCCGCGCCGCTGGCGACGCGCGCCGAAGCGCTGCGCGGGCAGGGCGCCAGCGTAATGCACCTGGCGGTCGACGGCGCGCTGGCCGGCCTGCTGGCGGTGTCCGATCCGGTCAAGGCCAGCACGCCCGAGGCGCTCGCCACGCTGCGCGCTTCCGGCCTGCGCATCGTCATGGCCACCGGCGACGGCCTGACCACGGCCAACGCGGTGGCCGCGCGCCTGGGCATCGACGAGGTGCACGGCGAGGTGCGGCCTGAGGACAAGCTCGGGCTCATCGAACGGCTGCAGTCGGAAGGCCGGGTGGTGGCGATGGCCGGCGACGGCATCAACGACGCGCCGGCGCTGGCGCGCGCGGATGTCGGCATTGCCATGGGCACCGGCACCGACGTGGCGATGGACAGCGCCCAGGTCACCCTGGTCAAGGGCGACCTGCGCGGTATCGCGACGGCGCGCGCGCTGTCGCAGGCCACCGTGTCGAACATGCGCCAGAACCTGCTGTTCGCGCTGGCCTACAACGGCCTGGGCGTGCCGATCGCCGCCGGCGTGCTGTATCCGTTCACCGGCCTGCTGCTGTCACCGATGATCGCGGCGGTGGCGATGAGCTTCAGTTCCGCCTCGGTGGTCGGCAATGCGCTGCGCCTGCGCAACCGGCGCCTGGTATTGCCCGCAACCGGAGATTCCCACGCATGACCGCGCATGACGCCGACCGCTATCCCACCCGCGGCGACCTGGTGCTGGTGCTCAACTGCGGCTCGTCGAGCATCAAGTTCGCGCTGTTCGACGC
>JAEWZE010000283.1 GCA_023395465.1 Pseudomonadota bacterium
CCGCCCTGGCGCTGAACCTGGAGCGCGACTCGGTCGGCGCCGTGGTGCTGGGTGATTACGAGCACCTGCGCGAAGGCGACGTGGCCAAGACCACCGGCCGCATCCTCGAAGTGCCGACCGGCCCGGAACTGCTGGGCCGCGTGGTGAACGCGCTGGGCGAGCCGATCGACGGCAAGGGCCCGATCACCACCGCCACCAGCGCGCCGGTCGAAACCATCGCCCCGGGCGTGGTGTGGCGCAAGTCGGTGGACCAGCCGGTCCAGACCGGCTACAAGGCCGTCGACAGCATGATCCCGATCGGCCGCGGCCAGCGCGAACTGATCAAGAACCGCATCGAGCAGGTCAAGCTGGGCTCGGAAGCGCGCAACGAAGGTACCGTCACCAGCGTCTCCGACGGCATCGTGCGCATCTACGGCCTCGCCGACGTGATGCAGGGCGAAATGATCGAGCTGCCGGGCAACACCACCGCCCTGGCGCTGAACCTGGAGCGCGACTCGGTCGGCGCCGTGGTGCTGGGTGATTACGAGCACCTGCGCGAAGGCGACGTGGCCAAGACCACCGGCCGCATCCTCGAAGTGCCGGTCGGCCCGGAAATGCTCGGCCGCGTCGTCAACGCGCTGGGCGAGCCGATCGACGGCAAGGGCCCGCTGGGCACCCACCTGACCGCGCCGGTCGAGCGCGTGGCGCCGGGCGTGATCTGGCGCAAGTCGGTCGACCAGCCGGTGCAGACCGGTTACAAGTCGGTTGACGCGATGATCCCGATCGGCCGCGGCCAGCGCGAGCTGATCATCGGCGACCGCCAGACCGGCAAGACCGCGATGGCCATCGACGCGGTGATCAACCAGAAGGACACCGGCATCAAGTGCGTGTACGTGGCCATCGGTCAGAAGGCATCGACCGTTGCCAACATCGTGCGCAAGCTGGAAGAAAACGGTGCGCTGGCTCACACGATCGTCGTGGCGGCCACCGCTTCGGAATCGGCCGCGATGCAGTACATCTCGGCGTACTCGGGCTGCACCATGGGCGAGTACTTCATGGACCGCGGCGAAGACGCGCTGATCGTGTACGACGACCTGTCCAAGCAGGCCGTGGCCTACCGCCAGATCTCGCTGCTGCTCAAGCGCCCGCCGGGTCGCGAAGCGTTCCCGGGCGACGTGTTCTACCTGCACAGCCGCCTGCTCGAGCGCGCCGCGCGCGTGTCGGCCGAATACGTCGAGAAGTTCACCAACGGTGAAGTGAAGGGCCAGACCGGCTCGCTGACCGCGCTGCCGATCATCGAGACCCAGGCCGGCGACGTGTCCGCGTTCGTGCCGACCAACGTGATCTCGATCACCGACGGCCAGATCTTCCTGGAGACCGACCTGTTCAACGCCGGCATCCGCCCGGCCGTGAACGCCGGCATCTCGGTGTCGCGCGTCGGTGGCGCCGCCCAGACCAAGATCATCAAGAAGCTGTCCGGCGGCATCCGCATCGCGCTGGCGCAGTACCGCGAGCTGGCGGCCTTTGCCCAGTTCGCCTCGGACCTGGACGACGCGACCCGCAAGCAGCTCGAGCGCGGCCAGCGCGTCACCGAGCTGATGAAGCAGAAGCAGTACCAGCCGATGTCGATCGCCTACCAGGCGCTGTCGATCTACGCCGTCGACAAGGGCTTCATGGACGACGTGCCGGTCAACAGGATCCTGGCGTTCGAAGAGGCACTGCACGCGCACTTCGCCAATACCCAGGGCGCGCTGATCGAGCGCATCAACGGCAGCGGCGACTGGAACGACGAGATCGAGGCCGCCTACAAGGCCGGCATCGAAGAGTTCAAGAAGACCGGCAGCTGGTAACGGCCGGAGCGCGCGGCGGGCGCAGGCCCGCCTCGGCGTAGCGGGCGACGATTCGCAACGGCGGGCCCCGGCCCGCCCCACGGGAAGAACGAGATGGCAGGCGGCAGGGAAATCAAGACCAAGATCAAGAGCGTGCAGAACACCCGCAAGGTGACGCGCGCGCTGGAGATGGTCTCGGCCTCGAAGATCCGCAAGGCGCAGGACCGGATGAAGGCCTCGCGCCCGTACGCGCGCGCGATGAAGCAGATCATCGGCCACCTCGCGCAGGCGAACACCGAGTTCCAGCACCCCTACCTGGTCGAGCGCAAGGACATCGGGCGCGTCGGCTACGTGATCGTCTCGTCCGACCGCGGCCTGGCCGGCGGCCTCAACAACAACCTGTTCCGCAAGCTGCTGGTCGAGATCCGCCAGTGGCAGGACAAGGGCGTCGAGGTCGACGTGGTCACCATCGGCCAGAAGGCGGCGGTGTTCTTCCGCCGGCTCAAGGTCAACATGCTGGCCAGCGTGACCCACCTTGGCGACCAGCCCGAGGTCGAGCAGCTGGTCGGCGTGGTCCAGGTGATGCTCGAGGCCTACGACGCGGGCAAGGTGGACAAGGTCTTCCTGGTCTACAACGACTTCGTCAACACCATGGTCCAGCGCGCCGCGTTCGACCAGCTGCTGCCGCTGCCGGCGGCGGAAACCACGGTCGCCAGGCACGACTGGGACTACATCTACGAGCCCGACGCCGAAGGCGTGCTGGAGCACGTGCTGACCCGCTACATCGAGTCGCTCGTGTACCAGGCGGTGATGGAGAACGTGGCGTCCGAGCACGCGGCGCGCATGGTGGCGATGAAGTCGGCCAGCGACAACGCCACCAAGCTGATCGACACGCTCAACCTGGTCTACAACAAGGCCCGCCAGGCGGCGATCACCCAGGAAATCTCCGAAATCGTCGGCGGCGCGGCGGCGGTCTGACCGCGCCACCACAGAATTCACTTAGAGGAATGCAGCAATGAGTCAGGGCAAGATCGTTCAGATCATCGGCGCGGTCGTCGACGTGGAGTTCCCGCGCAGCGAAGTGCCGAAGGTGTACGACGCGCTGAAGGTGCAGAACACCGCGATCACGCTCGAGGTGCAGCAGCAGCTCGGCGACGGCGTCGTGCGCACGATCGCGCTCGGCTCCACCGACGGCCTCAAGCGCAACCTGGTGGCCGAGAACACCGGCCGCGCGATCTCGGTGCCGGTCGGCACCGGCACGCTGGGCCGCATCATGGACGTGCTGGGCGCGCCGATCGACGAGGCCGGCCCGGTCAAGGCCGACACCACGTGGGAAATCCACCGCGCGGCCCCGTCCTACGAGGACCAGTCCTCGACCACCGAGCTGCTGGAAACCGGCATCAAGGTCATCGACCTGATGTGCCCGTTCGCCAAGGGCGGCAAGGTCGGCCTGTTCGGCGGCGCCGGCGTGGGCAAGACGGTCAACATGATGGAGCTGATCAACAACATCGCGACCGAGCACTCGGGCCTGTCGGTGTTCGCCGGCGTGGGCGAGCGCACCCGCGAGGGCAACGACTTCTACCACGAGATGCAGGAGTCGGGCGTCGTCAACATTCAGGAGCCCGAGAAGTCCAAGGTGGCGATGGTGTACGGCCAGATGAACGAGCCGCCGGGCAACCGCCTGCGCGTCGCGCTGACCGGCCTGACCATGGCCGAGTACTTCCGCGACGAAGGCCGCGACGTGCTGCTGTTCGTCGACAACATCTACCGCTACA
>JAEWZE010000289.1 GCA_023395465.1 Pseudomonadota bacterium
CGCCGGGTCCAGCGCGGGTTCGTCGCCCACGGCCTCAGGCGCGGCGGCGGGGGCGGGCGCATCGGCCGCAGGCGCCGGCGTCGGCGCGGCAGGTTCGGACGGCTGGCAGGCGGCCAGCAGCAGCGCAAGGGCGGCGGGCGCCAGGACGAGGCGGGAGACGGCGCGGAAGTTCATCGACGGGTTCCTGGATCTTGGTTGGGACGAAGCGTACAGCGACGGCCGTGAGGCCGGCGGGGTCAGCGCGCGGCGGCGCGTTCGACCGCGATCAGCGCGTCGGCGATCCGCAGGGACTGCTCCAGCGAGGCGCCCTGCACGCGGTACTTGCCGTTGATGATGAGGGTCGGCGTGCCGCGGACCCCGGCGTGCACCGCGAACGCCTTGGCGGCGTTCATCTTCGCGGTGGTGTCGGCCGAGGTCAGCGCCGTGCGCACCTGCGCCGGGTCCAGGCCCTGCGCGACCAGGAAGGTCGCCATCTCCTGCAGCGAGGCGCCACGCCCGGGCAGGCTGCCTTCGCGGTGGACGGCATCGAACAGGCGCGGATGGAGCTCGGCCACGCGGCCGAGCGCCTCGATCGCGAAGTAGCCACGACCGTAGGCGTCGTCGGTGGACCAGACGGCCGGCACGTAGCGCAGGCGCAGGTCGTCGCCGGCGCGGCGCTTCCACGCGGTCAGCATCGGATGGAAGTCGTCGCAGTGGCTGCAGCCGTAGGCGAAGACTTCGGCCACCTCGATCGTGCCGGGCTCCTCGCTCCAGCGCTTGCCGTCGGAGATCGGGATGTACTCGATCCCCATGCCCGGCGGCATCGCCTGCGCCAGCGCGGCCAGCGGCAGCAGCCACAGCAGGCACAGGGCGAACAGTCGCGCACGCATCGGCGTGCGGCCGTGGCTGGCCAGGGCCGGGTCCGGGAGCGGCATCAGCCCTGCGCGTCGACGGCGTCGGCCGCCGGCTCGGTGGTGGTGTCGACCGGCTCCGCGGCGGGCGCGGCAGGCGCCGGTGCCGGTGCCGGCGCGGCGACCGGGCCGGCCGCCTCGATCGCGGCCAGCGTGGCGGCGTCGGGGCGCTGGTGCAGGCCCTGCAGGTAGCTGGCCAGGGCCTGGATTTCCTGGTCGGTCAGCGGCGCGGCGACCTCGGCCATGATGTCGAACAGGTGGCGGTCGCCCAGGCTGGTCTCGCCGGAGCGGTATTCCTGCAGGCGACGGTCGACATAGCTGGCCTCCTGTCCGGCCACGGCCGGGTAGGCCGGGCCCGGGTTGCCCTGCCCGGAAGGGCCGTGGCAGGCCATGCAGGCCGGGATGCCGCGCGCGGCGTCGCCGGCCCGGTACAGCTGCTGGCCGATCTCGTAGAACTTCATGCCGGCGTAGGCGCCGCCCTCGACCACGGTGTCGTCCGCGATGCCGGCACCGGTCTGCTTGGTGGCGAAGAACGCGCCCAGGTCGCGCATGTCCTGCGGACTCAGCGGCGCGGCGAACGGGATCATGACCGCGGCCATGCCGGTGTTGCGCTCGCCGCTCTTGAACAGGGCCAGCTGCTGGGAGATGTAGCGTTCGCTCTGGCCGGCAATGCGCGGATAGGGCATGCCCTCCGGCGGGTTGCCGTCCAGGCCGTGGCAGGCGGCGCAGGTGCCGGCCAGGGTGGCGCCGTTCTCGGGATCGCCGGCGCGGGTCTGCTTGAGCGCCGCAAGGGCGCTGGCGTCCAGCGACACGACCTCCACCGGCGGCGTCTCTTCCAGCGGTTCGACGGTGGACTGGGCGAACGCGACGGCGCCGGCCACGAGGGCGACGAAACCGGCGACACCGATGGCGCGGGCGTGGCGCATTGCAGGACTCCGAAAGCGATGGATCGCGGCAGGGGCTGCCCCGGCCGCAAGGTCCGGGATTATCGCGGTGCGCCGCAGGGACGGTCAAACCGCCGCCGCCGCGGCGCCCCGGGGCCGGCGCCGTGAGAAGCTATGCCAGCCCAGAAGTCCAGGATCGCGATGGCCAACCCGTTCGCGCGTGCCAGCTACCTGCTCGCCGCCCACACCCCTAGGCAGCTGCCTCCCGACGGCGGCGCCGAGGTCGCCTTTGCCGGCCGCTCCAACGCCGGCAAGTCCAGCGCACTCAATGCCTTGTGCCAGCAGAACGCGCTGGCGCGGGTGTCCAAGACGCCGGGGCGGACCCAGCAGCTGGTCTATTTCTCCCTGCCGCCGCACGAGAACAAATACCTGGTCGACCTGCCCGGCTACGGCTACGCCAAGGTCCCGCTGGCCCTGCGCGAGCACTGGCAGGCCTTCATCGACCAGTGGTTCCAGGATCGCTTCGCGCTGCGCGGCCTGGTGGTGGTGATGGACATCCGCCACCCGCTCAAGGAGTACGACCTGCAGATGCTCGGCTACGCCATGCGCCGGGGCCTGCCCGCGCACGCGCTGCTGACCAAGGCCGACAAGCTCTCGCGCGGGGCCGCCGGCAACACCGTCCAGGCGGTGCGCCGCCAGCTGTCGGCCAGCTACGGCGACAGCATCGGCGTGCAGGCCTTCTCGGGCGAGACCAAGGCCGGCGTCGAGGAACTGCGGGCGGTGGTCGCCGGCTGGCTGGAGCTGTAACCGCCACCTCCCTGGCACTCCGCCGCGCCGCGCTGCGTATGTGCTGGCAGGGCGGCCTGTCGCCGCCGCGGAGGAACACCCATGCGCAAGCGGACGGGACGGGCGATGGCGATGGTGCCGGCACTGCTGCTGGCCGGCGTCGCGGTGGCGGCGCCGCCACCGGAACTGGAGGCCGAACAGGTCAACATCGATCCGGGCGCCTGGCTGGCCCTGGGCGGTTCGGTGCAGCAGCGGCTGGCGCAGTCGTTCGAGGTGGTGCAGGCGGGCTACATCAGCCACGTCATGGTGCCGATGAGCTGCCAGCCGAAGGCCGACGTGCGCGTCACCCTGGAAAAGACCAGCGGCGGGATGCCCGACGGCTCGGTGCTGGCCTACGAGGAACTGCCCGGCTTCGTGTTCGACTCGGTGCCCACGCCCGCGATCGGCATGCGCATGATCGAATTCGGCGCGCCGCCCCTGGTCGGTCCCGGAACCTATGCGGTCACGCTGCGGGTCAAGGGCCGGTACGACTGCGGCGTGGTGGCCGGGCCGCATGGCGATCCCTACCCGGCGGCCAGGGCCTGGTTCATCGCCGCGGACAACCCGCCCGGATGGATCGAACTGTTCGACGCGGGCGGCACCCGCGACCTGGCGTTCCAGGTGTTCCTGCGGCCGCTGTAGGGCTCAGGCGCGCACGTCGAACAGCTGCCCGACCAGCGCGGCCGCGCCCATCGCCAGCACGCCCCAGAACCCGACCCGCAGCGCGCCGCGCATCACCGGCGCGCCGCCGAGCCGGGCGGCGACCGCACCGGACAGCAGCAGGCCGGCCAGGGTCGCGGCCGCGACCAC
>JAEWZE010000035.1 GCA_023395465.1 Pseudomonadota bacterium
CTCGACCGCGAGGTGTAAGACGGGCATGTTTATGCAGGTTCATCCGGGGCTCCTGGGGGTTGGGTTGGCTTCGTAACCCCCATCTTCCAGAGATGCCCCGGATGAACAACCTACTGAGAGATCACAGCTAGGCCTGACCGCCGCACTTCCCGCACTGCCCGGCGCCGCGGCGAAGCAGTCCTTGGCGTCCACTCGGCCGATCGCGGTGTCCACCTGGGACTTCGGCGAGGCGGCCAATGCCGCGGCCTAGGACGTGCTCTCCAGCAACGGCAGCGCGCTCGATGCGGTCGAACTCGGGGCGAAAGTGCCCGAAGCCGATCCCGACAACCACACCGTTGGACTGGGCGGCTATCCCGACCGAGACGGCCACGTGACGCTCGACGCCTGCATCATGGACCACCTGGGACGGCTGGGTGCGGTGGCGTGCCTGGAGGACATCGTGCACGCCGTGTCGGTCGCACGCCGGGTGATGGAGCACACCCCGCACGTGCTGCTGGTCGGCGACGGCGCGCTGCAGTTCGCCCTGACGCGGGGGTTCCCCAGGCAGTCCCTGCTGACGCCAGCGGCCAAACGTGCCTGGCGCGAATGGCTGGAGACGGCCGAATACCGCCCGCAGCCCAACATCGAGCGCAGCAACCGCTACCGCATGCCCGATGCGCTGCCCGGCGGCGCCAGCAACCACGACACCATCGGCATCCTTGCGCTGGACGCCGAGGGGCACCTGGCTGGGGCCTGCACCACCAGCGGCATGGCGTTCAAGATGCGCGGGCGCGTCGGCGATTCGCCCATCAGCGGCGCGGGGCTGTTCGTCGATGGCGAGGTCGGCGCCGCCACCGCGACCGGGGTGGGCGAGGAATGCCTGCGGATCTGCGGCTCGCATACCGTGGTCGAGCTGATGCGACACGGTCGCACGCCCGAACAGGCCTGCCGCGAGGCGGTAGAGCGCGTCGCACGCCGCCATCGGGAGCCGCGCGACGACCTGCAGATGGCCTTCGTCGCCCTGCGCCACGACGGAACGGTCGGCGCCTGCTCGCTGCAGCCGGGCTTCAACTATGCGGTCCGGACCGCGGCGGGATCGCGCGTGGTGGAAGCGCCCAGCCTGCGCTGACGGCGGGCAGGGTGCAGCGCACACCGGCCTTCATGGCGGTCACCACCGCAGCGTTTCAGGCTCCGTCGCGCAGGCCGCTGGCGGCAGGTCGTCGGCGCGCGCACCCCAGGCCGCCGCCGAGGCATCACTGGTGAGAGAGAAGGCGAGCTCGCCGCCATCGCGCAACTGCTCCCAGTCCAGCCACACCCGCGACTGGGGCTTGCCGTCGAAACTCGCGGACCCGACGAACCGGAGTTGGCCGTCGCCCGCGCCCGGTGCCTGGATACGCAGCGTCCGGCCTTCGCCCAAGTCCAGCTCCACGCGCTCGAAGCGCGGCGCATGCAGCACGAACTGCCCCGTGCCCGGCGTCACCGGATACAGCCCCATCGCGCTGAACAGGTACCAGGCCGACATGGTGCCGAGGTCGTCGTTGCCGGTGACGCCGTTGGGGGCGTTGGTGAACAGCGTCTGCGCCGCGTGCAGCACGGTCGAGGTCTTCGACGGCTCGCCGAGCAGCGTGTAGATCCACGGTACGTGCAGGTCGGGCTCGTTGTTGGGGTTGTAGCGGAACTGGTTGTAGTAGCTGTACGGCCCGACCACCCAGTCCTTGCGCGCGGCGGCGGCGGGATCTGCGCGCAACGCATCGAGCGCGAAGAAGGCATCCAGCCGGCGCAGCGCAGCGTCGCGACCCTGCATCGCCTGGGCAAGGCCGGGCACGTCCTGCTGCACCAGCCACTGGTACTGCCACGCCGTGCCTTCGTGGAAGCCGTGGTGCGAGCGCGGGCTGTACTGGCCGTCGGCCGGCTGGTACCAGTCGCCGTTGTCCAGGCGGGGGCGCGGAAAGCCGGTGAATCCGGTGTCCTCATCGCGCACTCGCGGATCCCACACGTTGCGCCAGTTACCGCCGCGCCGCAGCAGCTCCCGTGCATCATCACCTTCGCCCAGCGCCTGGGCCATCTGCGCCAGCGAGCAGTCGGCGAGCGCATACTCGAGCGTGGCCGAGCCGCCATGGTGCGGGTCGACGTCCATGCCTTTCGACGGCACCGTGCGGTCGTACTGCACGAATCCGTCGGCGAGATAGCGCGCGTTGCCCGAGCGGCCGGCATGGCGCGAGTTCTGCGGTGGCGCGCCGAAGGCGTTCTCGCGCAGGGCCGCGTACGCCTGCGCCTCGCGCCCCTCAAGCGCGCCCAGGCGCCACAGGTCGACCAGGAACGGCGTGACGGGATCGCCGGTCATGATGTTGGTTTCGAAACTGGCGTAGCCCCAGCGCGGCAGCCAGCCGCCCTGCTCGTGGATCGCGAGCACCGAGCGCGCGATGTCGCGCGCCTGCCGCGGGCTCAACAGCGCGAGCAACTGGTTCTGGCTGCGGTAGGTGTCCCACAGCGACAGGTACTCGTGGTAGGTCCAGCCGTCGGCGCGATGGATGCGGTTGTCGTAGCCGCGGTAGCGGCCGTCGGCATCGCTGCCGGTCATCGGCTGCAGGAGCGCGTGGTAGAGCGCGGTGTAGAACACGGTGGCGTCGTCGGCATCGGCGCCGGTGATGCGCACGCTGCCCAGTTCCTCGTTCCATGTGCGCGTGGCGCGCTCGCGCATCGCGTCGAACCCGAGCAGGCGGCCGTCGTCCATGCCTTCGGCGCGCAGGTTGTTGCGCGCACCCTCGGCGTCGACGTGCGAGATCGCCGATACCAGGGCGACCGCGCGATCGGCGCCGGTGTCGAAGCTGAGCCAGGCACCGTTCGGCTTGGCCTCGCCTTCCATGTTGTGGCGCGCGCCCGGCAGCCCGCCGGCCTCGCCCCAGACACCGTGCGCCTGGAACGGACGGTCGAACTCCAGCCGGAACCAGGTCGTGTACTGGTGGCCGCCGCAGAAGCTCTTGGTGGTGACCCGGCCTTCCACGATGCGGTCGCCGACGATCTCGACCGCGCTGCCGATCACCGAATGGCGCTCGTTCGCCTGGCCGACGTTCACCAGCACATGTCCCTGCCGCACGCCGGCGGAGAAGGTGTAGCGCTCCGCCGCAGCGCGCACGCCCGCAGCGGCTTCGGCATCGATGCCGCCGTAGTCGGTCAGGCGCACGCGGTAGTAGCCGGCCTGCCCGACCTCGCCCTCGTGGGTGTAGCGCGCGCCGTATTCGCGCTGGTCGAAGGCCTTGGGGTTGCCGGTGTCGAAGTCGCCACCGGGTCCAATCCGCCCCGTCACCGGCAGCACCGACACCTGCCCGCCCTGCTCCCAGCAGCCGGCACCGGACAGGAAGGAATGGCCGAACCCCCGGATCTGCGGATCGTCGTAGCGCCAGCCCGAATAGTGCGAACCGATCGGACTTACCTGGATCTTGCCGAACGGGGCGGAGGCGCCGGGGAAGGTGTTGCCATCGTCCTTGGTGCCGATGAAGGTGTTCACCATGGCCGCGCGATCGACCTCGTCCGCCAGGACGCCGGCCACCGGCAGCGCGCAGGTCAGGGCAACGGCGGCGAGGCGGCGCGCCAGGGTTCGCAGGAAGAAAGGAGGCCCGGCGGGGACCGGGCCATAAACGCCGCAACGGGTTGCGGCGGCCGCCCCGGGAGGGTGGGGACTGGGCGGCGGGGGAAGGACGGGCAGCTGGACGCGCATCGTGGAATCCCGAAAACCTGGATTTGGATCGATTGAATGCGCTGCATGCGCGCTTTGGAACGATCTAAATTGAACATACTCGGTCTTGGATTTCATGTTGCCCCGCAGCATCGCCCTGCCCCTTGC
Organism: Pseudomonadota bacterium; assembly: GCA_023395465.1. Lineage (GTDB taxonomy): Bacteria > Pseudomonadota > Gammaproteobacteria > Xanthomonadales > Xanthomonadaceae > Luteimonas. The sequence goes on from JAEWZE010000035.1 coordinate 3,824, forward strand.
AGGGGTCGGGAGGATGTCGCAGGATGCAGTGCTTGGATCGATCTAAACGCAGCGGGGAGCGGTTTGGACAAACACCGTCGGATCACCCTGAACGACATCGCCCGGGCGTGCGGGGTGTCGCGCGCCACGGTGTCGCTGGTGCTGCGCGGAAGTCCCCTGGTCCATCCGGAAACGCGGCGGCTCGTCGAAGCGGAGATGCAGCGGCAGGGCTATGTCTACAACCGCGCGGCCGCCAACCTGCGCCAGCGGGTCTCGAGCGCGGTGGCGCTGGTGATCAACGACCTGTCCAACCCGTTCTTCGCCGAATTCGCCACGGGGGTGGACGAGGCGCTCGGCGCCAAGGGCTACGTCACCCTGCTCGGCAGCAGCAACGAATCCCCTGCCCGGCAGCGCCAGGTCCTCGGCTCGCTGATGGAACACCACCCGGCGGGAATCATTCTTTCTCCCGCCGAATCCAGCATGGCGAGCGACGTGGCGCTGGCGATTGGCCGGCACACGCCCCTGTTGGTGTTCAACCGGCAGCTGACTGGCGATGCCGAACCTGGCTTCGAGTACGATTTCCTCGGCCTCGACAACCGCGCAGGCGCGCGCGCCGCCACCGCGCGCCTGATCGCGCTCGGGCACCGCCGCATCGCGTTCTATGGCGGTCACGCCGGGTCCAGTTCCTGCCGTGAACGGCGGATCGGCTACCAGGAGGCATTACGCGAGGCGGGCATCGCGCCCGACGAACGCTGGCTGATCGAAACCGCGCCCACGCGACTGGAAGCGAACGCGCATGCGGATGCGCTGCTCGCACTCGACCCCGCGCCGACCGCGGCGGTCTGCTACAACGACGCCGTCGCGCTGGGCCTGATGCTGGGCCTGGTGCGGCTCGGCCGCCGGCCCGGCGAGGATTTCGCCGTTACCGGTTTCGACGACATTCCCGAGGCGGCCGTCGGGATCCCCCCGCTGACCACGGTGAGCGCCGCGCCGCGCGAGCGCGGCCGCCAGGCCGCGGAACTGCTGCTGCAGCGCGCCGCCTCCCCATCCCTCCCTGGGCGTTCGGTCATCGCCCCGGTCCACCTCACCGAACGCGACAGCGCGCCGGCGCTTGCGTCCTGACGCGCAGCGATCATGACCGACTCCTCCACGCTTGCACGGAATTCCCCCTTGAGCCACGGACACACCGTCGTCTGCTTCGGCGAGGCGCTCATCGATTTCCTCGCCGCGCCGGCCGTCGACGGCGAGGCACGCGCATTCCGCCAGTTCGCCGGAGGCGCTCCGGCCAATGCAGCCGTGGCCGTGGCCAGGCTCGGCGGGCACAGCGAGTTCGTCGGCATGCTGGGCGAGGACATGTTCGGCGACTTCCTCCTCGACAGCCTGCGTGCCGGGGGCGCCGGCGTCCGCTACGTGCGCCGTACGCAGCAGGCCAAGACCGCGTTGGCATTCGTCTCCCTGGACGCCGATGGCGAGCGCAGTTTCAGCTTCTACCGGCCGCCGGCGGCGGACCTGCTGTTCCGCAGCAGCGACTTCGACCCGGCCTGCCTGTCCGAGTGCAGCATCTTCCACTGCTGCAGCAACAGCCTGACCGATCCGGACATCGCCGCCGCCACCCTGGCCGGCATGGCGCTGGCGCGCGAAACAGGCGCACTGGTGAGCCTTGACCTCAACCTTCGCCCAGCCCTGTGGCCGCGCGCCACGCCCGCTCTGCCGCTGCTGTGGCAGGCGCTCGCGGCGGCCGACCTGGTGAAGCTTGCGCGCGAGGAGCTCGAGTACCTGGAAACCGGCACGGATGAAGACGGGAGCGTCGTCGACAGGCTGCTGCGCGCATCGCGCCTGGTCGTGGTGACCGATGGTGCCGGGCCGATCCGCTGGTGGACACGCGACGGGAGCGGAGAACTGCCGTCGATCGCGGTGCAGGCGGTCGACACCACCGCCGCCGGCGATGCGTTCATTGGCGGACTGCTGTCGCGCCTGCAGCAGGCCGGAGTCGATTCGCATCGTTTCGACGGGTTCCTCGCCGACCGCGCCGCCTTCGCCCGCTGCCTGCGTTACGCGTCGGCCTGCGGCGCGCTGGCGGTCACCCGGCACGGTGCGTTCGCCGCGCTGCCCACGCATGCCGAAGCGTGCGCGCTGCTCGATGCGACGCAGAGGCCCGCTTCCGGGGGGCCACAGGCGATGGCCTGAGCTGAGCCGCGCAGCGACGTGGCGGCGGAGTTCTCCGCCCCCGCGCCAGTCGGGACCTCAGCTCAGCCCCGCTGCCGGAACCAGCTCGCTGCGCCGATCACGCCCAGCGCAGGATCCTCGATCAACCGCACCGGAAGGCGCTCCAACACGGGACGCATGACGTCCTTGTCCACCATGCGCTGCGCGAACGTGCCGCCCAGCAACCAGTTGCGCACCTTCGACGGCACGCCGCCCGCCACGAACACGCGCGTGGCCGCGGTCACCATCGCCAGGTCGCCCACCACGCTTCCGAGCAGTCCGCAGAACATCCCGATCGCCTCGATCGCATGCGGATCCGAACCGGCATCGGCAGCGGCGACGATCCCGTCGGACGAGTCCCAGCGCGGCTGCGCATCGTCGATCGCGCACAGCGCCGCATAGAGGTTCTCCAGCCCCGGCCCGGACACCGCGTGTCCGATGCCGACATGGGTCGCTCCGGCGCGCATCCAGTGCTCCAGCACCGCCAGTTCGCGCAGGTTGCCCGGCGCCAGTGCCACCTGCTGCGGCTCGCAGGGGAGCACCAGTGTGCGGCCGTCTCGCGTGACGCGGAGCGCTCCGCCCAGCCCCGTGCCAGGTCCGAGCAGCAGGCTGGTGCCCGCCTCCGGGCTCGTCACCCCCGGAGTCAGCAGCAGGGTGTCGGCCTCGTTCATGCACTGCCACGCGTGCGCGACGGCGACGAAGTCGTTGACCGCAGCCACTTCGCCAAAGCCGGCAGCGCGCAGATCGGCGGTGTCGACCGGCCACGGTACGTTGCGGCTGGTGATGCGGTCGCCCTCCACGATGCCTGCGATCGCCAGCGCCAGGGCAGGAGCGCCAGGGGCGTCGCCCAGGAAGTCGGCGAGGATCGCGCGCAACGACGGATGCTGCGCACACAGATAGCGCCGCTGCGCGAGCACCTCGATGCGGCCGTCGTCGCACGCGCGCACCCAGGCCAGGCGCGCGTTGGTGCCACCGATGTCGGCGGAAACGAACGGCGCGCTCACGTCGCGTCCGTCGCATGCAGGGCGGAAAGCAACGCGCGGATGCGCTCGCCATCCGTGCGCTGTTCGCCGCCGTCCATGCCCAGCGCCGGATCGACCGGGACGCGCATGCGCGTGGGACGTGGGCGTCTGGCCGATGCATGGAATTCGCGCGCCCGGGTGTGGGCTGCGAGCCGGGCGATGTTGTCCGGCGCGATGCCGGCGCCGGGCATCACCACGATGCGATCGCCGGCCTGTCCGACCAGCCGGCGCAGCATGTCGGCGCCGGACACGGCGTCGGCTGCGCCACCGGAACTGAGCACGCGTCGGAACCCCAGCGCCACGATCGCCTCAAGCGCGGCGGGCATGTCCGGACACAGGTCGATGGCGCGATGAAAGGTGGTGTCGAGTCCGCCCGCCGCCTCGACCAGCTCCCGGCATCGGTCCATGTCGACCTCGCCGCGCGTGGTCAGCGCGCCCACGACCACGCCGTCGCAGCCGCTGGCGGCGCAATGCGCGATATCGGCCAGCATGGTCTCGTGTTCCGCATCGCTGTAGCAGAAGTCGCCCGCGCGCGGCCGGACCAGCACGTGGACCGGCAAGGCGATCCGCCTGCGCACGCTGGCGATGGCGCCGGCGGACGGGGTCAGACCGCCGGCTTCCAGCGCCGCGCACAGTTCCACCCGCGTCGCTCCGGCCGCCTGCGCCGCCTGCGCCGATGCCAGCGAATTCGCGGCGATCTCCAGCCGCCTGGTCACGAGAGCGGCCCCGTGCCGCCCGGTCGGCCCCCATCGCAGTGGACCAGCCTGGCGCGCCGCACGCGGCCCGTGGCGGTGGGGGTTCGGATCGGCATGCCTGTCCGGTCGATGCGGCTTGGCGCCACGGCGGCCACCATCTACGGCCCGGCGCGCCGGGTCAAGCGATGCGGTCGTCTCCGCAATCCCCCCGGGATGTCTGCACCACCGTTCCGCCGGATTGCCATGTTCGCTTGTCCTTCAACCGGTTGCATGGAGCGGTCCGCCGTCTTCCTTGCCAGCAGGGTGGTCCCTGTTGCAGGGCAGCATGCGTCGATCGACGCGGCATGCTACATCTTTGCACGCCGAGTTAGATCGATCCAAATCGGAAGCACGACCGCACTCGCAGCCTGTCTGACGCTGCGCTTGCTTCATGGGCGTGCATTTCGACCCGTCGGCCGGGCAGGTGATTGGATCGATCCAAACAACACAGACGCGCATCGTCCATCCGTGCTTTGGAGAGGGAGACAGTGATGAAGTTGATGCCACACACACCGGGCCGGACCTCGCTGTCCGCCGCCATCGCATTCGCCCTGGCCGCGATGGCTGCCCTGCCTGCCCCGTCGTTCGCGCAGGAGGCCGCGGACACCGCGACCGAGGCGCAGGAGACGGCGCCCGCCCCCGCCGACGCCACCACCCTCGACGCGGTCCAGGTCACCGGTTATCGCTATGCGATCGAGAAGAGCCTCGACCAGAAGCGCAACGCCAATGCCATCGTCGAGGTGGTCACCGCTGAGGACGTGGGCAAGTTCCCCGACAAGAACGTGGCCGACGCGCTGCAGCGCGTCCCCGGCGTGATCGTCACCCGCAGTGGCGGCGAAGGAAAGAACGTCAGCGTCCGCGGGCTGTCCTCGGAGCTCACGCTGACCCAGTTGAACGGCAACTACATCGCCACCGCCGAATCCAACGGGGACCCCACTCGCTCCTTCAACTACATGCTGCTGCCCTCGAACATGCTTTCGAGCGCCGAGCTGTTCAAGACGCCCGAAGCGCGCATCGACGAAGGCGGCGTCGGCGGCACGGTCATCCTGCACACCCGCCGTCCACTGGAGATGGAATCCAATACCGGCTTCGTCTCCGTCGAGGGCACGCGCGCCGACACGACGGGCAAGAACGACGGACAGTTCTCGGGCTCGTACGCCTGGCACGACGACGAAGGTCGTTTCGGCGTCTTCGTCGGTTATTCGGACCAGACGCGCACCACGCGCACGATGGGCGCCAGCACCGAGAGCTGGCAGTGGTACGGCCGCGACGAAGGCGGTACCGCGGTGGACGTCAACGGCCGACCCTCGGACTTCAACTCCAACTGGTGGGGTGGCACGGGCTTCTGGGACCAGAACGGCAACTACTACACGGGTTTCATGATGCCGACCTCGGTCAACTTCAACGTGCGCGAAGAGGAACGCGAGCGCAGGGGCGGTCAGGTTACGCTGCAGTTCAAGCCGACCGACAACCTGACGCTGACCGCGAACTACTTCCGCTTCGAGCTCTCGCAGGACTCGCAGACCAGCACCCTGAAGGTGCCGGAGTGGAACATCGCCCGCTACTTCGGCGACGGCAACTGGCGCGGCGGCCGCCTGCTCGACCGCTTGCGCTTCGATCCCAGCGGCACCATCGTCACCGGGGCCGACTACAGCCTGCATCCGGGCAAGATCTACTACTGCAGCGAGGAAGAGGCCGCCGCCGGCGGCATGGCGCCGGGCGGCTGGGGATCCGACGATTGCACCGTGCCGACCCCGCAGATCACCGGCAGCTACAACATCGAGGAGTCGCTGTCGCAGACCGCCGATTTCGCCGCCGAGTGGCGCGGTGAATGGATCGACCTGTCCTTCAAGGCGGGTCGCACCTGGGCCGAGGGCGGTCCCGACCTCCAGTTCTCGGTGCCGATCAAGCCGCGCCGACAGAACGCGGACGGCAGCTGGGGCCTGGGCAACTACGCGAGCGCATGGGATGTAACCGGCATGCCTTCGATGACGTTCTCGCCGGAGCTGATGCAGAACCTGGCCGCCGGCATCCTCCAGGTCGACCTCGGCTCGACGGGTTCGTCGTGGACGCGCAACAGCACCGAGCAGAACTACGCACAGCTCGATGGCACGTGGCATACCGAAGGCAGTTTCTTCGAGTCGTTCCAGTTCGGCTTCAAGGCCCGCGACGGCGGCATCCGCCGCAGCACCGGCAACAGCTACTGGGTATGCCCCGGTACCGACCCGGGCGACTACGACAACCGCTTCTGGAACGGCCGCTGCAACGATGTCGCCACCCAGTTCTCGCCCGGTTTCATCTACTCCCTGGGCAACCTGGCAGGCGGGATCAATGCCAGTGCGTATCCGGCGATCGACTACCCGGCCTATATCGCCTACCTCAACAGCACCTACGGCCCGGTGCAACGACGCGACGAGGACAACTTCGTCTACAACGTCGACGAGCGCATCTATTCCCAGTACTTCCAGGCGAACTTCCGCACCGATCGCCTGCGCGGCAACCTCGGTGTGCGCATCGCGCAGACCCGGCAGCACGCGGACTCGACCGACAAGGTGACCAACTACAACGACTACTTCTTCGACGGCAGCGATGGCAGTCCGCTGCCGTGCCAGCAGGGTGCATCCATGCCCGGCGGCGCGCCCGCGGATACCTACTGCGGGAGCGAGGGATACTGGAGGCTCTCCGACAGCGTTGCGCGTCCCGAGACGTTCGAGGTCAGCGCACTCGACCGTACGTATACCGACGTGTTGCCCAGCTTCAACCTGGCCTACGATCTGACCGAAACCCTGGTACTGCGCGGTGCGACGTCGAAGGTGGTCGCGCGGCCGAGCTATAGCGATATCGCCGCGCCAGGCAGCCTGGATTACTTCAGCCCCGAGTACGTCGCCGACCGTCGCCTGACCGGTGGCGCCGGCCAGCAGGGCTGGTACGGATCCGGCAGCAACAAGGGACTCGAACCGTACAAGGCCACCCAGTTCGACGTGGGGGTGGAGTGGTACTTCCGGCCGGGCTCCGTGCTTGGGGCAGGCCTGTTCCGGAAGAACGTGAGCAACTTCGCGGTCCCTGTAATTTCGGACGTGGAGATCGAGATCGACGGTGAGACGGTGACCGTGCAGAACTACTCGACCGATGCCGGCGGCCGCGACGCGGTATCGCAGGGCGTCGAGCTGTACGCGCAGCACACGCTCGACTTCGGGCTCGGCTTCCAGTTCAACTACACCTACAACGACACCAACGAGGCTGCGATCACCCTGGAGGACGGAACGGAGCTGGGCGAATCGCCGCTGGTCGGCAGCGCGAAGAACCAGACCAACTTCACCGTTTTCTACGAGGCGTACGATCTGCTGCTGAGGGCTTCATACAACCGTCGCGGCGAAGTGGTGCAGGGCCTGGTCAGCGGCCTGAACGTCTACGAGGAGCCGTACCAGCAGATCGATCTCAACGCCGCCTACAACATCACTCCAGCCCTGAGCATCAGCGCGTCGGTGTTGAACGTGACCGAGGAGGAGACGCGCTCGCACCTGGGCAACGACACGAAGGACCGCTTCTATTCCAATGGCTACGCCGGTCGCGTGACGTACCTGGGCCTGACCTACAAGTTCTAGACCCTCGCCCCTGCGCGCTACGCGTGGGGCTTCGATCGGTGCCGCCCGCCGTGTGGGGTCAACCCCGGCGGCCCATCCCCCCCGCGCCCCCCACTTCCACCGCGCTCCCTGTGTGCCGCGCACCCACGCCTGTCAGTCTGCGATGACCCCACCCTGCCCTGGATTGCCGCACGCTTGCCACCGGATCGCCAGGTGACGGATCAAGACGCCCGCATCCGCCGCATCGTCGTGGTCGGCGGCGGCAGCGCCGGCTGGATGGCGGCGGCGACGCTGGCCACGTATCTGGGCCGTGGGACCTCGGTGCGGCTGGTGGAGTCGGAGGAGATCGGCATCATCGGCGTGGGCGAGGCCAGCGTGCCGCACCTGAAGACCTTCAACGGCGAAGTGCTCGGGATCGACGAGGTCGAGTTCCTCAAATCCACCCAGGGCACGTTCAAACTGGGCATCGAGTTCCGCGACTGGAGCCGCATCGGCGACGCCTACATGCACGGTTTCGGCAGGATCGGGCGCTCGATGGGCCCGCTGCCGTTCCACCAGTTCTGGCTGAAGCGGTTCCTTGCCGGGCACGCGCCCGACATCGGCGCCTACACCCTGCAGACCGTGGCCGCGCCGCGGGGCAGGTTCATGCCCAGCCCGCCGGATGCGCCGCCGGGTTCGCCGCTGGCCGACGTCGCCTACGCCTACCACTTTGACGCCAGCCGCTACGCGCGCTTCCTGCGGACACTGGCAGAACGACGCGGCGCGTCGCGCACCGAAGGCCGGATCGTGGACGTGGTGCGTCGGAGCGGAGACGGGTTCGTCGAAGCAGTGTTGCTCGACAGCGGCGAACGCATCGAGGGCGACCTGTTCATCGACTGCTCGGGCTTCCGCGCCCTGCTGATCGGACAGACCTTGGGCACGCCTTACGTCGACTGGCGCCAATGGCTGCCCTGCGACCGGGCGATGGCGGTGCCGAGTGCGAACACCGGTCCGCCCACGCCATACACGCGCGCGACCGCGCGGGCCGCGGGCTGGCAGTGGCGCATCCCGCTGCAGCACCGCACCGGCAACGGCTACGTCTATGCCAGCGACTACCTCAGCGATGACGAAGCGACCGCCACCCTCCTGGCCAACCTCGATGGCGAGGCGCTGGCCGAGCCGCGCGCCCTGCGCTTCACCACCGGCATGCGTCGCGAGTTCTGGCGCGCGAACGTGGTGGCGCTGGGGCTGGCGAGCGGCTTCATGGAACCTCTGGAATCGACCAGCATCTACCTGGTCCAGTCCGGGCTGCAGCGCCTGCTCGGACTGTTCCCCGAGCGCGACTTCGATCCGCAGCTGACACGGCGCTACAACGCCGAGACCGCGTTCGAGTACGAGCGCATCCGCGACTTCCTGGTGCTGCACTACCACGCCACCCAGCGCGACGACAGCCCATTCTGGACCCAGTGCCGCACCACTCCGGTTCCGGAGGCCTTGCAGGAGACGATCGCATTGTTCCGGCGCGACGGCCGCTACTTCCGCCACGGCGACGACTTCTTCGCCCTGCCCAGCTGGGTGCAGGTGATGCTGGGCCAGCGGATCGTGCCAGCCGGCTACCATCCGATCGTGGACGAGATGCCCGAAGCGAACCTGGCTGCATTCGTGGATCGCGTGCGCGAGGATGTCGTGCGCGCGGTCGAACAGATGCCCACGCACCAGCAGTTCATCGACCGCTACTGCAAGGCACCGCTGCCATGAGCGAGCTGGTGGCCAAGAGTGAGCCGGCCGCGCGCGAAATGGTCTGCTTCGCCGCCGCCAGGAACATCGCCTGGCCCGAACTTGGTGTGCGCGCCGCCGCGCAACGACGGCCACGGTTTCGTGCCCGAGCTCGCCGCCCCGCGGCTGGCGCGCGCGGTGTGGATCGACTTCGGCAACCTGGACGCAGAGCCGCGCGACATGCGCTGACCCTGCCACCTGGCGGAACCCGCGTGCTGCGCGTGGCCTCCACCGACCGAATCGACACCCCGCGCGAGGCTGTGCGCAGCCGCACGCTGGCGATGCCCTCCCCCCTCCTGCATCCATCCCGAGCATCACGACCCCATGACCCGAGCCGCTCCCGCGCATGCCGACTTCCGCAGCGAGTCCTTCCTGCGCGACCACATCCGCCAGACCATGGCGTTCTACCACCCGCGCTGCGTCGACCCGGCCGGCGGCTTCTTCCACTATTTCAAGGACGACGGGCGCATCTACGACGCTGCGCACCGGCATCTGGTGAGCAGTACGCGTTTCGTCTTCAACTACGCCAGCGCCGCGCTCGAGTTCGGCAGGGACGACCCTGCCCTGCGCGACGAGTACATGCGGGCCGTCGACCATGGCCTGGCGTTCCTGCGCGAGCGCCATCTCGATCCCCAGAGCGGAGGCTATGCCTGGACCCTACGCGACGGCCTTCCCGAGGACACCACCCAGCACTGCTATGGAGCCGCGTTCGTGCTGCTGGCGTACTCGATCGCGCTCAAGGCCGGCGTCGAGAAGTGCCGCGACTGGATGGATGCGCACTGGGAACTGCTCGAAGCCCGCTACTGGGAGCCGCAGCACGGGCTGTACCGCGACGAGGCCACGCGCGACTGGGAGTTCAGCGACTACCGCGGCCAGAACGCCAACATGCACATGTGCGAGGCGATGCTGGCCGCGTTCGAGGCCAGCGGAGAGCCGCGCTACCTGCAGCGCGCGCTGACCCTGGCCGACCAAATGACCCGCCGGCAGGCCGCCCAGTGCGATGGCCTGGTATGGGAACACTACGACGCCGACTGGCACGTCGACACCGACTACCATCGCGACGATCCGAAGCACCTCTTCCGCCCCTGGGGCTTCCAGCCGGGCCACCAGACCGAATGGTCCAAGCTGCTGCTGATCCTCGATGGCCACCTGCGCCATGCGGGCACGCCAGCGGATTGGCTGGTGCCGCGCGCACGCGATCTGTTTGACGGTGCGGTCAATGCCGCATGGGATCGGGAGTTCGGCGGACTGATGTACGGCTTCGCGCCGGAGTCCCTGCGCAAGGACGTGCCCGGTCCCTCGCTGCCCGACGGCCGCCACTTCATCTGCGACGACGACAAGTACTTCTGGGTGCAGGCCGAATCGCTGGCCTGTGCGGCGCGGCTGGCGTCCGCGACCGGCGACGCGCGCTACTGGGACTGGTACGACCGGCTGTGGGACTACGCGTGGCGGCACATGATCGACCATACCCATGGCGCGTGGTACCGCATCCTCGACAGGAAGAACCGCAAGCATGACGACGAGAAGAGTCCGGCCGGCAAGACCGACTACCACACGATGGGCGCGTGCCACGACGTGCTCGCGGTGCTGCGCAGCCATGGTTGAGCGGACGCGTCTTCTTGCGGCCGCACTGGCGCTGTCGTTGGTGGCGTCCGGTGCCCCAGTCTTCGCCGGCGAGCCCGGATTCTCGAGTTCGTTCGAACGCGGCGAGCCGCGTCCGGCGATCACGGACGCCGACAAGACGATTCGCCTCGGTGCCGGGCCGGAGGCGCCGTACGCGGCGAAGGCCGGAGTGGGCTACAGCGGACTGGCCGCCCTGCGCTACCAGGGCGCAGCCGGACGCACGCGGCTGTTCGAGGTCGACATCGCGGTCGAGGCCGACACGCTGCTGGCGTGGATGGTGATGCCCGAGCCCATCGATGGCGACACCGTCGCCTCCACTGGCGTCTCGCTCGACCTCGTGTTCGACGATGGAAGCCGCCTGTCTGACGCAGGCATACGCGACCAGCATGGCGCGCTCCTCGGCGCGCGCGGCCAGGCCGAATCGAAAACGCTCTACCCCCAGCAATGGGCGCGCAAGGAAGTGCGGCTCGGCCAGGTGCCGGCGCTGTCCGGACGCCGCATCCGCGCGATCGAACTGGAGCTTCGCCCGCACGGCGGCGCGACGGCCCTCGGCTGGATCGACGACGTCGTGATCGATGCCTCGCGTCCTTCCGACGACCTGCGCCCCAGCGATCGGGTCCTGACCACCCGCGGCACCCAGTCCAACGGCACCTTCTCGCGCGGCAACAACATCCCGGCCACGGCGATGCCGCACGGGTTCAACTTCTGGGTGCCGGTGACCGACGCCGGCACGCTGTCCTGGCTGTACCGCTGGAACGAGCACAATGGCGACGACAACCGCCCGCGCCTGCAGGCGCTGTCGATCAGCCACCAGCCCAGCCCCTGGATGGGCGACCGGCAGACGTTCCAGGTGATGCCATCCGCGGCCACCGGCGTGCCCGACGCCGATCGCGAGCGGCGTGCGCTGTCGTTCTCCCACGATCGCGAACTCGCACGCCCGCACACCTACCGGGTCGACTTCGACAACGGCATCCGCGCCGAACTCGCACCCAGCGAACGCGCGGCGATCTTCCGCTTCCGTTTTCCGCAAGGCGCGGACGCCAACCTGCTGTTCGACAACGTCGACGAGCGCGGTGGGCTGACGCTCGACGCGCAGGCGCAGGTCCTGCACGGCTACACCGACACCCGCAGCGGCCTGTCCAACGGCGCCACCCGGATGTTCGTCTACGCCCGCTTCGACCAGCCCTGGCGCGACAGCGGCATGCTCGGAACGGGCCGCCCCACCGGCTACGTGAAGTTCACGCCCGGCGCGGACGGCGAGGTGCGCATGCGCATCGCGACCTCGCTGGTCTCGGTGGAGCAGGCGCGACGCAACCTCGAACTCGAGATCGGCGACGAGGGCTTCGAGTCCGTGCGCGCGCGGGCACAGGACGCCTGGGACGCCCTGCTCGGTCGCGTCCACGTCGAAGGCGCCAGCGACGACCAGCTCACCACCGTCTATTCCAACCTCTATCGCCTGTTCCTGTATCCCAATGTCGCCCACGAGAACCTGGGCACGCGCGAACGCCCGGACTGGCAGCACGCCGACCAGAACAGCTGGTCGGAGGACGCGCCCGGCGGCGACGCCACGCGCACCTCCGCGCGCATCCTGCCCGGCAAGGTCTACGTCAACAACGGCTTCTGGGACACGTTCCGCACCAGCTGGCCGGCCTATGCGCTGTTCGCGCCCACGCGCGCCGGGGAGATGGTCGACGGTTTCCTGCAGCAGTATCGCGACGGCGGCTGGGTGGCGCGCTGGTCCTCGCCCGGCTACGCCGACCTGATGGTGGGCACCAGTTCCGACGTCGCCTTCGCCGACGCCTGGCACAAGGGCGTGCGCGGCTTCGATCCGCACGAGGCCTACGAGGCCGCGCTGCGCAACGCGACCGTCGTGCCGCCGGTCTCGAACGTCGGACGCAAGGGACTGGCGCGGTCGATGTACCGCGGCTACGCCGACGCTTCGGTGCATGAGGGCCTGTCGTGGACGCTCGAGGGCGCGCTGAACGACTTCGGCCTCGCCACCCTGGCGGAGTCGCTGGCCGCCGCCGACGGGGATCCCGCGCGCGCGCGCCGCTACCGCGAGGAAGCGGCCTACTTCCGCGCTCGCGCGACCGACTACGTGCACGTCTACGACGCGGATACGGGCTTCTTCCGCGGTCTCGACGCCGATGGCGGATGGCGCGAGCCGGCGGCGCGGTTCGATCCGCGCGTCTGGGGCCACGACTACACCGAGTCCAACGCCTGGACCTTCGCGTTCACCGCACCGCACGATGCCGAGGGCCTGGCGGCACTGATGGGCGGACGGGCGGCACTGGCGCAGCAGCTGGACGAGTTCTTCGCCACGCCCGAAACCGCGCACGAGCGCTTCGCCGGCAGCTACGGCCGCGTGATCCACGAGATGACCGAGGCGCGCGACGTACGCATGGGCATGTACGCGCACAGCAACCAGCCCTCGCACCACATCCCGTGGATGTACGTCGCCGCGGGACAGCCATGGAAGGCCCAACAGCTCGCGCGCGAGGTGCTGCGCCGACTGTATCTGGGCAGCGAGATCGGCCAGGGCTATCCGGGCGACGAGGACAACGGCGAGATGTCCGCCTGGTACCTGTTCTCGATGCTAGGCCTGTACCCCCTGCGCATGGGCGCGCCGGAGTACGTGATCGGCTCGCCGGCCTTCGACCGCGTCGATGTGCGGCTCGACAACGGCCGCACGCTCAACGTGGTCGCGCGCGACAATGGACCGGACAACATCTACGTGCAGTCGCTCACGCTCAACGGCCGGCCATGGGACAGGGCCTGGCTGCGGCACGCGGACATCGCCGACGGTGGCATGCTGGAGTTCACCATGGGACCCGCTCCCACGGCGTGGGGCAGCGGACCGGACGCACTCCCGCCCTCGCTGACCGAAGCCGGTCGCATGCCGATGCAGCGTCTCGACCGCACCGCCGCCGCCCGCATGTCCGTGGAGGATCGCGCCCCGAACGCCGACGCCTTGGCCGATGACGATGCCGAAACGTCGCTCCCGCTGCCGCCACGCGCGGCCGTCGTCGCCCGCTTCGACGCGCCGACCGTCATCGCCCACTACACCCTGACCAGTGGCGCCGCGCCCCTGCCGGAGACCGGCTGGGTGCTGGAGGGCAGTGATGCATCCGGGGGGTGGACGCTACTGGACGAGCGCCGGGGAGAGACGTTCCGCTGGGCCCGGCAGCTGCGTCCGTTCGAGGTCGCGAACGCGGGCGCATACGTCGAATACCGGCTGCGTTTCACCGGCGGAGCGACGGTGGACCTTGCCGAGCTGGAACTGCAGCAGTCCGCGCGGGCCGGCCGCCAGGCCACCTCCGCGCCTTGATACGGACGCGGGAACGGCCGCAAGGCTGGCCTCATCAAGGTGGGGAACGGGCGCGCTGCAGCGGCGTCCGATGTGGGTGGGCGGCACTGCGAAGACCGTGATGCGGATGCGTTCACTGTCCGCCAGGGCGCGGACAGTGCGCGTGGGGGGCGCGCCGGCCAATGCCGGTCACGAGAGTTCAGACGGCGTTGCGCGCCACCTCGCGCAACCGACCCTCGTGCAGCTCGACCACGCGGTCGAGCTTGCGCGCCAGACGGCGGTCGTGGGTGACCAGGGCCAGGCTGGTGCGCTGCGCACGGTTGAGTTCCAGCATCAGTTCGAACACGGTCGCGGCCGTGCGCTCGTCCAGGTTGCCGGTCGGTTCGTCGCCCAGGACGCAGGCCGGCCGGTTGACCAGCGCCCGCGCCACCGCGGCACGCTGGCGTTCGCCGCCCGACAGCTCGCCGGGCTTGTGCTCGAGGCGGTGTCCCAGCCCCACCGCTTCCAGCAGCTCGCGCGCACGCGCCGAGGCGTCGGCCGCCGCGGTGCCGCCCAGCAGCACCGGCAACATCACGTTCTCCAGCGCGGTGAACTCCGGCAGCAGGTGGTGGAACTGGTACACGAAGCCCAGCGCGCGATTGCGCAGCTGGCCGCGCGCGGCGTCCGACAGCGCGCTCATCTTCTGGCCGGCGACATAGACCTCGCCTGCCGTGGGCGTGTCGAGCCCGCCCAGCAGGTGCAGCAGCGTGCTCTTGCCCGCGCCCGAGGCGCCGAGGATGGCGACCGTCTCGCCGGCATCGACGCGGAAGTCCAGCCCGTCGAACACGGGGGTGCGCATCCTGCCCTCGGCGTAGGTCTTGCCCAGCTGCTCGGCGCGGATCACGGCGACGTCGCCGCGCACTTCGCCGGCCACGGTATCGGACTCACTCATAGCGCAACGCCTCCGCCGGCGCGGTGCGCGCGGCGCGCCAGGCCGGGTAGATCGTGGCCAGGAAGGCCATCAGCAGCGCCACCATCGCGATCACCACCACGTCGCCGGACTGCAGGTCGATCGGCAGGCCGGTGACGTAGTACACGTCCGAGGGCATCAGCACCACGTCGAAGCTGCGTTCGATCGCCCGCAGGATGTGCTCGAGGTTGAAGGTCAGCACCAGCCCGCCAATCACGCCAGCCACCGTGCCGATCAGGCCGATCAGCGTGCCCTGCACCACGAACACCTGCATCACCCCGCCCGGCGTGAGTCCCAGCGTGCGCAGGATGGCGATGTCGGCCAGCTTGTCGGTCACCAGCATCACCTGCGAACTGAGCAGGGAGAAGGCGCCCATCAGGATGATCAGCGACAGCAGGATGCCGATCATGGTCTTCTCCAGCTTTAGCGCACGGAACATGTTGGCGTTTTCCATGCTCCAGTCGCTGACCCGGTAGTAGCTGCGGTTCTCGGCTGCAAGCGCCTGCGCCAGGTCCGCCGCGACGTTCCAGGCCTGGTCCATGTCGTGCAGCTTCAGGCGCACGCCGGTGACGCCGTCGCCCATGCGCATCAGCCGCTGCGCGTCCTGGATGTTGACCACGGCCAGGCGCCGGTCGAAGTCCTGGTAGCCAGCCTCGAAGATGCCGCTGACGGTGAAGCGCTTGAGCTGCGGCACCGCGCCCATCGGCGTGACCTGGAAATCGGTGGTGACCACCACCTTGTCGCCCACGCGTGCACCCAGCCATTGCGCCAGCTCCTTGCCGAGCACGATATTGAACTCGCCCGGCGCCAGGTCCGACAGCGTGCCCTGCACCATCCACTCGGCCAGATCCGAAACCTGCGCCTCGTCCTGCGGCGAAACGCCGCGGATCGCCGCGGGCTCCTGGCGCGCACCGCGCAGCAAGGCCTGCGCATCGATATAGGCTGCCGCGCCGGAGATGCGTGCGTCGCGCTTGGCGATCTCGATCGCATGCGGCCAGCCACTCATGGCTTCGCCATCGGCGCTGACGGTGGCGTGCGCCACCATGCCGAGCATGCGGTCCTTGATCTCGCGCTGGAATCCGCTCATCACCGCCAGCGTGGTGATCAGCACCATCACCCCGATCGCGATGCCGAGGATCGAGGCCAGGGAGATGAAGGAGATGAAGCCGTTGCGGCGCTTGGCGCGCAGGTAGCGCAGGCCGATGGCGACGGGGACCGGTTTGAACATGCGCGGTCAGCGTGCCTGCGCGCTGTGGGCGCGACGCCGGGACCGGGTGGAACGAAGCAGTCGCGGCATCGGCGGCATCGAGGCGGTGTCTCGTCGCGGAACGGGCCGCTATGGTGCCATCGAAGCCCCACCCCGCGCAGCCTGCGTGGATGGCGCGGCCAGTCGCAGTTCACGTCGCGCCGCGGCCGGCAGGGTGTCGGGCCACCAGGCGCGATGCCGTCGCCGCCCGCCTGCGTCGCGCCAGCTGGCGAACGCCAGCGGCCCCCGCCACTGCAGCACGAAGTCGGTGGCCGGTTCGCCATCCACCTGCGGCGTGGCGCCGGGGCCGAACACGAAGGTCTGTTCGACATGACTGCGTTCGCGCCGCCACAGCCAGGCGGCGTAGCCGCAGGCGAGTACGGCGCCGGGCCAGGCCAGTGGCGCGGGCAGATCCGAAGCCACCAGCGAGCAGGCCGAGAGCAGCCCCAGCAGCGGCATCGCCCAGGCCAGCCAGCGCGAGGGACGCCAGACGATCCGGGTCGTCCCGGCAAATGCGGCGCGATCAGCCGGGTGGAAGCGCGCCGATGCGGCGGACGAGCGCGTCGAGTTCGGCATCGGTGGCGGCCTCATGGCCCATGAACCAGTGCCAGAGCCTATCGTCTTCGCAGTCCAGCAGCCGTAGGAAAACCCCGCGCTCGGCGTCGGATGCCGCCGCCCATTCGCGATCGACCCAGCGCTCGAACAGCTGGTCGAGTTCGCGCATGCCGCGACGGCAACGCCAGCGGATGCGACGGAGTTCGGCGGCGTCTGAAGCGGCGTCGGTCATGGGTGGATCAACACGCGGGTCGCGGCACTTCTCGACGGCAGATCGCTGCGAGGCGACACGCAGGCCGCAACGAGCGGGGCGCCGGACTGCCGGCGCCCTGCGATCAGCCGTGGCGTTCCAGCATCAGCTGCTTGATCGAACCGATCGCCTTGGCCGGGTTCAGGCCCTTGGGACAGGTGCGCGCACAGTTCATGATGGTGTGGCAGCGATACAGCTTGAACGGATCCTCGAGGTCGTCCAGGCGCGCGCCGGTGTCCTCGTCGCGGCTGTCGACGATCCAGCGATAGGCCTGCAGCAGCACGGCCGGCCCCAGGTAGCGCTCGCCGTTCCACCAGTAGCTCGGGCAAGCGGTGCTGCAGCAGGCGCACAGGATGCACTCGTACAGCCCGTCGAGCTTGTCGCGGTCGGCCGGCGACTGCAGGCGCTCGCGATCCGGCGGCGGCGCGCTCTGGGTGCGCAGCCAGGGCTGGATCGAGGCGTACTGGGCGTAGAAGTGGGTCAGGTCCGGCACCAGGTCCTTGACCACGCTCATGTGCGGCAGCGGGTAGATCGGAACCTCGGACTTCTTGCAGTCGTCGATGGCGCGGGTGCAGGCCAGCGTGTTCGTGCCGTCGATGTTCATCGCGCACGAACCGCAGATGCCCTCGCGGCAGGAACGGCGGAAGGTCAGGGTCGGGTCGATCTCGTTCTTGATCTTGATCAGCGCGTCCAGGACCATCGGCCCGCACTTGTCGAGGTCGACCTCGTAGGTGTCCGTGCTCGGGTTCTGGCCGTCGTCCGGGTTCCAGCGGTAGACCTTGAACGTGCGCACGCGCCTGGCGCCGTCGGGCGCCTTGAAATGGCGTCCCTTGCGGACCGTGGAGTTCTTCGGGAGGGTGAATTCAGCCATGGTGTTCGATCCCGATCAGTAGACGCGCGCTTTCGGCGGCACGACTTCGACTTCGTCGTCGAGCGTGTACATGTGCACCGGACGGTAGTCGATGCTGGTGTTGCCGGCCTCGTCCGCCCAGCACAGGGTGTGCTTGTGCCAGGTCTGGTCGTCGCGATCGGGGAAGTCCTCACGGGCGTGAGCGCCGCGCGATTCCTTGCGGTTCTCGGCCGAGGTGATGGTCACCAGCGCCTGGCCCAGCAGGTTCTGCAGCTCCAGCGTCTCGATCAGGTCGGAGTTCCAGACCAGCGAACGGTCGCTGACCTTGACGTCGGCGAACGAGGCGTGGATGTCGCGGACCTGCCTGACGCCCTCTTCCAGCGTTTCCTGGGTACGGAACACCGCGGCATGGGCCTGCATCGAGCGCTGCATGCGGTCGCGGATCACGGCCGTCGGCGTGTCGCCCTTGGCGTTGCGCAGGCGGTCGAGGTTGGAGATCGCCTTGTCGGTGGCGTCGCCGGCCAGGCGCTTGTGCGGTTGGCTGGGCCTGATCGTCTCGGCGCAGCGGTTGGCCACCGCGCGCCCGAACACCACCAGGTCGAGCAGCGAGTTCGAACCCAGGCGGTTGGCACCGTGCACCGACACGCAGGCCGCTTCGCCGATCGCGTACAGGCCGGGGACGACCGCGTCGGGATTGCCGTTCTTCAGCTGCACCACTTCGCCGTGGTAGTTGGTCGGGATGCCGCCCATGTTGTAGTGGACGGTCGGGATCACCGGGATCGGCTGCTTCTCCACGTCGACGCCGGCGAAGATCTTCGCGCTCTCGGCGATGCCGGGCAGCTTCTTGTGAATGTCGGCCGGGTCCAGGTGGGTCAGGTCGAGGTGGATGTGGTCCTTGTGCTCGCCGACGCCACGACCCTCGCGGATCTCGATCGTCATCGAGCGGCTGACCACGTCGCGTGAGGCCAGGTCCTTGGCATTGGGCGCATAGCGCTCCATGAAGCGCTCGCCATTGCTGTTGCGTAGGATGCCGCCCTCGCCGCGCACGCCCTCGGTGATCAGGCAGCCGGCGCCGTAGATGCCGGTCGGGTGGAACTGCACGAACTCCATGTCCTGCAGGCCCAGGCCCGCGCGCAGCGCCATGCCGCCGCCGTCGCCGGTGCAGGTGTGCGCCGAGGTCGCGGAGAAGTAGGCGCGGCCGTAGCCGCCGGTCGCCAGCACAACGCCATGGGCGCGGAACAGGTGCAGGGTGCCCTCGGCCATGTCGATGGCGAGCACGCCCTTGCAGGCGCCCTCCTCGTCCATGATCAGGTCGAGCGCGAAGTACTCGATGTAGAACTCGGCCTGGTGCGCCAGCGACTGCTGGTACAGCGTGTGCAGGATGGCGTGGCCGGTGCGGTCGGCCGCGGCGCAGGTGCGCTGCGCGGTGCCCTTGCCGTAATGCGTGGTCATGCCGCCGAACGGGCGCTGGTAGATCTTGCCCTCCTCGGTGCGCGAGAACGGCACGCCCTGGTGCTCGAGCTCTATGATCGCGGGGATCGCCTCGCGGCACATGTACTGGATGGCGTCCTGGTCGCCCAGCCAGTCGGAGCCCTTGATCGTGTCGTAGAAGTGGAAGCGCCAGTCGTCCTCGCCCATGTTGCCAAGCGCGGCGGAAATGCCGCCCTGCGCCGCCACGGTGTGCGAACGGGTCGGGAAGACCTTGGTGATGCACGCGGTCTTCAGGCCCTTGTGCGCAAGCCCGAAGGTCGCGCGCAGGCCGGCGCCGCCGGCGCCGACTACGATCATGTCGTAATGGTGTTCGGTGATCTTGTAAGCGGAGGTCATCGCAGGCTCAGCCGGAGAAGGCGATGCGGGCGATCGCATACAGCGAGGCGATGGCGCCCAGCCCGCAAAGGAAATTGTTGAGGAAGTGCGCGGTGATCTCGAGCGAACGCGTGTGCACGTAGTCCTCGATCACGATCTGCAGGCCAAGCTTGGCGTGCCAGAACATGCACACCAGGAACACGGCGAAGATGATCGTGTTCCAGGGCCGCGCGATGATGCCGCGTGCGGTTTCCAGGTCGGCGCCCACCAGGGTGACCAGGGTCCAGACGAACCAGATCGCCAGCGGCGCCAGGACGATCGCGGTCACCCGCTGCATCCAGAAGTGGTCGGTGCCCGACTTGCCGGCGCCAAGCCCGCGCGCGCGCTTGAGCGGCGTGCGGAACGGCGCCGCGCGCGAAGTTTCTCCACCACCGCTCATGCCGCACCCCGCAAGCCGAAGAACCAGATCAGTCCGGTCAGCAGCACGCCGACCACGAACACGGCGATGCCCGAGGCATACACCTTGGGAATCTCGTAGCCCCAGCCCGCGTCCCACAGCAGGTGGCGGATGCCGTTGAGCAGGTGGTAGACCAGGGCCAGGGTGAAGCCGAACAGGAACAGCATGCCCAGCGGCGAGGACCACTGGCGCGACGCGAATTCGTAGGCGTCGCCGCCGATGGCGATCGCCATCAGCCACCAGACCAGGGAGATGCCACCGAGCGCCAGCGAGATGCCGGTGATGCGGTGGAGGATCGACATGAGGGACGTGATCTGGAAACGATACGTCTGCCCCAGCATGAAGGGCGACAGGGGGCGTTTGCGGTATGCCATCGCTGGCTGGTCTCCTGGCTGGCGGCGGAACCGCGTGGCTGGATCGGGCTGGCCGATCAGGCCTCGGCCCCGCATGGAATCAGAAATCGATGCAGCGGCCGTTCTTTTCCCAGTCTCCGTACCGGGTCGGGTCGAGTCCGTCGCGGCCGTCGATTTCCGACGTCACGGGCGGCTGCGGCACGGCGGTCGAAGGCGCCTCGGCGAGCGGACGCTGCGCCGCCGGCGGATCGTCCTTGCCTGGTTCGCCTAAGATGTCGTGGCCTTTCACGAACGAAAGTTTAAGCCCGCGCCCCATGTCCGACAAGCCAACAACGTCCTCCGGCACTTTTTTCGCCATCCCAGGCTGGAGCGTGATCCGCCTGCATGGCGCGGATGCGTCTCGTTTCGCGCAGGCCCAGTTCATGGGCGACGTCGATGCGCTCCAGCCGGGGCACTGGCAGTGGAACGGCTGGCTGACGCCCAAGGGGCGCGTGATCGCGCTGTTCGCCCTGCTCCGTCACGATGCCGACAACCTCCACCTGCTGCTTGCGGATGCCGAACCGGAGGGCTTCGTGGCGGCGCTGTCGCGCTACGTGTTCCGCAGCAAGCTGCGCATCGCGCACGAAACCGGACTGTCGGTCAGCGGCCGCTTTGCGCCACCCGCGGTCGCGGCCGGCCCCGCGTTCGCCGGTGCGGCGTCACCGGTTGACCTGCAGCTGGATTTCGGTGGCGCCGGCGGGCCGCGCACCCTGGCCGTGACGACGGGCGCGACGCCGGACGATCCGGGAGCCGCCGCCCGCTGGCGCGCCTGCGACCTCGCCCACGGCCTGCCGCGGCTGGATGCGGAACAGGCCGGACAGTGGACCCCACAACAGCTTTCGCTCGACCGGCTGCGCGCCTACAGCGTCAAGAAGGGCTGCTATCCCGGCCAGGAAATCGTCGCGCGCACCCACTTCCTGGGCCAGGCCAAGCGCGGCCTGGTCCGGCTGGGCGCCGACAGGCGGATTACCCCGGCTGAAGTGTTCGCGCCGGATGCGCCCGATCGGGCGCTCGGCACGATCGCCAGCACCGCGGGCAATGAAGCGCTCGCGGTTCTGCCGATCGATGCCGGTGATGGTCCTTGGCTGGTCGCCGGCACCAGTTGCCGGCGGCTGCCGCTGCTCGGGGACCTGCTGCGCTAATAGCGGTGCGATGGGGCGGCGTGGCGGGTTCTCGCGGCGGCTGCTAGGCTCGCGCCGTGCGTGGCGCCCCGGGGATCGCGCATGCCGGCATGCTGGCCGGTTGGGGCGGGCGCGCACCCAACCAACAAGGATCGGGGACCCCCATGAACCAGCGCATATTTGCACCGGCCGCCGCCGGTTTCGCCCTTGCTTCGACGCTGCTGCTCGGCGCCTGCGCCAGCCACCCACCGGCAGAACAGCCGCCCGCCCCGCCTGCCCCGATGCCGGTGCAGGCCACGGTGGAGAAAGTTTCGGCTGACGGACTGTTCGAGTTCGGCCGGGCGGACATCGACCCGGCCAGCGCGGGGGCTGCGGAGCTCGAAGCCCTGGCGTCGCGCCTGGCCGGCAGCGCGGTGCCGGTCAAAGCGGTCCATGTGATCGGCCACAGCGACCGGATCGGAAACGACCGGGCCAACGTTGCCCTCTCGACGCGCCGCGCCGAGGCCGTCCGCGACTACCTGCTCGAGCGGGGCGTCGAGGCCGGGCTGGTGACCGCGATCGGCCGTGGCAGCGTGGAGCCGCTCGTCGAGTGCAGTGGGGAACGCGGGGAGGCGCTGGTGGACTGCCTGGCACCCAACCGGCGCGTCGAGGTTCGGGTCAGCTACGGCGACTGAACCCCGCGCCCCGCCCGTGCGCCTGCCCTTGGCGCACCGGCGAGGTCGAGCGCAGCCGCCACGATTTCCTCGTCGGAAGGAATCACCAGGAAGGCCGCGCCCGCCAGCGGGGTGAAGGTGTCGGCACCGACCACGCGTCGCAGCGGCTTGTCGCCGAAACCCGCTTCGGCGATCGCGGTGATGATGCCCTCGCCCACGCCGGCACTGCGGCGGCCCTCGTCGACCACGAGGATGCGGCTGCATTCACCTGCGTGGCGCGCGACCGCCGCATCGTTGAGCGGCGCCAGCCAGCGCAGGTCGACCACGCGCACCTTCCATCCATGCGCGGCTTCGATCGCGCGCGCGGCGCGCAGGCTCATCGGCACGCCATTGCCGAAGGTGAAGATCACCAGGTCGCGGGCATCGGCGTCGTAGACGCGCTCCTCGCCCAGCACCATCGCCTGGCCGGGTGCGGGATACGTCGTCAGCCAGTCGCCGTCGCCGGGTTCGTACAGGTCCTTGGTCATGTACAGCGCGATCGGCTCGAGGAAGGCGCACACGCGGCCGTCCACTTTCGCCAGCGCCACCAGCGTGCGCAGCATGGTGGCGGCATCGTCGCCGCGGCTGGGGCAGCCGACCACCAGGCCGGGAATGTCGCGCAGCGCGGTGATCGAGTTGTCGTTGTGGAAGTGACCACCGAAGCCGCGCTGGTAGCCCAGCGAAGCGATGCGCATCACCATCGGGTTGCGGTACTGGCCGTTACTGAAGAACTGCAGGCTCGCCGCCTCGCCGCGGATCTGGTCGCCGGCGTTGTGGAAGTAGGCCAGGTACTGGATTTCGGGCAGCGGCAGCAGGCCCATGTTGGCGTAGCCCTGGGCGAGCCCGAGAATGATGGTCTCGTCAAGCAGCGTGTTGAAGACACGGCGCGCACCGAAGGCCTTCTGCAGGCCCTTGGTGACGGTGTACACGCCGCCCTTCTGCGCCACGTCCTCGCCGAACAGCAACGCTTCGGGATACTTGGCGAACAGGTCGTGCAGCGCGGCGTTGATCTGCAGCGCCAGGTGCCTGGGCGGCAGGTTCTCGGGCAGCTTCGCCTCGCCACCGAAGGCCTGCAGCCGGCGTTCGGCATGGTCGGCGCGCGCGGCCTCGGCCTGCACCGCATCGGGGGTGTACGGCGCCAGCGGTGCCATCACGTCTTCCAGCGTGGACAGGCGCGGGCGACGGTCCGCGTCTTCGGCCGCGGCGAAACACCTGCGCCGCGTGTCCTCGTACAGCGCCAGCACCTCGTCCTTCGACATCAGGCCCGATTCGAGCGCGATCGCGGCCGAACGCAGCAGCGGATCGGTCGCCTCCACCGCGCACAGTTCCTCGAGGCTGCGCCACTCGATCTCGAAGTCGGTGCCGGCGTGGCCCATGATCCGGGTGGTGCGCAGGTGCAGGAAGGTCGGGCGCCGCGTGCGCCGGCAGTGTTCCACCGCGCGCTGCACGTCGGCGTAGCCGCCGGCCAGGTCGAGGCCGTCGGCGGCGAAGTAGTCCAGATCCGGGCGACGCGAGAAGTTGCGCGCGATCCAGCCGTCCGGCGTCTTGACCGAGATGCCGATGCCGTTGTCCTCGCACACGAACAGGACCGGCGCCGGCAGCTTCTGGTAGGCGGTCCAGGCCGCCGCGTTGAACGCGGTCTGCGCGGTGGCGTGGTTGCTGGAGGCATCGCCGAAGGAGCAGATCGCGATGCTGTCGCCGGGGATCGGCAGCGCATGGCCGATGCGGCGCGCCTGTTCGATCGCCACCGCGGTGCCGAAGGCCTTGGGCAGGTGCGAGGCGATGGTCGAGGTCTGCGGCAGCACCCACAGCGGCTTGCTGCCCCAGACCTTGTGGCGGCCGCCGCTGGCCGGGTCGTCCTTCGAGGCCGCGAACGACAGCGCCGAATCCATCACCGGATCCATGCCGGACAGCTTGCGGAAGCGTTCGGCCATGAAGCCGCCGCTGCGGTAGTGCAGGAAGGCCGGATCGGTATGCCGCGTCAGGCGCGCGACCATCGCATTGCCTTCGTGGCCGCTGGAACCGATGGTGTAGAAGACCTTGTTCTGCACCCGCAGCACGCGCGCCATCAGGTCCAGGTGGCGGCTGATGAGCTGCGATTCGAACAGCTCGCGGAAGCCGCGCGCATCCAGCGCGCTGCCGTCGAGGACGGCCTCGTCGTCGGCGGGCTTCGCGTCGGCGCGGCCGTTCCAGCCGCGCACGAACTCCTGGAAGTTCGCGTCGCAGATCTCCGCGCGGTTGAGGCCCTTCATGCGGGCCGGGATGGGGGTGGGAACGGTCGTGAACATGCAGTGTCTTCGCAGGGCGGGACCGGCTGGACCCGCGGGACGGTCGGGGAAAGGCGGATTCAGTGCGACGCCGCGATCAGCGCGGCATGCTCCGGCGCAGGCGGCGGCATCGGCACGAAGCCGGGGGTGGCGCACACGCGTGCCAGCCAGTCGCGCAATGCCGGATAGGGGGCCAGGTCGAAGCCGCCGTCGCCGGCGACACCGGTGTAGGCGAACAGCGCGATGTCGGCGACGCCGTAGTCCGGCCCGGTGAACCAGGGCTGCCTGGCCAGGTGCCGCTCCATC
Source organism: Pseudomonadota bacterium (assembly GCA_023395465.1). Lineage (GTDB taxonomy): Bacteria > Pseudomonadota > Gammaproteobacteria > Xanthomonadales > Xanthomonadaceae > Luteimonas. The sequence continues at coordinate 28,924 of JAEWZE010000035.1, forward strand.
ACCGCCAACGCAAGGTGGCCACGCTCGCGCAGTCCGGGCAGCTCCGCGCGGCGCGGCGAATCGATCGGCGTCCAGCCGCAGATGAAGCGTGCCACCGCGATGTACGGCTCATGGCTGTACTGCTCGAAGAACATCCACGACAAAGCCTGCGCGCGCGTCCAGCGATCCTGCGGCAGCAGCGGGCTGCCCTCGGCGAGGTAGTGCAGGATCGCGTTGGACTCGACCAGCACGCCGCCGTCGGCGCGGACCAGCATCGGCACCTTGCCGTTCGGATTCAGCGCCAGGTATTCGGGCGTGCGCGTCTGGCCGCGGCTGCTGTCGGTTTCGATCCACCGGTGCGGCAACTGCAGCTGTTCAAGGAGCAGGCGCAGCTTGTGGCAGTTGCCCGAAGGCGAATACCCATGGATCGTGATCATGCCAGGCGTCTCCGGTGCTCGCGCCACTGCGGGCGCGACTGGCCCCAGAGTTCGACATCGACTTCGTCGGACGGCGGCGGCAGCAGCCGCCCCTCGCGCAGCAGCGTCGACCCCAGCCGCTGCGCCACCTTCTTCGAAGCCAGGTTGGCCGGCGAGATGCAGTGGATGATGTCGTCCCAGCCCAGCGTGTCGAAGGCCCAGTCGATGGCCGCGACCGCGGACTCCAGCGCATAGCCCCGGCCCCAGGCCTGCGGGTGGAAGGCGTAGCCGATCTCGTTGCCCGGCCAGCCCTCGGGCCGCCAGGGCCCCATCTGCCCCAGCCACTGCCCGCTCGCCTTCTCGACGACCGAAAACATGGCGAAGCCCTGCAGCGCCCAGGCGCCGGGCATCTGCAGGAAACGCCGCCATGCGGCGCCGCGCGGCAGCTGGCCGCCGATATGGCGGCTCGCCTCCTCGTCGGCGAACAGTTCGGCGTAGCGCTCGAAATCCCCAAGCTGCGGCGGACGCAGCACGAGACGCGCGGTTTCAATCACTGGACCGGGATCGGCCACGGCACGACACCCCCACCCTGCAAGTCCGCTCCCGCCGGTGCGGAAGCGGCGATCGATGATCAGAACGCGTTGATGCCGGTCAGTTCGCGGCCGACCACCAGCTGGTGCACCGTCTCGGTGCCCTCGTAGGTGATCACCGATTCCAGGTTGAGCGCATGCCGGATCGGGCTGTGCTCGGTGGTGATGCCAGCGCCACCGAGCAGGTCGCGTGCCTCGCGCGCGATGTCGATGGCCATGCGGCAGTTGTTCCACTTGGCCAGCGAGACCTGGGTGGGCTGCATCTTCCCGGCGTCCTTGAGGCGGCCGAGCTGCAGGCTCAGCAGCTGCGCGCTGGTGATGCGGCGCGCCCAGTCGGCCATCTTGATCTGCGCGCTCTGGGTCGCCGCCAACGGGCGGTTGAACAGGATGCGCTCCTTGGAGTACCCGAGCGCCTCGTCGAGGCAGGCGATGGCCGCACCGATCGGTCCCCAGGTGATGCCGTAGCGCGCCTGGGTGAGGCAACCGAGCGGACCCTTGAGCCCCTTGACGTTGGGGAGCCGGTTGGCCTCCGGCACGCGCACGTTGTCGAGGAACAGCGCGCTGGTCACCGACGCGCGCAGGCTCATCTTGTGCTTGACCAGCTGCGCCTTGAAGCCGGCGAAGTCCTTCTCGACCACGAAACCCTGGATGCCGTCCTCGGTCTGCGCCCAGACGATGGCGATGTCGGCCAGGTTGCCGTTGGTGATCCACATCTTGGAGCCGTTGAGCACCCAGTCGTCGCTGTCGCGCTTCGCGTGGGTCTTCATGTTCGCCGGGTCGGAGCCGCCGTGCGGCTCGGTCAGGCCGAAGCAGCCGATGACCTTGCCCGCCGCCATGTCCGGAAGCCAGCGCTGCTTCTGCTCTTCGGTGCCGTAGGCGAAGATCGGGTACATGCACAGCGACGACTGCACGCTGGCGAAGCTGCGCAGGCCCGAGTCGCCACGCTCGAGCTCCTGGCAGATCAGGCCGTAGCTGACGTAGTTGAGCTCCGCGCCGCCGTACTGCACCGGCAGCGTCGCGCCGAGCAAGCCGAGGCCGGCGATCTCCGGGATCAGTTCGGTCGGGAAGCGGCCCTCGTCGAAGCACTCGCCGATGATCGGCAGCACGCGCTCGTCGGTGAACCGGGCAACGCTGTCCTGGACCGCGCGCTCCTCGTCGCTGAGAAGGGAACGGACGTCGTAGAGGTCGTAGGGATGCAGGGCCATGGCGGGCTCGGGCGGGAAAGTTTCATATTGTACGGTCCGCCCCGCCGCCGGCCACAACGAAAACGGGCCGGCAAGGTGCCGGCCCGTCAGGGTCGCGTATCTGAGTGGAGGCGACTACTGCAGGCTCTGGCCCGCCAGCTCTCGGTCCGGGCCGCCCGCTGTGGCGACCCGGGCCATGACCTCGCCATCGATCACCGGCAGGCGATCGCCCGGATCCTCCTGCAGGCGGATGGTCTCGCTGCGACCGTCGTACCGATAGGTCACGTCGTAGGCGACGGTCCGGTCCTCGGTGCCCAGCGAGATGCGATCGCCGGGCTCCTCGCCGGTGCGCATCGTGCCGGTGGTGCCGTCGGGGTTGCGATAGGTGACGTTCCAGGCCACCACGCGCGAGGACTGGGAGGTGTCGTTGACCGTGCGGCACTGGCGATCGACCCGCTCCACGACCCGGCCGCCGACATGGTTGCGGTCGACGCGGTTGCCGATCATGCCGCCCGCGGTCGCGCCCGCGGCCGTGGCCAGCTTGCGCCCGTTGCCGCCGCCGACCTGGTTGCCGACCAGGCCACCGATCACCGCGCCGGCCACCGTGCCGCCGACATTGCCGTCGCGCTCGGGCAGCCGTTCCTGCACCACCACGTCCTCGCAGACCTGGCGCGGCGAGGACGACGTGGTCGTCTCGCGCACCGGCTCCGACCCGATCACGGTGGCGAACAGCTCGGCCTTCTCGGTCACCGGGGCCACGCCGATGACGTCGGCATAGTCGAGCGCGCCCGCCCCGGCTTCGGCGCCGGCGGCCGGGTCCGCATCCTGGCTGTTGTGGTAGGCGCCGATGGCGACGCCACCCACCAGCAGGGCGGCCAGGGCGATGGCAAGGGTATTGCTCTTCATGACGATCTCCTTCGGGTCCACGCCCGCTGCATGTGCGGGGTGGATTGCAGCACCATCAAGCTGAACGCCGCCCGGAAAAGTTCCGTAAAGACTGACGAGGCGATGAATTCCGCTGCGTGCGCGGCGTGATAGCGTGATCCCGTCGCCACTTCACCGGACGCCACCGCCATGGCCAACCCCCTGCTGCTGCCGCTGCTCAACTGGGCGCGCGGACTGCGCTATCCCACGCTGTTCAAGATGACCGCCGCGGCGTTCGCGATCAGCGTGCTCTGGCCCTTTGATCCCATCCCCTTCATCGACGAGATCGTGCTGGGACTGGGCACCCTGCTGCTGGCGAACTGGAAGCACCGCAAGGCACCGCGCGAGCAGCCCATCGAAGGCGACGCGCGCCGACGCTGACCGGCTGGACGGACGGGCGACCTCCATGCTGCTGGTCGACAGCCACTGCCATCTGGACGCCGGGGAGTTCGACGTCGACCGCGATGCGGTGGTGCGGCGCGCGCGGGCGGCCGGCGTGCGACTGCAGGTGGTTCCGGCCACCCATGCCGACGCCTGGCCCGGCCTGCGCGAGGCATGCGGCGCTGCACCCGGGCTGTACCCGGCCTACGGCATGCACCCGGTGTTCCTCGACCGGCACCGCCCCGGCGACCTGGAACGCCTGCGCGACTGGCTGGAACGCGAACACCCGGTCGCGGTGGGCGAATGCGGCCTGGACCATTTCCTGGAGGGCCTGGACCGCGACCAGCAGCAACACTGGTTCGAGGGCCAGCTGCGCCTGGCCCGGGAGTTCGACCTGCCGGTGATCGTGCATGCGCGGCGCGCGGTCGATGCGGTGATCGCGGCGGTGCGGCGGATCGGCGGCGCCGGATCCGGGCAGGCCAATACGCTGCGCGGCGTGGTGCACAGCTTCTCCGGCAGCGAGGAGCAGGCGCGGCAGCTGTGGAAACTCGGATTCCTGGTGGGTCTGGGCGGACCGGTGACCTACGATCGCGCCCGGCGCCTGCGCCGGCTGGCCGCGTCCATGCCGCTGGAGTACCTGCTGCTCGAGACCGATGCGCCCGACCAGCCCGATTCGGACAACCGCGGCGGCCGCAACGAACCGGCCCGGCTGGTCACGGTACTGGACACGATCGCGCGCCTGCGCGAGGCCGATCCGGCCGAGATCGCCGCGGCCACCACGGCCAACGCCCGACGACTGTTCGCCCTGCCCGCGCCGTGACCGGCGTGCGCGGTTGGATCGCCCGGCTCAGCCCTTCGCCGGCTTGAGCAGGATCTCCAGCGCCTTGCCCGCCGCGGCGAACGCGAACGCGCCGGTGATATGGGTCGCCGCGCCCAGGCCCACGCCGCAGTCGAGCTTGAGCGCGGCGTCGGGGCCGGCGGCCGGACGCAACCCGCAGACGGTGCCGTCGGGCTGCGGGTACTTCACGTTCTCCAGCGAATAGATCGCGGGCACGCCGAAGTAGCGATCGCGGTTCTTGGGGAAGTTGAATTCGGCGCGCAGCTTCTTTCGGATCAGCGCGAGCATCGCGTCATGCTCGGTGCGGGAGAGGTCGCGCACCCGCACCTGGGTGGGGTCGGTGCGCCCGCCGGCCGCGCCCACCGCGATCACCGGCAACTTGCGACGGCGGCACCAGGCGATCAGTTCGACCTTGCTGCGAAAACTGTCGCAGGCGTCCACGATCAGGTCGAAGCGCTGGTCGAGCAGTTCGCCGACGCTGCCCGGCGTGACGAACATCGGCACCACGTCGAGCGAGATCGCCGGGCTGATCGCCCGGCAGCGCTCGGCCATGGCCTCGGCCTTGTTGCGTCCATAGCCGCCGGCGAGCGCCGGCAGCTGGCGGTTGGTGTTGGACAGGCACAGGTCGTCGGCGTCGATCAGCGCGAGATGGCCGACCGCGCTGCGCGCCAGCGCCTCGGCCACCCACGAGCCGACGCCACCCAGGCCGACCACCGCCACGCGCCTGCCGCGCAGGCGACCGACCGCGCCGCGGCCGTACAGCCGGTCGATGCCGGCAAAACGTTCGTTCCAGACCGTGTCATCCATGGGTGGCAAGTCTAACGGGCGCGCTGCGTGCTATCGTCGACGGCCACGCCAAGCCACGCCACCGCCATGTCCGCAACGCCGCCGGGAACCCGATCGGAACGCAAGCCGCCCTCCGCCGCTTCGCGCTATCTCTTCGTTTTCCTGCTGGGACTGGTCATCGGCATCGTGGCGCTGGTGATGCTGCTGCGCACGCTGGAGTCGCGCAAGACCTGGCGCGACCACTATCCGGGCGCACTGATGCACGTGGTCGCGGCGCAGACCGCGCAGCTGCGCGACAACGCCAGCGCCAACCGCTGCAGCCCGACCGACACCCTGCCCCACCTGCAGTCCCTCCGCAGTCTCGGCAACGACTTCGAACGCGCCTTCCCGGAGCTGCGCGACGACCAGCGCTTCGTGCAGCACGCGGCGCAGTTCCGCGGCACCCTCGATGCGGCCCTGGCCGCGCCGGCCGTCGGCTGCGAAGGCGTGCAGCAGGCGGCAGCCAAGATCGGCGAGGCCTGCAAGGCCTGCCACCAGGACTTCCGCTGATCGCGCAACCCGCGCGGGACTGAACCGCAACTGCACCGGCTGGCGCGCGAGCGCGTCGGTACGCAGGCATTGCCGCGGTGTTCACCGCGTCGCTTCCAGTATCCGGACCGTGCCGCGCAACGCGTGGCCGCTCGTCCCCAGAGGTGAGGAGCTTTCCATGAACATCCGCATGCGCATGACCTGTGTCGCCACCATCGCGACGCTCGCACTGGCCGGCTGTGCCAGTACCTCGCCCGGCTACGGCTCCGGCTACGGATCGACTTCGCCCGCGCCGCCGTCCGGCCGCTGCTACGACTGCGGCACGGTGGTCTCGATCCAGACCGCCGCCCGCGACAGCGGCACCAACATCGCCGGCCCGGTCCTGGGCGGCATCGTGGGCGCCGTCGCCGCCAAGGAGCTGGCGCGCAGGAATACCGACAGCGAAGGCCGCCGCAACGTCGCCGTAGCGGCCGGCGCGGCTGGTGGCGCGGTTGCCGGCAACGCCATCCAGAACCGGGTCGAAGGCAACCGCAGCGGCTATACCGTGCATGTGCGCATGGATGACGGCCGCACCACGTCGGTCCACCAGGCCGAACTGGACGGTATCCGCGAGGGTTCCTACGTGCGCGTGCAGAACGGCCGCGCCTGGCTGTATTGAGGTCGCGTTACTGATGTAGGCGGCTGCAGCACCCGAGGTGCAGCAGCCGTGCGGGAAGGGCGCGAATGAGATGCGGGGCGCGGCCATTGCGGCAGCGCCCCGCTTTTTTGCCAGAATGCCCGGGCGGCGCCTGCCGCCGACCCCGGAGCATGCATGGACACCCAATCGATCTATTACGCCCTGGCGCTGCTGCTGGTGCTGGTCGGCGTTGCCGGCACGATACTGCCGGCCATCCCCGGGCTGCCGCTGGTCTTCGCCGGGATGCTGCTGGCGGCCTGGGCCGGCGACTTCCAGCAGATCGGCGGATGGACGCTGCTGGTGCTGGCCATCCTCACCCTGGTCTCGATCGGCGTGGACTTCCTGGCCTCGGCCGCGGGCGCAAGGCGCGTCGGCGCCAGCCGGCTGGCGGTGATCGGCGCATTGGCGGGAACGCTGGTGGGACTGTTCTTCGGGCTGGTGGGCGTATTCGCGGGTCCGTTCGTGGGCGCGGTCGTGGGCGAACTGGTCGACCGCCGGGGCATCGCCCACCATGACCTCGGACGCGCCACCAAGGTCGGGGTCGGCACCTGGTTCGGGATCTTCGTCGGCATCGTGCTCAAGCTCACCCTGGCCTTCGCGATGATCGGCATCTTCGCGCTGGCCTGGTGGACCGATTGACGCGGTCTTGCAGGCGCGCGGCTAGACTGCCGCTTTTCCGACATCCCGCCCGCATGCCCGCATTGCCGTCGCGCACCTTGCGCAGGTTCGCCTTCCTGTTGCTGTCCCTGCTGCTGCTCGCCGGACTGTCCGCGGCCGCGCCCGCCATCGCGATGCAGGCTGGGCAGTCGCCGGCTCCCACGGCGGAGCCGGCGCCCGCGCCAGCGGCGGCGGAGGATCGGTCCGGAGCAGCGGAGGCGCAGGTGCCCGCCCCGCCGGAAACCGACCTGCGCGGGCGTTTCCAATTCGCGTTCGACAAGCTGTCGCTAGGCCTGACCGAGTTCATCGCCTGGCTGCCGCTGCTGGCGGTGGCGATCCTGATCATCGTGTTCTCGGCTTGGCTCGCCGGCTTCGTCTCGCGGCGCCTGCACCTGCTGCGGCTGCGCACCGGCAATCCGTACATGAACGGGCTGATCCGCAACGTGGTGCGGACCGTGATCATCCTGTTCGGCGTGGTGGTGGCGCTCAACCTGCTCAATGCCACCGCGCTGGTCACCGCAGTGCTCGGATCGGCGGGCGTGGTCGGCCTGGTGCTCGGCTTCGCCTTCAAGGACATCGCGGAGAACTATGTCGCGGGCATCCTGCTCAGCCTGCGCCAGCCGTTCGCACCCGGCGACCACGTGGTGGTGGACGGCAACGAGGGCAAGGTGGTGGCGCTGCACTCGCGCACCACCGTGCTGATGACGCTCGACGGCAACGAACTGCGCCTGCCCAACGCCCTGGTGTTCAAGGCGATCATCCTCAACTACACGCGCAATCCCAACCGCCGCTTCGACTTCACCATCCCGATCGACATGGGCCAGTCGATCCGCGCCGCGCAGTCGCTGGCGCTGGAACAGATCTGCCGGGTCGAGGGCCTGCTGCAGGATCCCGGACCGTCGTGGACCGTGCACGAGTACGGCGCGGCCGGGATCGTGCTGCGGTTCTTCGGCTGGGTCGACCAGCGCCAGAGCGACCTGGGCAAGGTGCGCAGCGAGTCGATCCGCCTGGTCAAGGCCGCGTTCGCGCGGGAAGGGATCGAGCCGCCGCGCACCACCTACCACATCCTCACCGCACGCCAGTCCGCGGACGAACCTTCCGCGGCCCGTCCCGAGCCGGTCCACGGCACCGACGCCGACACCTCGGTCAACCGCGACATCGATCGCCAGCTGGCGGACGCGCAGCAAGCGGCCGCGGCCGACACCAACCTCCTCGAACCTCCCGCGGCCCAGCCATGACCCGATCCCTCGTCCCCGCCACGCTCGCCGCGCTGGCGTTCACCGCCACGCCCTGCCTGGCGCAGACCCCGACCACCCTGGAAGGCTGCGCCGCGCTGCTGGTCGATGCCGCCCGGCTGGCCTGCTACGACGGACTCGCCGGCCGCCGCGCCACCGGCCCGGAAGAAGCCGACATCGCCGCTGCCCGCGCCCGCGAGGCGCTCGACGCCGCGCCTGCGACCACCGCCGTGGACGAGGGACGGCTGTTCCGTCACGAGGATCCGCTCGACGAGGCGCTGGGCAACGCCGGGCGCGGCTCGCTGCTCGACAGCCGCTGGGAACTGGCGCGCGACTCCAAGCTGGGGATCTTCAACTTCCGCGTCTACAAACCGGTCTACCTGATGCCGGTGTTCTGGACCTCCGACGTCAACGACATGCCGCGCTCGGCGAATCCCGACAACACCGTGACCTCGCCGATGGGCCTGGATTCGCTGGAGACCAAGTTCCAGCTCAGCTTCAAGACCAAGGCCGTGGAGAACCTGTTCGGCGACAACGGCGATATCTGGATGGGCTATACCCAGAGTTCGCGCTGGCAGGTCTACAACGGGGACCAGTCGCGCCCCTTCCGCGAGACCAACTACGAGCCCGAAGTGCTGCTGGTGTTCCGCAACGGCTACAGCATCGGCGGCTGGAACGGGCGGATGGCGGCGGTCGGCATCAACCACCAGTCCAACGGACGCGGCGATCCGATGTCGCGCAGCTGGAACCGGATCATGTTCAACATTGGCCTGGACCGGGACAACTGGGCGCTGATGCTGCGGCCCTGGATCCGGGTGAGCGACGGCAGCGACGACGACAACCCGGGGATGGAGGACTACATCGGCCGCGGCGACGCGACCCTGACCTACCTGCGCGGGCGCAACGAGTTCTCGCTGATGGCGCGCCATTCGCTGCGCGGCGGCGACCGCTCGCGCGGCGCGCTGCAGTTCGACTGGGGCTTCCCGATCCACGAGTCGCTGCCGATGCGCGGCCGCCTGCAGGTATTCCACGGCTACGGCGAGAGCCTGATCGACTACAACCACAAGGCGACGTACGTCGGGCTGGGAGTGTCGCTGCAGGAATGGTTCGCGCCGCGCCCGGACTGAACCCGACCGCGCCCCTGCCGGCGTCGCGCAGGCAGGCCGCGACGCCCGCAACCCGATCCCCGCCACCCGGGAATACCGCCCATGAGCTGGACCATCGCCCTGACGATCGTGGCCACCATCGCCGCCGCCGCGCTCGCGATGAACTTCGCCACGCCCGAGAAGAAGATCGAGAAGAAGGTCGAGCACCGCCACGGAGTGTGCGATCCGCAGTTCAAGCGCGAGATGGGCGTGCTGCTCGGGCCGGGGATCCTCGGAGGCAATCGCATCCAGGCCTTCCACAACGGCGACGAGATCTTCCCGGCGATGCTCGAGGCCATCCGCGGCGCGCGGCGCAACATCACCATGGAAACCTACATCTACTGGTCGGGGGACATCGGACGCGCGGTGGCCGATGCCCTGTGCGGTCGCGCCAGGGCCGGGGTCTCCGTGCACCTCGTGGTGGACTGGGCGGGCAGCCTGAAGATGGACGACGAGCTGCTGGAACTGATGCAGGACGCGGGCGTGCGGCTGGAGCGCTACCGCCCGCTGCGCTGGTACAACATTAGCCGCATGAACAATCGCACCCACCGCAAGCTGCTGGTGGTGGACGGGACGATCGGTTTCACCGGGGGCGTGGGCATCGCCGACCAGTGGAGCGGCCACGCGCAGGATCCGGACCACTGGCGGGAGACCCATTTCCGCGTGGAGGGTCCGGTGGTGGCACAGATGCAGGCCGCCTTCAACGACAATTGGATCAAGACCACCGGCGAACTGCTCAACGGCGAGGACTACTTTCCTGCACTCGAACACGCCGGCGACGCGGACGCGCACCTGTTCATCGCCTCGCCGGCGGGCGGCAGCGAGAGCATGCACCTGATGTACCTGACCGCGATCGCGGCCGCCTGCACCAGCATCGACCTGTGTGCGGCCTACTTCGTGCCCGACCCGCTGATCGCCCAGGCCCTGCTCGCGGCCCGTGGCCGCGGCGTCCGTGTCCGCGTGTTGCTGCCGGGGCAGCACATCGATTCGGAGGCCGTGCGCTACGCGTCCAAGGCGTCGTGGGGCGAGCTGCTGGCCGGCGGCGTGGAGATCCACGAGTACCGGCCGACGATGATCCATGTGAAGCTGCTGGTGGTGGACGGCGAGCTGGTGTCGGTGGGTTCGACCAATTTCGACATCCGCTCGTTCCGGCTCAACGACGAGGCCAGCCTCAACGTCTACGACCCGGGCTTTGCCGCGTGCATGACCGAGGCCTTCGAGCGCGACCTCGAGCAGGCCGTGCAGTACGACCACGCGATGTGGCAGCGCCGGCCGCTGCGCCAGAAGCTGGCCGAGAAGCTGGTCCGGCCGGTGCGCTCCCAGGTCTAGGCGGTCGCACTCAGGTCCAGTCGGTCAGGCCTTCGCGACGGTAGACCTCGGCGAACGAGGGCAGCGCCTTCATCCGCGCCGCATGCGCGGCCAGCGCGGGCCAGCTGTCGCTGGACCGCGGCAGGTTGCGCGACCAGCGCATCAGCATGGTGAGCAGGAAGTCCGCGGCGCTGCGCTGGTCCCCCAGCAGGTAGGGGCCGTCCGCGGCCAGGTGCGTGTCCACCTGCTGCCACGCGGCCTCCAGCTCGGCCAGGGCCCGCGCCTGCACCTGGGCGATCTGATCTTCGCCGGCGGGCTCGTGCGGGTAGAACCAGCGCCGGTAGGCGGGCATCAGCGTGTAGGCGCAGAAGAACATCCAGCGGTAGTAGGCCGCTCGTTCCGGCGTGCCGGGCGCCGGCGCGAGACCCGCCGACAGGTGCAGGTCGGCCAGGTGCATGGCGATCGCGGCGGACTCGGTCAGCACCTGGCCATCGATCACCAGGGTCGGCACCCTGCCCTGCGGATTGAGGGCGAGGTAGTCGGCGGACTTGTGCTCGCGCTGGTCGAAATCGAGCAGGCGCAGCTCGTGCGCGACGCCGAGTTCGATCAGGAGCCAGTGCACGACCAGCGAGGCGGTGCTGCGGGAGCCGTACAGGGTGACAGTCATGCGCGCGGACCTGTGCAGGGCGGGACGCGGAGTATCGCCTGCCGCTGCCGCCGTGGCACCCCACGGCAGCCGACGACGCCGCACCATGCGCGAGGCCGGCGGACGCCGGCTTCGCGGACTGCGTCAGGCGATCTCGACGATCGGGATCTTGCCGATCCGCGCCTGCCACTGCTTCGGTCCGGTCTGGTGCACCGACTCGCCGGTGGCATCGACCGCCACCGTCACCGGCATGTCGCGGACCTCGAACTCGTAGATCGCCTCCATCCCGAGGTCGGCGAAGCCGACGACCTTGGCCGCCTTGATCGCCTTGGACACCAGGTAGGCCGAGCCGCCGACCGCCATCAGGTACACCGACCTGTGCCTGCGGATCGCCTCCAGTGCCACCGGGCCGCGCTCGGCCTTGCCGATCATGCCCAACAGGCCGGTCTGTGCCAGCACCTGCTCGGTGAACTTGTCCATGCGCGTGGCCGTGGTCGGGCCGGCCGGGCCCACCACTTCGTCGCGCACCGGATCGACCGGGCCCACGTAGTAGATGAAGCGGCCCTTGAGGTCGACCGGCAGTTCCTCGCCCCGGTTGAGCATGTCGACCATGCGCTTGTGCGCGGCGTCGCGGCCGGTGAGCATTTTCCCGTTGAGCAGCAGCACTTCGCCGGGCTTGAAGGTGGTGACGTCTTCCGGGGTGATCGTGTCGAGATCGACGCGGCGCGCGTTGTGCGGGTTGTAGGTGAGCTTGGGCCAGTCCTCCAGCGAGGGCGGGTCCAGCGCCACCGGCCCACTGCCGTCGAGGGTGAAGTGCGCGTGGCGGGTGGCGGCGCAGTTGGGGATCATCGCCACCGGCAGGTTGGCCGCGTGGGTCGGGTAGTCCTTGACCTTGATGTCCAGCACCGTGGTCAGGCCGCCGAGGCCCTGCGCGCCGATGCCGAGCGCATTGACCTTCTCGTACAGCTCCAGGCGCAGCTCTTCGGCGCGGCTGGACGGGCCGCGCGCGATCAGGTCCTGGATGTCGATCGGCTCCATCAGCGCTTCCTTGGCCAGCAGCATCGCCTTCTCGGCGGTGCCGCCAATGCCGATGCCGAGCATGCCCGGCGGGCACCAGCCCGCGCCCATGGTCGGCACGGTCCTGAGCACCCAGTCGACGATCGAATCCGAGGGGTTAAGCATGGCGAACTTGCTCTTGGCCTCCGAGCCGCCGCCCTTGGCCGCCACGATCACGTCGACCGTGTTGCCGGCGACGATCTTCATGTTGACCACGGCCGGGGTGTTGTCCTTCGTGTTCTGGCGCTTGCCGGCCGGGTCGGCCAGCACCGAGGCGCGCAGCTTGTTGTCGGGGTGGTTGTAGGCGCGGCGCACGCCCTCGTTGACGGCGTCCTCGAGCGAGCCGGTGAAACCCTCCCAGCGCACGTCCATGCCCACTTCCAGGAACACGGTGACGATGCCGGTGTCCTGGCAGATCGGGCGATGGCCCTCGGCGCACATGCGCGAATTGATCAGGATCTGCGCGATCGCGTCCTTGGCCGCCGGAGACTCCTCGCGCTCGTAGGCGGCGGACAGGTTCCGGATGTAGTCGACCGGGTGGTAGTAGCTGATGTACTGGAGGGCGTCGGCGATCGACTGGATCAGATCGTCCTGCTTGATCGTGCGGGTGGAAGCGAGGGTCACGGCTGGCTCGGCGGCTTGCGGGGAAACGGCCATTTTAGCGGTGTGGAGCGCCTTCCGTTCCGCTCCCGAAGGGTCGACGGCTGCATCGATGTATTCCGCCGGCGGCAGGGGGAGCACCCTACCCGCGCCCTGCCCGCTTCGCTGCTCCCGGCGCTCCGGGCGGGATCGCAGCGCGCACGGCCCGGCGCCCGCCGCCCGCCGCCCGGCGCCATGCGTCAGAGGCGTTGTTGCGGCGGCGGCGCGGTCGACCCGCGCAGCATCAGGCTGAAATCCAGGGTCTGCTGGCGAGGCACGTCCTCCGCCCGGAGGATGGCGAGCAGGAGCCGGGCCGCACGGACGCCGATCTCCCGCATGGGCTGGCTGATGGTCGTCAGCGGCGGACTCAGGTAGCGCGAGGAGGCCAGGTCGTCGAAACCCACCACGGAGAACGCCTCCGGCACGCCGATGCCCAGGTCCCTGCACGCCGCGAGCGCCCCCAGCGCCATCTGGTCGCTGAAACAGAATGCCGCGGTCGGCGCGGGCGACTGGCCCAGGAACCGCGTCGCCGCCAGATGGCCGGACTCCACGGAGAAGTCCCCCGGCACCGGCATCAGCAACTCCAGGCGGCCGTGCGCCAGGGCCGCCGCCCTGGCGCCTTCCAGGCGCTGGCGATGCAGCGGGTTGTCGGGCGGACCGCCGACCACGGCAATGCGCGCGTGCCCCAGTCCGTACAGGTGCTCCATCGCCGTGCGTGCCGCGGCCGCATTGTCGATGTGGACGCTGGGGATCCCCAGAGTCGGATCGAACTCGCATCCATTGACCACCGGCGCCCTCGCGCCGAGCTGGCGGACGATCTCCCGTGCGGTCGGCGGCAGCCGGTGGCCGAGGACGATCAGGCCGTCGGCCTGGTTGCGCGGCAGCATCTGCGCGTAGCGCTCCTCGCGCTCGGCCTGGTGCTCGGTATCGCCGAGCAGGACCGCGTAGCCCGCCGCCTGCGCGGCCTCCTCCGCGCCCTTGAGGATCTGGGCGAAGAACGGGTTGCCGATGTCCGGCACCGTGATCAGGATCTTGCCGCTGCGCTGGGTCTTGAGCGTCCGGGCCGAGGCATTGGGGACGTAGCCCAGCGTGGCGGCGGCCTGCTCGATGCGCCGGCGCGTCTCCGGCAGCACCTTCTCGGGCCGCGACAGCGCGCGGGACACAGTGCCCGCCGAGACGCCGACGTGCCTGGCGATGTCGTAGATGGTGGCCATGTCCCCGTCCCGGATGCGTCCGATGCAGTGCACAACGCGTGCCCCGATCATCGCATGCTAGGATCGGATGCAATCGATTGCATCAGGTGGTTCGGCATGCGGACACTCCAGGGCCCGGCGCTGTTCCTGGCCCAGTTCATCGGCGACGAGCCCCCGTTCAATCGCCTGGACAGCCTCGCCGGATGGGCCGCGGGACTCGGCTATCGTGGCGTCCAGGTGCCGACCAGCGCGCCGCACATCTTCGATCTCGCCCAGGCCGCGGAGAGCCAGGCCTACTGCGACGACCT
>JAEWZE010000105.1 GCA_023395465.1 Pseudomonadota bacterium
CGCCAGGTCCTGCTGAACACCGGCGCGACCGGCACCCGTGCCGAGATCTCGCTGGTCGGCAGTGGCGGCTACAAGACCCTGTCGCTGGCCGGCCCGAACCGCCTGGTGGTCGATTTCCCCGACTCCAGCGCCGTACGCAACCTGAAGATGCCGGCCGCGCAGGGCGTGGTCACGGCGGTGCGTACCGGACAGCCGGTCCCGGGCACTTTCCGTGTCGTCTTCGACCTTGCCGAATCGGTGGCGCCGTTCCGTCCGCAGATGCAGCGCGAGGGCAATGAATCCAAGCTGGTGATCGAATGGCCGGGTGATGGCCCTGCCGTGGCCACCAGCCGCCCGGCGACGCCACCGGCGGTGCAGTCGCAGGCGGCCGCTGTGGGGGGCTCAGTCGCGCCCGCGCCGGCCGAGAACGCGCAGTCGCGCACCGATGCTGCGCGGGCCACCGCCCTGCTGACCGCACAGGTGCAGCAGCAGGCCAGCGCCAGCGCCGCCGCACCCGCCACGCCGACCCCCGCACCGACCAGCGCGCCGGCCCAGGTTGCTGCGGCAGGCGTCGCGGCCAGCAGCACGCCTTCATCCTCGCCGGCTGCAATCCTTGCCGGCCAGCGCACTGCTGCGGTGGTGACCACGCCGCCGGCAACGGCCCCCACACCCGCGCCGACGCCGGCCGAGCCGCCGCGTCCGGCGATGCCCAGCGATGCATCGCGCATCCGCATGCAGCCCGGCATGCGCCACCTGGTGGTGGCGATCGATCCCGGTCATGGTGGCCAAGACCCGGGCGCGATCGGCCCGACCGGCAAGCGCGAGAAGGACATCACCCTGGCCATCGCCCGCGAGCTGGCGCGCCAGGTCAACGCCACGCCCGGATTGCGCGCGCACCTGGTGCGCGATCGCGATGTGTTCATTCCCCTGACCAATCGCGCACGCGTTGCGCGCCAGGCCCGGGCCGACATGTTCATCTCGATCCACGCCGATGCGGCCGAGAACCGCAATGCCAAGGGCTCCTCGGTGTACGTGCTGTCGCTGCGCGGCGCTTCCTCGCAGCGCGCCCGCTGGCTGGCCGACAAGGAAAACGCGGCCGACCTGATCGGCGGCGTGCGCGCCCCGTCGAACGACAGCGTGCTCACCAGCGTGCTGCTCGATCTGACCCAGAGCGGGCAGATGAAGGCCTCCGAGGACGCGGGCAACCACATCCTCGACGGCCTCAAGCGCATCGGCAACAACCACAAGCCGCACATCGAACGCGCGAACTTCGCCGTGCTGCGCACCTCGGACATGCCGGCGATGCTGGTCGAGACCGCCTTCCTGTCCAACGCCGAGGAAGAGAAGCGTCTGGTCGACCCGAAGTTCCAGGGCACCGTGGCGCGCGCGATCCTCGATGGCGTGCACACGTATTTCTCCAGCCAGCCGCCGCCGGGCACGCTGTATGCCGCGCGCGCCGCGGCCGGCCAGGTGGCGAGCGCCGGCGGCAGCCCGTAACGCGCATCGGCGCGGGGCGCGGCGATCGGGCCGTTCGCCTGCAGGAAATGCCCGCTTCGCCGCGCGGCGACAATCCTTCCCGGATCCACGCCTCGCGCATCCGCTTTCGCGTCCGACCGGCGCGCGCCGCTATCATGCGCAAGTGCCCATCCAGCCCCTGCCCGACACCCTGATCAACCAGATCGCCGCAGGCGAGGTCGTCGAACGACCTGCGTCGGTGGTCAAGGAACTGGTCGAGAACGCGCTCGACGCGGGCGCGACGCGCATCGACCTCGACCTGGAAGAAGGCGGCGTGCGCCTGATCCGCGTGCGCGACGACGGTGGCGGCATGCCCGCCGACGAACTGCCGCTGGCGGTCTCGCGACATGCCACCAGCAAGATCGCCAGCCTCGACGACCTGGAGTCCGTGGCCACCCTCGGTTTCCGCGGCGAAGCGCTGCCGTCGATCGCCTCGGTCAGCCGGATGCGGCTGGCGACGCGGCGACCGGCCGATGCGCATGGCGCCGAACTGCTCATCGAGGGGGGACGCGTCGGCGAGGTTGCGCCCAGGTCGCATCCGCCCGGCACCACGGTGGAAGTGCGCGACCTGTTCTACAACGTGCCGGCGCGGCGCAAGTTCCTGCGCGCCGAACGCACCGAGCTGGGCCACATCGAGGAATGGCTGCGCTCGCTGGCGCTGGCCAGGCCCGACGTCGAGCTGCGCGTGTCGCACAACGGCAAGGCGTCGCGGCGCTACCGCGCGTTCGACCGCTCCGGTGGCGCGCTGTTCGCCGGCGAGCGGCTGCTCGAGACGCTGGGCGAGGAGTTCTCGAAACACGCGCTGCGCATCGAACACGAGGGCGCGGGCCTGCGCCTGCATGGCTGGATCGCGCAGCCCGCGTACTCTCGCGCCAGCGCGGACCAGCAGTACCTGTACGTCAACGGCCGCTCGGTGCGCGACCGCAGCGTGGCGCACGCGGTGAAGCAGGCGTTCGCCGACGTGATGTACCACGGCCGGCAGCCGGCGTACGTACTGTTCCTGGCGCTGGATCCGACCCGCGTCGACGTCAACGTGCACCCGGCCAAGCACGAAGTGCGCTTCCGCGACGCGCGCCTGGTCCACGATTTCGTCTACCGCACCCTGCACGATGCGCTGGCCGGTACGCGTGCGGGGCTGGCGGCGACGGACTCCTCGCTGCCGGGCGCCGTGCCCGGCATGATCTCCGGCGACGATGGCGACCGGGCCGGGCCAGCGGATGCGTTCGCGCAGGCCCGGCCGGCGTGGGCTGCCTCGTCCGGCCCGCAGGTGCCGATGACGCTGCAGGTCGATGAAGCGCGTGCGGCCTATGCCGCCCTGTATGCGCAGCCGTCGGCCGCCGCGCAGCAGGCGCCGGCGCTGCCGCGTGCCGATGACGCCGCGGGCGTGCCGCCGCTGGGCTATGCGGTGGCGCAGCTGCACGGCATCTACATCCTCAGTGAGGCCGCCGACGGCCTGATCGTGGTGGACATGCATGCCGCCCACGAACGCATCGGCTACGAGCGGCTCAAGGCTGCGCACGACAGCGAAGGACTGCGCACCCAGCCGCTGCTCGTGCCGCAGGCGCTTGCGGTGTCCGAGCGCGAGGCCGACGTGGCCGAGCAGGAAGCCGCGACCCTGGCCGAGCTGGGCTTCGAGGTCTCGCGCGCGGGGCCGCAAAGCCTGCTGCTGCGCAGCGTGCCGGCACTGCTGGCCGACGGCGAGACCGAAGCGCTGCTGCGCGACGTGCTCGCGGACCTGCGCGAGCGCGGCGAAAGCCTGCGCGTGCGCGGCGCGCGCGACGAGCTGCTGTCGACCATGGCCTGCCACGGCGCGGTGCGCGCCAACCGGCGCCTCACGCTTCCCGAGATGAACGCGCTGCTGCGGCAGATGGAAGCCACCGAGCGTTCGGGGCAGTGCAACCACGGGCGTCCGACCTGGGCGCATTTCCGGCTGGCCGAGATCGATCGATGGTTCCTGAGGGGGCGATGATGACGAGGATGGTGGTGGGGACCGCCGGCACGGCGCTGGCGCTGCTGCTGGCCGCCTGTAGCGGCGGCGGTGGCGATGGCGCGATGCAGGAAGACACCGGTCCGGTCGCGGCCGATCCCGCGTTCGTCGCGGACAACCAGGCCTGGCGCGCGGAGCGTCGCGCTCGCCTGCTCGAACCCGACGGCTGGGCCAGCCTGGTCGGCCTGCACTGGATCGAGCTGCCCGCCCACTATGTCGGCAGCGGTGCGACCAACGGCATCCGCCTGGCGAAGGGGCCTGACAAGCTCGGCCTGCTGCAGCAGCAGGGCGGCAAGGTCTGGCTCACGCCCGAAGCCGATGCCGGCCTGACGGTCGACGGCGAAGCGGCCGCGGACCGCTTCGAACTGCAGTCCGACCTGTCCGCGACGCCGACCCTCGTCGGCTTCGACGCGGGCAGGGGCCAGCTGTCGCTGGTCGAGCGCGGCGGGCGCAGGGCGCTGCGCGTCAAGCACGCCGAAGCCGACACCCTGACACGGCTGGGACCGCTGGACTACTGGCCGGCCGATCCGGCCTGGCGCGTGCCGGCCCGCTTCGTCGCGCACCCGGCCGGCAAGACCCTCCAGATCATGGATATCACCAGCCAGCAGGCGCCGCAGCCCAATCCGGGCCTCGTCGAATTCGAACACGGCGGCGCCACGTACCGCCTCGAAGCGCTCGAAGGCGAGGACGGCGGCCTGTTCCTGGTGTTCGCCGATCGCACCAGCGGACACGACAGCTACGGTGCCGGCCGCTACCTCTACACGGCCGCGCCCGCTGCCGACGGCAGCCTGCTGGTCGACTTCAACCGCGCCTACAACCCGCCGTGCGTGTTCACCGATTTCGCCACCTGCCCGCTGCCGCCGCCGGAGAACCGCCTCGACCTGGCGATCACCGCCGGCGAGAAGAAGTACGCCAGGCCCTAGGCTGCGACACCACACGCTGGCCGGCGATCCCATGGACCTGCACGGCCGGCCGCTACACTTGCAGGGCACCGCTCTGTTCGGGCCATTCCAGGCCGCTCGCGTCACATCCATCGGACCGTCTGCGTCCTGGACGACGATTGCCACACAACGAAAGGACACACGATGCGACTTCGCTGGAACGCCGCCCGCCACATGATCCGTCCCGCCCTGGCCGTTGCCACCTTCCTGGCGTTCGCTGGCGCGGCGCACGCCGATACCGCCGGCGACAAGGCGCCCGTGCCGCTGATGTGGAAGGTCTCGGACCAGGACAGCTCGCTGTACCTGCTCGGCTCGTTCCACCTGCTGCGTCCGGAGGACTATCCGCTGTCGCGCGACGTGGATGTCGCGCTCGCCGATGCAGAGAAGGTGGTGTTCGAGATCCCGCCGGAGGAACTGGGTTCGCCGATGCTGGGCATGCAGATGGGACAGGCGGCACTGCGCACCGACGGGACCACGCTCGACAGCGAGTTGCCGGACGACACGCGCCAGGCGCTGGCGGCATGGCTGGAGGCCAACGCCGCGGAACTGCAGCAGATGCAGCTGCCGCCGCAGGCCATGCAGATGTTCGAGCCCTGGTTCGTCGGGCTGATGGTTACCGTCACCGAAATGCGCAAGGCCGGCCTCGATCCGGCGCTGGGCCTGGATGCGCACCTTGCGAAGAAGGCCGGCGAGACGGGCAAGGCGACCTCGGGCCTGGAAACCGGCGCCGAGCAGGTCGCCTTCCTCGACGGCATGGACCGCGCCGAGCAGCTGCAGTTCCTGCAGCAATCGCTGGAAGGCGCCGCCGAGGGCCGCGCCGAGATCGACAAGCTGCACGCGGCCTGGCGCAGCGGCGACGCCGAGGCGCTGTGGGCCGGCATGGCGGCGGACATGCGTCGCGAGTTCCCGGGCCTGTACCGGCGCATCAACGTCGAGCGCAACGAGGCCTGGGTGCCGAAGCTGGAGGCCAAGCTGCGCGCGCCGGACGGCAACGACGTGCTGGTGGTGGTCGGCGCGCTGCACCTGCTGGGCGAGGACGGGGTGGTCGAGAAGCTGCGCGAGAAGGGTTACGAGGTCGAGCGGATCTGCTCGGCCTGCAGCAGGTAACTGGCGGTCGGTTCGACGCGACGGCGGCTAGCCTGTCCCGGATGCCGGCTGCATCACGATGCAGTCGACCGGGCAGGCCGGCACGCACAGGTCGCAGCCGGTGCACAGCGATGGCAGCACGGTGTGCATCAGCTTGCTGGCGCCGACGATGGCGTCGACCGGGCAGGCCTGGATGCACTTGGTGCAGCCGATGCAGTCGGCCTCGACGATGACCGCCACGCGTGGCGGAAGCCAGGTTCCGCGACCGCGGTCGTAGGGCGCGACCGGCACCTCGAGCAGGCGCGCGAGTGCGCGCGCGCCGGCATCGCCGCCGGGTGGGCAGCGGTCGATGCCCGCTTCGCCGCGCGCCATCGCCTCGGCATACGGCCGGCAGCCGTCGAATCCGCATTGTCCGCACTGCGTCTGCGGCAGCAGCCGGTCGAGACGCTCGACCAGCGTGGGCGTGGGACGCAGGGTCATGCGATCCGCCTGCCGCGGTACCAGCGCTCGTGGGCGAGGGCGAGCATTCCGCGATCCTCGCTGCTGTCGCCGTAGGCGTGGATGCGTTCGTAGTCGTCCAGCACGTAGCGCAGTCCGATCTCGCGCGCCTTGCGCGGGCCGATGTCGCCACCGTCGTAGCGCCCGGTCAGCCGCCCGTCGACCGACTGCAGCCGGTTGCACATCAGGTCCAGCCCGTGCCGTTCGCACCAGGGCCGCAGGTACAGGTCGAGCGAGCCCGACACCACCGCGATCCGGTGCCCCTGCGCGCGATGCCATTCGAGCCGCCGGACCCTGTCCGGCCGCAGCAGCCCCGGCAGCTGTTCGCGTGCGTATCGGGCGGCCAGGTCCGCGATTGCGGCCGCATCGCGCCCGGCGAACGCTGCCCGAGAGGCGCGGGCACGGATCGCGGCGGCCGTGACCAGCCCCGCGCGATAGCCCAGCAGCCAGGGGCCGACCGTCCACCGCGCGCTCGCCAGCTGTCCGGGCGTGGCGACCGTGCGCAGGAACCGCGAATAGGTGTCGCAGGTGGTCAGCGTATGGTCGAAGTCGAACAGCGCCAGCTGCATGGGCATGGGCCGTGGCGGGACATCAGCGTACCGGCATGCCGGGCTGCGCACCTGCGTCGGCGTCGAGCAGGGCCAGCGCGCCACCGTCGAAGCCGGCCGACAGGATCATCCCTTCGCTGATGCCGAAACGCATCTTGCGCGGGGCGAGGTTGGCGATGAACACGACGCTGCGGCCCACCAGCTTCTCCGGCTCGGCATAGCTGGCGCGGATGCCGGAAAAGATCTGGCGCCGGCCCAGTTCGCCAGCATCGAGCAGGAAGCGCAGCAGCTTGTCCGATCCGTCGACGAAACCGCACTCGAGCACCTTGCCGATGCGCAAGTCGAGCCGCGCGAAATCCTCGATGCTGACCAGGCCGGTGGCGGCTTCGGCTGCAAGCGCCGGCGGGGCGGGCGATGCGGCAGGCTTCGATTCCCCCGGCTGCGCCGGGGTGGCCGCCGGTGGCGTGGCGAGGGTGTCCTTGGAGGCTTCGGTCATGGCGTCGATCTGCTTGGGGTCGATCCGGGTGAACAGCGGGCTGTAGCTGGCGAGCGTGCGGCCGTCGAGTTCGGTGAACCGTCCCGGCTGCAGTACCACGTCGCCGCCGAAGTACTGCTCGATGCGTTCGACGATGCCCGGGAGGATCGGCTTGAGCATGCCGGCGATGTCGGCGAAGGCCTGCAGCGCGGTCGCCAGCACCAGGTGCAGGTCGGCGCGGCGCGCCGGATCCTTGGCCAGGGCCCAGGGCGCGGTCTGCGCGATGTACTCGTTGACGCTGTCGGCGGCGGCCATGGCGTTGCGCGCCACCGCGGCGAAATTGCCCGCTTCGTAATCCTGCGGCGCAAGCAGGCTGGCATTGCGCACGCCGGTGCGGACCGCACCCGCCTGGTCGACCCAGCCCTCGCTCGCTCCCTCCGGGGTGGTGGCGGGCAGGACGTTGTCGAACTGGGTCTGCAGCAGCTTCGAGCAGCGACTGGCGATGTTGACGAACTTGCCGACCAGGTCGCTGTTCACGCGGGCGACGAAGTCCGACAGGTTGAGGTCGAGGTCGTCCACGCCACCGGAGGACTTGGCAGCGAAGTAGTAGCGCAGCGCCTCCGGGTCGAGTCCGCTGTCGAGGTAGGTGCGCGCCATCACGAACGTGCCGCGTGACTTGCTCATCTTCGCGCCGTCCACCATCAGGTAGCCGTTCACGTGCAGCCGGTCGGGCAGGCGCAAGCCGTTGCCGCCGAGCACCGCCGGCCAGAACAGGCCGTGGAAGTTGACGATGTCCTTGCCGATGAAGTGGCGCAGTTCGGCCTCCGGGCCGGGACGCAGCAGGCGCTCGAACGCGGCCTCGTCGAAGCCGGGCTTGCGGCCGCTGCGCGCAAGCGCCAGCAGGCTGGAGAAGTAGCCGATCGGCGCATCCAGCCAGACATAGAAGTACTTGCCCGGGTGACCGGGGATCTCGAAGCCGAAGTAGGGCGCGTCGCGGGAGATGTCCCAATCGCGCAGCCCGCCCTCGGCGTCGATCCACTCGCGCAGCTTGGCCTTCACCCCCGGGATGGCGACCTCGCCCTCGAGCCAGTCGCGCAGGGCGTCGGTGAAATCGCCGACCTTGAAGAAGAAGTGCTCGGAGGCGCGCAGTTCCGGCGTGGCGCCCGACACCACCGAGCGCGGGTTCTTCAGTTCGGTCGGCGCATAGGTGGCGCCGCAGGACTCGCAGTTGTCGCCGTACTGGTCGGCCGTGCCGCAGCTGGGACAGGTGCCCTTGACGTAGCGGTCGGGCAGGAACATCTGCTTGACCGGATCGTAGAGCTGCTCGATCGAACGGCGGTCGATGTGTCCGCCCGCCTCGAGCGCGGCGTAGAAGCGCTCCGTCAGTTCGCGGTTCTCGGCCGAATGGGTGGAGTGGTACCAGTCGAAGTCGACGCGGAAGTCCGCGAAGTCGCGCTCCTGGCTGGCCTGTGTGCCCTGGATGAAGTCCTCGGGCGGCACTCCGGCCTTCTCCGCCGCCAGCATGATCGGCGTGCCGTGGGTGTCGTTGGCGCAGACGAAATGCACCGTGCCGCCCGCCTGGCGCCGCGCGCGCACCCAGATGTCGGCCTGGATGTAGCCGACCAGGTGGCCGATGTGGAGGTGGCCGTTGCCGTAGGGCAGGGCGCTGGTGACGATGGCGGGGCGGGGCATGTCGGGTCGTTCTGCGGGGGTGGCGGATTATCGCATGGCCCCGTGGAGCGGCCTGATCCGGCGCCGCCCCAAAAAAAGCCCGGCGCAGCGGCCGGGCCTGGAAGGCGGGAAGGGCAGGCGCCTACTGGCGCAGCCACACCTGCGACTTGCAGATGAAGGCCACGCAGCCCGAGACCTCGAGCTTGCTGCCGCCCTCGACCAGTTCCATCTTGGACTTGTACACCTTGCCCTCGTCGGGCTTGAGGATGGTGCCGCCCGAATAGTCGTCGCCATCGCGCTTCATGCCGCGGATGATCTCCATGCCGGTGATCGGCTTGCCCTTGCGGTCGTCCTTGCACTTGTCGCAGGCCGGGTTGGGCTTGCTCGGATTGAGCAGCTCGACGATGCGGCCGCTGAACGTGCCGTTCGCGTTCTGGCTGATCTCGACGATCGACTTGGGCTGGCCCGTCTCGTCGTCGATGGTCTTCCAGCGGCCGACGGCGGGGTCGGCGGCGTGGGC
>JAEWZE010000225.1 GCA_023395465.1 Pseudomonadota bacterium
GTGGTGGCGCTGATCAACCCGATCGCGATGGACGAAGGCCTGCGTTTCGCGATCCGCGAAGGCGGCCGCACGGTCGGCGCCGGCGTGGTGGCGAAGATCATCAAGTGATGTGACGGCCCGTGCGCGCCTGGCGCGCACGGATGCCGGCATCGCCCGGGCACGGCGGGCTCCATTCCCGTCGCGCCAGGGAGCAATCCCGCAAGGGGTCTCCGCTTCCCCTCTCCTCGGAGAAGGCCGGAACAGGGCAAGGCGGCGCAAGCCGCCATTGCCATTTTCGGAAGCGGCATAATTCAAAGATACGCCAGTAGCTCAATTGGCAGAGCAGCGGTCTCCAAAACCGCAGGTTGGGGGTTCGAGTCCCTCCTGGCGTGCCATCTCAGAGTAGCGAGTCGAGTGAACAGCAGAGTCGAGCAACCCGGCACCGCGTCCGCGGGCGACATGGTCAAGTACGCGCTGGCGCTGCTGCTGGTGGCGGCCGGGGTGTTCGCGTTCTACTGGTTCGAGACCCAGTGGCCAGGTCCGGCCCGGGTCGGCGTGGTGGTGCTGGGCGTGGTGGCGGCCGCGGCGGTCTTCATGACCAGCCTCAAGGGACGCCAGACGCGCGAGTTCCTGTCCGAGTCGCGCTTCGAGCTGCGCAAGGTGGTCTGGCCGACGCGCCAGGAAGCGATGCGCATGACCTGGGTGGTGATGATCGTGGTGGTCATCATCGCGCTGCTGCTGGCCGGTTTCGACACGGTCATCCAGTGGCTGGTGAAGCTGTTCCTCGGGCAATGACTGGAGACACGGGTTTGATGGAAGCCGAAAGCGTCAAGCGTTGGTATGTGGTGCATGCGTATTCAGGCTTCGAGAAGTCGGTGGCGCAGGCGCTGCGTGACCGCATCGCCCGCGCGGAGATGCAGGACCGTTTCGGCGATGTCCTGGTGCCGACCGAGGAAGTGATCGAGATGCGCTCCGGCCAGAAGCGCCGTTCCGAGCGCAAGTTCTTCCCGGGCTACGTGCTGGTGCAGATCGCCACCCGCGACGAGGGCGGCATTCCGCGCATGGACAGCGAGAGCTGGCACCTGGTGAAGGAAACCCCCAAGGTGATGGGCTTCATCGGCGGCACCGCCGACCGTCCGCTGCCGATCCGCGACGAGGAGGCGGCCGCCATCCTCGACCGCGTGCAGGAAGGCGTCGAGAAGCCGCGTCCGAAGGTGCTGTTCGAGCCGGGCCAGATGGTGCGCGTGGTCGACGGTCCGTTCAACGACTTCAATGGCGTGGTCGAGGAAATCAACTACGAGAAGAGCCGCCTGCGGGTGGCCGTGCTGATCTTCGGCCGCTCGACCCCCGTCGAACTCGAATTCGGGCAGGTCGAAAAGGCCTGATCTGGCCCGGGCTGCACAGGCCCGGCAAACCGGCTATACTAGCCGGCTCCCCGCCCGGGAAGCCGGGCAGAACCGAAGGCCGCCGCATGGGCGGTCTTTCGCGTGGAAGGAGCGCCGCGACGCCGGGACGCGTGCCGCTCTGGATGGATTCGTTCCCGGCCCGATGGGGAGCCTGACGGCGCTTGCACCCGGAGAGACCTGAGAAATGG
The DNA here is from genome assembly GCA_023395465.1 of Pseudomonadota bacterium. Taxonomy (GTDB): domain Bacteria; phylum Pseudomonadota; class Gammaproteobacteria; order Xanthomonadales; family Xanthomonadaceae; genus Luteimonas. The sequence continues at coordinate 1,574 of JAEWZE010000225.1, forward strand.
CAAAGAAAGTAGTCGGTTACATCAAGCTGCAGGTGAAGGCCGGGCAGGCCAACCCCTCGCCGCCGGTCGGCCCCGCGCTGGGCCAGCGCGGCCTGAACATCATGGAGTTCTGCAAGGCGTTCAACGCGGCGACCTCCAAGCTCGAGCCCGGTCTGCCGACCCCGGTGATCATCACCGCGTACTCGGACCGCACCTTCACCTTCGTGACCAAGAGCACGCCGGCCACGGTGCTGCTGAAGAAGGCCGCCGGCGTCACCTCCGGCTCCAAGCGCCCGAACACCGAGAAGGTGGGCAAGGTCACCCGCGCACAGCTCGAGGACATCGCCAAGGCGAAGGAACCTGACCTGACCGCGGCCGATCTGGACGCGGCGGTGCGCACCATCGCGGGCTCCGCCCGTTCGATGGGCCTGACGGTGGAGGGCTGAGGACATGGCATTGAACAAGCGACAGAAGGCGATCCAGGCCGCCGTGCAGCCGGGCAAGGCGTATGCGATCGATGACGCCCTGAAGATCGTCAAGGACCACAGCAAGGCCAAGTTCGTCGAGGCCGTCGACGTGGCCGTGCGCCTCGGCGTCGACGCCAAGAAGTCCGACCAGCAGGTGCGCGGCTCGACCGTGCTGCCGCAGGGCACCGGCAAGAGCGTGCGCGTGGCGGTGTTCGCCCCGGCGGGCGCCAAGGCCGACGAAGCCCTGGCCGCTGGTGCCGACGCCGTCGGCATGGACGACCTGGCAGAGAAGATGCAGGGCGGCGACCTCAGCTACGACGTCGTCATCGCCACCCCGGACGCGATGCGCGTGGTCGGCAAGCTCGGCACGCTGCTCGGCCCGCGTGGCCTGATGCCCAACCCGAAGGTCGGCACCGTGTCCCCGAACCCGGGCGAGGCGGTGAAGAATGCCAAGGGCGGCCAGGTGCGTTACCGCACCGACAAGGCCGGCATCATCCACTGCACGATCGGCAAGGCCGATTTCGAGTCCGACCGCCTGAAGGAAAACCTGCAGGCGCTGCTGGTGGACCTGGTCAAGGCCAAGCCGGCGACCTCGAAGGGCCAGTACCTGCAGAAGATCTCGGTCAGCTCGACCATGGGTCCGGGCGTCATCGTCGACCAGTCGACCTTGAACCTGAAGTAATCGTGTTACCGCTCCGCCCGGCGACGGGTGGGGCGCTTGAGGGCAGTCGCCGCCGGCCTGGCCGTCGGCGACAGCCGTCAAAGACCGCAGGTGCGGTCAGCGCGCAACGACGACGGGCAGGGAGCTCGTGCTGGCAGGGAATCGCCGTCGTGGCTAGCGGGACCGCTTAATCGAACCCTCCGGGGTCCGCCTGCGCAGATGGTGCCGCCTTCTGGAAGTTGTTCTGGTGCGTTCGCGAACCGCCAGCCGGACAGGCCACCAACCCGGGACCTTCGCGTCCCCGGCGTCCACGGACCGGATGCCGTCCAGGACCGCAAGCGGCAGGAGTCGCGAGCGGAGTCAATAAGTGAGGAGTGTATGGCTCTCAATCTGTCCCAGAAGCAAGAAGTTGTCGCCGAACTGGCAGACGTTGCCGCCAAGGCGCACTCCCTGGTCGCCGCCGAATACGCAGGCACGACGGTCGCTCAAATGACCGCCATGCGCAAGAAGGCCCGCGAGGAAGGCGTGTTCTTGAAAGTTGTCAAGAACACCCTGGCCGCGCGCGCCGTCGAAGGCACGGACTACGAGGTTGTCAAGGACAAGCTCGTCGGCCCGCTGCTGTATGCGTTTTCGACCGAGGAGCCCGGCGCCGCCGGTCGCCTGATCAAGGAATTCGCCAAGGGCAACGACAAGCTGCAGCCGAAGGTGGTTTCCGTGGGGGGCGAGCTCTATCCCGCCAGCCACGTCGACGTCCTGGCTGCACTGCCGACCCGCGACCAGGCGCTGTCCATGCTGGCCCGCGTCCTGCTCGAGCCGGCCGCGATGTTCGCCCGTGCCGTCCAGGCCGTGGCCGACAAGCAGGGTGGTGGCGAAGCGCCGGCGGAAGCCGCCGCCGAAGCCCCGGCCGAAGCCTGAGTCCGACGTCATCCGGTTCGCTTGAACCCCTTTCCAGATAATTTCCAAAGGTAAACACAATGTCCCTTACCAACGAACAGATCGTCGACGCGATCGCCGAGAAGTCCCTGATGGAAGTGGTGGAGCTGGTCAAGGCCATCGAAGAGAAGTTCGGCGTCTCCGCCGCTGCCCCGGTCGCCGTGGCTGCCGCCGCTGGCCCGGCCGCTGCCGTCGAGGAGCAGACCGAGTTCACCGTCACCCTGAAGTCGGCTGGCGACAAGAAGGTCGAAGTGATCAAGGCCGTGCGCGCCATCACCGGCCTGGGCCTGAAGGAAGCCAAGGACCTCACCGAGGCCGGCGGCGTCCTGAAGGAAGGCGTGTCCAAGGAAGACGCCGAGAAGTGCAAGAAGGACCTCGAGGCAGCCGGCGCCACCGTCGAAGTCAAGTGATGCA
>JAEWZE010000072.1 GCA_023395465.1 Pseudomonadota bacterium
TTGCTGCGCTTGGCCGGCGGGGCGTAGTGCGTCGTCTTGTGGGTATCGGCGGATTCGACGCCCAGGTCGGCCAGTTGCAGCGTTTCCAGCGGCTTGCTCTTGGCTTTCATGATGTCAGGCAGCTTGATGAAGCGCGGCTCGTTGAGGCGCAGGTCGGTGGTGACGACCGCGGGCAGGTCGACCTCAAGCGTTTCCAGGCCGGCGTCGACTTCGCGGGTCACCGTGGCCTTGCCGTCGGCAATGTCCAGCTTGCTGGCGAAGGTCGCCTGCGGGCGGCCCCACAGCATGGCCAGCATCTGGCCGGTCTGGTTGGCGTCGTCGTCGCTGGCCTGCTTGCCCAGGATCACCAGGTCCGGCTGTTCCTTCTCGACCAGCTTGAGCAGGGTGCGGGCGGCGGTCAGAGGCTGGATGGCCTGGTCGCAAACCACGTGGATGGCGCGGTTGGCACCCATGGCCAGGCCGTTGCGCAGGTGCGCGGCGGCGTCGGCCGGGGCGATGGTGGCTACGACCACCTCGGTGGCGATGCCCTTGTCGCGCAGGCGCAGCGCTTCCTCGAGCGCGATTTCGTCGAACGGGTTGGCGGAGAGCTTGACGCCCTCGGTGACCACGCCGGACCCGTCCGGCTTGACCTGGATGCGGACGTTGTAGTCCACCACGCGCTTGTAGGCGACGAGGATCTTCATCTTGCGGGGACTCCCGGGAAAGGAACGGGGGACGGACAGACCGGTGATTTTATCCGGATGCGCACCAGCCGCGCGACCGGGTTGCGAGATCGTCACGCGCCGGTCGATCGCCGAGAGGCGGCGCCGCGCATTCAGCCGCTCGGAGCCGCGTAGGGATAGGGCCGGCCGGCGTCGGGGTCAGTTTCGCCGCAGACCTCGGCCGCCGAGCGCGTGCGGTAACCCGCGTCGTTCACGCACAGCGCCAGCACCCGCTCGATGGCGTGGGCGAACGTGCCGTCGAGCTGCCCGGCCTCCGCCTCGAATTCCCATTCCTCCAGATGCGCGTCGAGCAGAGGGCGCAGGGCCTCGGTGCGGCACCACAGCATGGTGCCGGCGATGAATCGATGCTCGAGATAGCTGCGGTCGCGTAAGCCGAGCCGAGTGATCAGGTACTCGATGGCGTCGCGGTTCGCGCTGAGATAGGTTTGCATCGGAAGCAGGTGGCCCTCCGGCCCCACCGCGCCGAGGCCCGGGTCTGCGGTGAAGGCCGCAAGGATGCTTCGCGCGCGCTGCGGCGAGATCAGCCGCTCCAGCATCTCGCGACGCCACCGATCGCCGTCGCTACGGTGTCGCGACCGCTTGGTGTGCAGTTTCAGCACCAGCTCCACGCCCTCGTCCAGCAGGCGGTCGGCGACGCGCATGAAGGGCAGAATATCGCGGCCGCGATTCTCGCCCACCACCAGATCGCCCGGCAACGGAGAGCGCGCCAGCACGTCGGCGATTTCGGCCTCTCGCTCGGGCGCGGTGGTCACCAGCAGGCGCCAGTCGATGCCCGTCGCGGCCAGGCGCTGGAGGATGTCCTCGAACTCCTCCGCATACCAGGCATGGACCACCGCGGCGGGACGCGGATTGGCGGGCGGCGGATCCGCTGCAAGTCGCAGGCCTGCGCTGGTCGCCTGCAGCCAGGCGTGGCCGAGACGATGGTCCGGTTCGAGCACCGCACCTTCGGCCCATTCGTTCCAGGCGTTCACGAAGACCAGGCGCTCGCGGTGCGGCTGCCCGCCGGTGCGCTGGCGGATCGTGGCCGCCAGCCAGTCGCGATAGCGGCGCGGCGAGGCATGCAGCAGCACGCGGCCGCGGCCGGTGCGGCGCGGTTCGTTGTCCCATCCGGGGTTCACGCAGGGATACAGCGGATAACCTGGAGCGGGCCGCTGCAGGGCATCGGCCACGAGCGCGCGCCAGTCCAGCACGCGACCCTCGTAGTCCGGGTTGATCAGCCGCTGGTGGCGTGTCAGTTCCGTCGGCTCGCTCATGTTGGGCGGAAACTCGATCGCCGCATCGAAACCGATGTCGGATGGATCCGGGCGCTCGAAGCCCTGCACGTAGCACAGGTGGAGTTCGCCCAGGCCGAGGCGGCGGCATTCCTCGCGCCAGCGCGCCGCGGTTGCGGCCGGGTCGGGGAACAGGCTGGGCCGGTAAACCAGCAGCACGGGGCGGCCGTCCACTCGCAGGTAACGTGGGTCGGCGAGGTAGCGCGCAACGTGGCGGATGAACGCCAGGTCATCCGTAGACGAATGGTTCTGGGCGAGGATCACCTCGTCATCGCGCCCGTCCCAGCGCCGCGACCAGCTCTCGTTGGCCCAGCACAGACAGAAGGGCAGGTCGAGGTCGGGGGTCTCCAGCCACAGGCGCAGTGGCGCCTCCAGTGGGCTGTGGCCGTTGAACCAGTAGAAGTAGAAGGCGAATGCGCCCACGCCGTGGCGGCGGGCAAGGTCTGCCTGGCGACGCATCGCGTCCGGATCGCGCAGGTCGTATTCGCCCAGGACGCCCGGCAGCCGTGGCTGCGCATGTCCGTCGAACTGCGGACTGGCGCGGCGCACGTTACGCCATTCGGTGAAGCCTTCTCCCCAAGCTGCATCGTTCTCGGGAATCGGATGGAACTGCGGCAGGTAGAACGCGACCAGGGTCGCCGGCAGCGGCCCAGGCAGGATGGGGGGAGCGGCGTCGCGATGGCCGATCGCCAGGGCGTCAGCGGGCCGACGCCCGCTACGCTCACGGGCGTATGCATTGATCGGCAGGCCGCGCGGCGCACGCGGCACCAGAAAGCCAAGCCGGGCGAGAAACCAGACACGCAGGCGGTCACGCTTGCCCTCGTCGATCGGCGCGGCGCGGAAAGCCAGACGGAGGATATGGAAGCAGGCCGACTTGAGTCTGTGCAAAGGAAATCTGCGCGCCATGCGCCGCCGTTCGCCGTGGATGGCCGGGCGGCTATGGTGGGCCAAACGGTGTCGGCGGCCAACCAGCGCGGCGCCAGTACGGGCGACGATCCATGTGCGACTGCGTTCAGCTCGTCAGTCCCGGCCGGATGGCAGCTGTCGGCTTGCTGGAGGCGATGGCGGTGGAAGCGCGGCGGAAAGCACGCACGGCGATGGCGCAACTGGCCGGCGCTCGTATCGGAGGGGCGAACTACCCGTTCGTACACTGCGGCAGCATCGGTACGCCGGGTAGAATCCAATGGATTCCCATGCGAGGTATGCGAATGTCTTCTGAACCGGTAGCTGGATCGGCGCGCAAACTGCTCCCGGATGCCATCTCGGCATTGCAGGGGCTGATCGCCGACGGCCAGACCCTCGCCGTCGGCGGATTTGGCCTGTGCGGCATCCCCGAGGCCCTGATCGCGGCTCTCCGGGATTCAGGGGCCAGGGAACTGACCGTGATCTCCAACAACGCCGGCGTTGACGGCTTCGGGCTCGGCCAGCTGCTGGAAACGCGCCAGATCCGCAAGATGATTTCGTCGTACGTGGGCGAGAACAAGGAGTTCGAGCGCCAGTACCTGGGCGGCGAGCTGGAGCTGGAGTTCAACCCGCAGGGCACGCTCGCCGAGCGGCTGCGCGCCGGTGGGGCGGGCATCCCGGCCTTCTTCACCCGCACCGGCTACGGCACCGTGGTGGCGGAGGGCAAGGAAACCCGCCAGTTCGGCGAGCACTGGTACGTGATGGAAACCGCCCTGGAAGCGGACGTGTCCCTGGTCAAGGCCTGGAAGGCCGACGAGGCGGGCAACCTGGTGTTCCGCAAGACGGCGCGCAACTTCAACCCGGCCTGCGCGATGGCCGGCAAGGTCTGCGTGGCGGAGGTCGAGGAGATCGTCCCGACCGGCGCCATCGATCCGGACCACGTGCACCTGCCCGGCATCTACGTGGACCGCATCGTGCTGAACCCGACCCCCGAGAAGCGCATCGAGCAGCGCACCGTGCGAGGAGCGAACTGATGGCCTGGACCCGCGACCAGATGGCGCAGCGCGCCGCGCAGGAGCTCACCGACGGCGCCTACGTCAACCTCGGCATTGGCCTGCCGACCCTGGTGGCCAACTTCATCCCCGACGGGGTGGACGTGTGGCTGCAGTCGGAAAACGGCCTGCT
>JAEWZE010000253.1 GCA_023395465.1 Pseudomonadota bacterium
CACCCCCCCCCCCGGCGCGGGGGCCGGGGGCGGGGGGGGGGCGCCGGGCCTACTCCTCTGACGCGGGCCTACTCCTCTGACGCGGGCCTACTCCTCGGACGCGGTGTTCTGCGTGGACTGGCGCACCGTGCGCGACGACGCCGTCTTGCGCGGGGCACGCCGCGGCTCGACCCGGCGCGCCTGGCCGTCGATGGTCTCGCCGGCGGCCTGCTTCCTGCGATAGCGGTGCACCGCATACCAGGCCGCGCCGGCGCCGATGACCGTGGCCACCACCAGCGCCGGATTGCGGCGCAGGAAGTGCCCGGCCACGCGCGTGCCGGTCTTGGCCATGCCGAGCGCGGCACCGGTCTGCAGCAGGGTGCCGGCGCGGGTCGGCATGTGGTCGCGGATGCTGTCGCCGACGTTGCCGACGAGGTCCATCATCTTGCCTGGGATCGAGTCGAGTCTGCTCATGGGTCGGGGGTCCTGGGGGTCGATACGGGCGGAGTGTGCGGCAGGACGCGTGGCTGCCGTGTGATCCGCGCGGGACGCCGTCGATGCGCTGGGCGGCCCCTCGTCGTCGCCACGGCGGAGCGGATGAGGCCCCCGCTGCCTTTCCGGCCCGCCGCCGCCGGACGCTTGCGCAAGCGCTTGCACCGCTCCTGGGCGGCGACGCTCAGGTGCCGCGCGGCTTGGCGCGATGCGTCGGCACCGCGTTCCAGGGATCCTCCGGCCACGGGTGCTTCGGATAGCGCCCCTTCATTTCCCTGCGCACTTCCGGCCAGGTCCGTTGCCAGAAGCCGCGCAGGTCGCTGGTGACCTGCAGCGGGCGTCCGGCGGGCGAGAGCAGGTGCAGGGTGAGCGGGATCCGGCCTTCGACGATCGCCGGCGTTTCGCCCAGGCCGAACAGCTCCTGCAGCTTCACCGCAAGCACGGGCGGTTGCGGCGCGCCGTCGTGGTCGAGCGCGTACTCGATGGCGCGTTCCATGCCTGAAGGCACGCGGATGCGGGCGGGCGCGAGCTGTTCGAGCCGCTGGCGCTGGCCCCAGTCCAGGCGCCCGCGCAGGCCCTCGGCCAGCGCCTCGGCAGACAGGGCGTCGATCCGGCTGGCGCCCGCGAACAGCGGCCGCAGCCAGCGGTCGCGACTGGCCAGCAGGGCCGCATCGGACAGGTCCGGCAGATCCAGGCCGGGCATCCAGGCGCGCAGCGACTGCACGCGTGCGCGCCACTGGCGCAGCCCGTCGCTCCAGGGCAGCGCGTCGAGGCCGAGTTCGCCAACCGCGTCGGTGAGCGCCTGCGCGGCCTGCGCCGGATCGACGCGACCGGCGGGCAGCGCGTCGAGCACGATGCCGTCGAACCGGCGCACGCGTTCGGCCACCAGGGCGCGGCGGCCGGCATCCCAGCGCACTTCGTCGCGTTCGACGAAGCGTTCGCCGAAGGCCGAGCGCAGCGCCGCCTCGTCGACCGGCGCGCCGCGCAGCACCAGCGAGTCGCGCGCTTCCAGGCGCAGTTCGCTGGCCACCAGCCAGGCCTCGCCGCACAGGCTGCTGTCGTCGGCCAGGCGCGCCATGCGGCCGTTGCTGAGCGGATAGCGCAGCCGGTCGCGCGGATGCGCGCGGCCGATGCGGTCGGGGAAGGCGCGCGCGAGCAGCGCGCCCAGCGCATGCGCCGATACGTCCGCCGGCGGCGCGCCGTCCAGGCCGAGCCGGCGGTGCCACTGGCGCGCGGCCTGGTCGATGGTCGCCAGCGTGGCGCGGTTGGCGTCGGCCTGCAGGCGACCGCCCCGGAACCCGGCCAGCGCAAGCCAGCGCTGGCGCCAGCCGTCGCTGCGCGTGCGCAGCGGATCGCGCGCCTCGACCAGCGCCGCCAGGTCGCAGGCCAGCGCGCGCTCCGTCCTGCCGCTGGCGGCCAGCAGCATCGCGGCCAGGCGCGGATGCGTGCCCAGCGCGAGCATGCGCCGGCCCGGCGCGGTGATCGCGCCGCCCTCGTCGAGCGCCTCCAGTCGTCGCAGCAGGTCGCGCGCCGCCGCCATCGCCCCCGGCGGCGGCGGATCGACGAAGCGCAGCGCGTCGCTGCCCCAGGCGGCCAGCTCCAGCGCCAGCGGCGCCAGTTCGCTCTGGCCGATCTCCGCGCGCCGCTGCGGCTCCAGCCGCTGCGACTGCGGCCACAGGCGATAGGCCCAGCCTTCGGCCACGCGGCCGGCGCGGCCGGCGCGCTGGTCGGCCGAGGCCTGCGAGATCGCCACCACCTCCAGCCGCGAGAAGCCGCTGTTGGGGTCGTAGCGCGGCTCGCGCGCCAGGCCGCTGTCGATCACCACGCGCACGCCGGGCAGGGTGACGCTGGATTCGGCGACGTTGGTCGCCAGCACCACGCGGCGGCGGCCATCGGCGGCCGGCTGCAGCACCCGCGCCTGCTGCTCGACGGGCAGGTCGCCGTGCAGTTCGAGCAAGTCCACGGCCGCGGTGTCCTTCAAGGCAGCGGCATCGGGCCGCGCCAGCGCCGCCGCCAGCCGCGCGATCTCGCGCCGGCCCGGCAGGAACACCAGCACGTCGCCCGGATGCCGCGCCAGCGCGTGCTCCACCGCGCGCCGCGCCTGCACCTCCAGCGCCTCCTCGCGCCGGGCCGGGAAGAACGCGACCTGCACGTCGAAGCTGCGCCCGGCGCTCGTCAACCGCGGCGCATCGAGGAAGGCGGCCAGGCGCTCGCCGTCTAGGGTGGCCGACATCACCAGCAGCCGCAGGTCCTCGCGCAGGCCGGCGTGCACGTCCAGCGCCAGCGCCAGGCCCAGGTCGCCGGCCAGGTGGCGTTCGTGGAATTCGTCGAACACCAGCGCGCCGATGCCTTCGAGCATCGGATCGTCCTGCAGCATCCGGGTCAGGATGCCTTCGGTGACCACTTCGATGCGGGTGCGCGCGGACACGCGCTTCTCGAAGCGGATGCGGTAGCCGACCGTCCCGCCGACCTCTTCGCCCAGCTGCCGCGCCATGAACATCGCGGCGCTGCGCGCGGCTACGCGGCGCGGCTCGAGCATCACGATGCGGCCGCCCGCCAGCCACGGCGCATCGAGCAGCGCCAGCGGCACCTGGGTGGTCTTGCCCGCGCCCGGCGGCGCCTCCAGCACCAGCCGCGGATGCCCGGCGAGGCTGCGCTGGATCTGCGGCAGCAGCGGCGTGATCGGAAACGTCATCGCGCCATTGTAGGAGTGCCGGGCACGCCGACGCGGCGGGGGACGCGCGCCCGCACGCGCGCATGCGGACGCTTGCGGTCGCGCTCCTACAATAGGCGCATGGAACTGATCGACATCGGCCTCAACCTCACCCACGACAGCTTCGACCGCGACCGCGACGCGGTCTGGCAGCGCGCGCGCGACGCCGGCGTGGGCCGCGCCATCCTCACCGGCGCCAGCCGCGCGCATTCGCCGGCCGCGCTCGAACTGGCGCGCACGCGCCCGGGCGAGTGGTTCGCCACCGCCGGCGTGCATCCGCACCACGCAGCCGAATACACCGCCGAATGCGACGCGGAGATGCGCGCGCTGCACGCGCACCCGGAAGTGGTGGCGGTGGGCGAATGCGGGCTGGACTACTTCCGCGACTTCTCGCCGCGCCCGGCGCAGCGCCGGGCCTTCGAGCAGCAGCTGCAGATCGCGGTGGACACCGGCAAGCCGGTGTTCCTGCACCAGCGCGACGCGCACGCGGACTTCATGGCGATCATGAAGCAGTTCGACGGTCGGCTCGCGCCGGCGGTGGTGCACTGCTTCACCGGCACGCGCGAGGAGCTGTTCGATTACCTCGACCAGGACTGGCACGTCGGCATCACCGGCTGGCTGTGCGACGAACGCCGTGGGCAGCACCTGCGCGAGATCGTGGGGAACATCCCGGCCAACCGGCTGATGGTCGAGACCGACGCGCCCTACCTGCTGCCGCGCACGCTGCGGCCGCTGCCCAAGGACCGGCGCAACGAGCCGGCGTTCCTGCCCCACATCGTCGAGGAGCTGGCGCGCGACCGCGGCGAGACGACCGCGGCCACGGCCGCCGCGACCACCGCGACCGCGGCCGCGTTCTTCCGCCTGCCCGGCTGAAGCCAGGCGAGGTGCCGCCTGCCTGCCTCCCCGCATCGACACCCTGGAGGGCGTCGAATTCACCTTCACCACCAGCGACCACCACCTGCCCGGCCTGGGGCTGAACAGCGACGGCCGCGGCGCCGCGCTGTTCCAGGACGGCAACCCCGACGATCCGATGCGGTGGTCGGCGAACTGCCTCAGCTTGGCGCCAGGTCGCCAGCCCCGCCAACGTCGCGCCATCGGTGCGCGGCGTCCGGCGAGGACGATCCTGCGGGCAGTTCAGCCGCGCTTGACCAGCTCGACCCGGCGGTTCCTGGCCTTGCCGTCATCGCTGCCGTTGTCGGCGA
>JAEWZE010000301.1 GCA_023395465.1 Pseudomonadota bacterium
CCGCGGGCGAGATGCTGTTCCTCACCGGGCATTCCGGCGCCGGCAAGAGCACCCTGCTCAAGCTGATCCACCTCGCCGAGCGGCCCAGCCGCGGCGCGGTGCTGTTCAACGACCGCAACCTGCTGAAGGTGCGCGGCCGGCGGGTGGCGCTGCACCGGCGCGAGGTCGGCGTGGTGTTCCAGGACCATCGCCTGCTCACCGATCGCAGCGTGTTCGACAACATCGCGCTGCCGCTGATCCTGCGCGGCCTGCGCCGCGGCGAGATCGGCAAGCGCGTGCGCAGCGTGCTCGAGCGGCTGGGCCTGGCCGATCGCGAGGCCGCGCTGCCCGGCCAGCTTTCGGCTGGCGAACAGCAGCGCGTGGGCATCGCCCGCGCGGTGGTGGCCGAGCCGCGGCTGCTGGTGGCCGACGAACCGACCGGCAACCTCGATCCCACCCTGTCGGGCGAGATCATGGCGCTGTTCGCCTCGCTGCCCGAACGCGGCACCAGCGTGCTGGTCGCCAGCCATGACCTGGGCCTGGTCAAGCGCATGCGCAAGCGCGTGCTGGTCCTCGACCATGGCCGCCTGGTCGACGACATCGCGCCGGAGGACCTGGCCGATGGCTGAGGCGAACGCGCGCGACGCCCGGTCCGGATCGCAGCTCGGCACCTGGTTCGACCACCATCTCTACAGCCTGGTCGCCAGCCTCGGCCGGGTGTTCCGCAAGCCCGGCGCGGCGCTGTTGACGGTCTCGGTGATGGCGCTGGCGCTGGCCCTGCCGCTGGGACTGTGGCTGGTACTGGGCAACGTCGAACGGCTGGCCGGCAACGTCGAGCGCTCGCGCGAGATCAGCGTGTTCCTGGCGCAGGACATCGACGCCGCGCGCGCGGTCGCGCTCGCGGACGAACTGCGCGCGCGCGCCAACATCGGCGCGGTGGCGCACGTCACCCCGGAACAGGGCCTGGCCACGCTGCGCGAGGGCGGCGCGCTGGCCGGCATCGTCGATGCGGTGGGCGAGGACAATCCGCTGCCGCACCTGCTGGTGGTGACGCCGGCGGGCGACGAACTGATGGTCGCCGCCTCGCTCGAACAGCTGCCCGAGGCCGCCCTGGTGCAGCACGACGTGCAGTGGCGCGAGCGGCTCGACACCTGGCTGCGCTTCGGCGGCCGCGTGTCCTGGGTGCTGGCCGTGCTGCTGGGGCTGGGCGCGCTGCTGGTGGTGGGCAATACGGTGCGCCTGGACATCCAGTCGCGGCGCGAGGAGATCGGCGTGCTGCAGCTGCTGGGCGCGAGCGATGGCTTCATCCGCCGTCCGTTCCTGTACCTGGGCGCCTGGTACGGACTGGCGGCCGGGGCGCTGGCGGTGGCGCTGCTGGCCCTGGCCGGGCTGGCGCTGCGCGAACCGCTGGCCGGGCTTGCCGCCAGCTACGGCAGCCGTTTCGCCCTGGCCGGGCTCGACCTGCCCTGGGCGCTGGCGGTCACCGGCGGGTCCACCCTGCTGGGCTGGCTCGGCGCCGGCCTGGTCGCCGGCCACTTCCTGCGCCAGACGCGCCCCACCGGACTCTGAGCCCGCATGAACCAGCACGATCTCCGCCACCTCGAATCCGACAACCCCCGCGTCATGGTCGTGGACGGCTCCAAGCTGGTGCGCAAGCTGATCCACGCGGTGCTGGTGAAGGAGCTGCCGGGGGTGCACGTGGTCGAGGGCGGCACCCTGGCCGAGGCGCGCGCGCTGCTGGCCGGCGAACCGATCGACCTGGTCACCACCGCGCTGGTGCTGCCTGACGGCGATGGCCTGCAGGTGGCGCGCGCAGTGCGCGAAGCCGGCAGCCAGCGCTACGTGCCGGTCATCGTGATCTCCGGCGACGTGCAGGCGCACCTCGAGGACCGGCGCTTCACCGAGGACGTCACCGACTATTTCGACAAGGCGCTGGGGCACAACGCGCTGGCCGCCTTCATCCGCGGCTACGTGCAGCCGCAGCCGATTCCCGATGCGCACGTGCTGTACATCGAGGACAGCCGCACCGTGGCGACCGCGATCCGGCGCATGCTCGAAGCGCACCAGATGCGTGTCACCCACGTCACCACCGCCGAGGACGCGATCGCGTATCTGGAGGCCTACGCCGGCACCGAGGCCGCGCCCGGCGCGGACCTGGTGCTGACCGACCTGTATCTGAAGGGCGAGCTCGACGGCCGCGACGTGCTCGACAAGGTCCGCAACGGCCTGGGCTACGGCAAGCGCCGGTTGCCGGTGCTGGTGATGACGGGCGACGACAACCGCGCCAACCAGGCCGCGCTGCTGCGCGACGGCGCCAACGACCTGGTGCTCAAGCCGATCGAGGAACGGCTGCTGGCGACCAAGGCGCTGTTCCAGCTGCGCCTGTCGCGCCTGCCGGTCTCGCCAGCGCAGCAATCGTGAGCGAGGACGGCGTTCGACTGGAACCTTCCTGGAAGGCGCGCGTGGGCGACTGGTTCGCGCGCGAGGACATGCGCGCGCTGTCGGCCTTCCTGCGCCAGCGCAAGGCGGCTGGTGCACGGATCTATCCGCCCGGTCCGCAGATCTTCTCGGCCTTCGAAGCCACGCCCTTCGACGCGGTGAAGGTGGTCATCCTCGGACAGGATCCCTACCACGGCTTCGGCCAGGCGCACGGGCTGTGCTTCTCGGTGGCGCCGGGCGTGCCGGTGCCGCCGTCGCTGCAGAACATGTACAAGGAGCTGCAGCGCGACCTCGGCATCGCGCCGCCGGGCCACGGCTGGCTGATGCCCTGGGCGCGCCAGGGCGTGCTGCTGCTCAATGCGGTGCTCACCGTCGAGGACGGCCGCGCGGGCGTGCACCAGGGCAAGGGCTGGGAGGGTTTCACCGACCACGTGGTCGATGTGCTCAACCGCGAGCGCGAGGGCCTGGTGTTCCTGCTCTGGGGCAGCTACGCGCAGAAGAAGGGCAGCATCGTCGACGCCGGCCGCCACTGCGTGCTGCGCACCACGCATCCCTCGCCGCTGTCGGCGCATCGCGGCTTCCTCGGCTGCGGACACTTCTCCAGGGCCAACCAGTACCTCGTGCGCCGCGGCCAGGCCCCCATCGACTGGTCGCTGCCGCCGCTGGCGCAGCTGGAGGCGCCGGACGCGATGCGGCAGGAGGCCTGACGTCCGGCCGGTGTCGCGCCGCAGGGAGCGGGCCGCTTCACCATCGACGCTGCCAGCGCGCAGGCACGCGGCAGCATCTCGACCCGTCGCATCAGCCCCGGACCGGCAGGGGCCCGTGTCCTGTGCGGGTCCCGCCACAACGACGCCGGGTCCCCGCCTCCGCGAGGACGACGGCAGGGGGGAAGGAATGGATCGCCCGGCGCGAGTCCTTCAGAACCAGAACCGCACGCCGGCCACCAGGCGCGTGTCGCGCGAGTCCTCGCCTTCGGCTTCGTGGAAGCGCGCGGTGCGCCCGAACGCGCGTTCGTGCGCGACCCCGACGTAGGGTGCGAACCGGCGGGTGATCTCGTAGCGCAGCCGCAGCCCCGCTTCGGCCTTCGACAGGCCGCTGCCGATGCCGCGCGCCGGATCGTCCTGCGCATGCAGCTCCACTTCGATCAGCGGCTGCAGGACGAGCCGGTTGGTGAAGCGCATGTCGTACTCGGCTTCGAGCTTGGCGGCGAGTCCGCCCTCGCCGAAATAGGCCAGCGCGGAAACCTCGAACTGGTAGGGCGCGATGCCCTGGATCCCCACCGCGCCCCGCGTGCGCGCAGGTCCCGGCTCGACGTCATGGCGCACGCCTGCGACCACGTCCCACCAGCGCGCGACCGCCCGCGACCAGCGCAGTTCGGCATTCGCGGACGTGGTGCGGCCGGAAGTGCGACTGCCGCTGCTGCGCAGCCACAGGCGGTGCAGGTCGCCGCCGACCGACGCGCTGCCTTCCCAGGCCTGGCCGCCGCCCGTGTCGCTGTCCCAGGCCTCGAAGCGGTTGAACTTCACCCGCGTATAGGTCGTGGCGCCATGCGCCACGTGGCCGTGCGCGAGCACCGGGAACGCGGCCTTGCGATCGTCTTCCGTCACGGCGGGAATGGGCTCGCGCGGCACCGTCCCGCCGGCCGGCGAGGGTGTGCAGTGCCCCATCGCCGCATGCTGCGGCGTGCAGCCGGGCGCGTCCGCGGGTGGTGGCGACGGGGCGGGATTCGCGTGTCCTTGGCCGTGGTCGTGCGGCGGCGATTGCCCCGGTGCCGCGCTCTGCTTGTGCGCTGCGGGGAGTTCGCTGGCGGCTGGCGGGCAGTGGCCCATGGCTGCGTGCTGCGGCGTGCAGCCGGCCGCAGCCGCGGGTGGTGGCGACGCGGCATGGCCCGCGTGTCCTTGGCCATGGGCGTGGTCGTGCAGCCGCGACTGTCCGGGCGCCGCGTTGTGCCCGTGCGCGTGATGCGCGTCATGCGCTGCGGCCGGGACTTCGCTGGCGGCCGGCGCGCAGTGGCCCATGGCGGCGTGTTCCGGGGAGCAGGCTGGCACGCCGACGGACGCGGGTGGCGTGGCATCCGCGACCGGCCGACCGGCATCGGGATGCGTGGGGTCGTGCGCGTCGTGGCGATGCGCATGCTGCGCCAGCGCCGCGCCGCTGAGGCCGCAGGCCAGCAGCAGGCCGAGGGTGCCGCGGAATGGCCGGCTCATGCGCCTTCCTCCACGCGCACTTCGCGCATCATCCCCGCGTCCATGTGGTAGAGCAGGTGGCAGTGGTAGGCCCAGCGCCCCAGCGCGTCGGCGCGTACGCGATAGCTGCGGCGGGTGCCGGGCGGCATGTCGATGGTGTGCTTGCGCACCATGAACCCGCCGGCCTCGTCCTCCAGGTCGCTCCACAGTCCGTGCAGGTGGATCGGGTGCTGCATCATCGTGTCGTTGACCAGCACGATGCGCATCCGCTCGCCGTAGTTCAGCCGCAGCGGGTCGGCACTGGCGAAGGGGATGCCGTCGAAGGACCAGGAGAACTTTTCCATGTGCCCGGTCAGGTGCAGTTCGACCGTGCGGCCGGGCTCGCGACCGTCTGGATCGTCGAACACGCTCTTCAGGTCGGCGTAGGTCAGCACGCGGCGGCCGTTGCCGCGCAGGCCGATGCCCGGATCGTCGAGACGTGGCGACGGCGCCATGGTCTGCATGTCCACCAGCGGATTGCCCGACTCGCTGGCCGGATGCGACTGCATGCCGCCACCACCGTGCGCGGCATGCGCATCGTGCGACGCGGGCGCGTGCCGGGCGCCGCAGGCGCCTTCGGCCGCCATCGCCGCGCCGCAGCCGCCTTCCGGCGCAGCGGCATGCCGGCCATGCCCGCCATGGCCCATGTCGTCCATGGTCAGCAGCGGTCGTGGGTCTACCGCCGGCACCGGCGCCTGCAGGCCGGCACGTACCGCCAGCGTGCCGCGGGCGTGGCCGGTGCGGCCCATGTCCTGGGCGAAGAGCGTGTAGGCGTCCTGCCCGGATGGCTCGACGATCACGTCGTAGGTCTCGGCCGCGCCCATGCGCAACTCGTCCACGCTCACCGGGTGCACGTACTGGCCGTCGGCGGCGACCACGGTCATCTTCAGGCCGGGGATGAGCACGTCGAAATGGGTCATCGCCGAGGCATTGACCAGGCGCAGCAGCACTTTCTCGCCGGGACGGAATTCGCCGGTCCAGTTGCCCGCCGGGGTCACGCCGTTCATCAGGTAGGTATAGGTGTGCGCGTTGACGTCGGACAGGTCGCTGGGCGTCATCCGCATCGCGCCCCAGGCGCGGCGGTCGGCGAGCGTGGCGGCCAGGCCGTCGCGGCGCACGTCGCGGAAGAAGTCGGCGACCGTCGGCTTGTACCAGTTGTCGTGGTGCGGCGCCTTCTTCAGGCGCGCGAACAGATCGGCCGGGTCGAGATCGGTCCAGTCCGACAGCAGCACCACGTGTTCGCGGTCCCAGTGGTAGGGCGCCGGTTCGCGCGGGTCGACGATGATCGCGCCGTACAGGCCCGCCTGTTCCTGCTGCAGCGAGTGGCTGTGGTACCAGTAGGTGCCCGACTGCTTCAGCGTGAAGCGATACAGGTACGACTCGCCGGGCAGGATGCCGTCGAAGCTCATCCCGGGCACGCCATCCATGTTCGCCGGCAGCAGGATGCCGTGCCAGTGGATCGAGGTCTGGGTCCCGGGCGGCAGGTGGTTGGTCACGCGCAGGCTGACGGTGTCGCCCTCGCGCCAGCGCAGCAGCGGCGCCGGAAGGCTGCCGTTGATGGTGATCGCCGGGCGCGGCTGGCCGGTGAAATTCACCAGCGACGTGCCGATGTCGAGCTGGAAGTCGGTGCCTGCCAGGGTCTGGCCGGGCGTGGCGAGGGCGCGTTCGCGCGCCTGCGCCGGGACGCGCAGGGTGCCTGCGGCGAGCGCGGCGCCGCCGAGCAGCAGGCCTTGCACGAAATGGCGGCGCGAGCTCGAGGTCGCTGCGCGCTCGAGGCGGGGGCTGGTATGGATCATGTCGAGCTCCAGGCGGAGGCGACCGGGCGCGTCCGCACGTTGGCTGATCGGGAAGGCGTCGCGCGCGTCGGCGGACGGGATCCTGGCGCCGCTGGCGCGGCGGCGATCAGCCGATCGGAGGACGCAGGATCGGGAACGCGTGCACCGCCTCGACCTGCGCGGCGGTCGCGCGCGCAGGCGCCCCGGCGGGGCCGGGCGCGGACAGCACCGCCACGGCCGGAACGCTCGCCGCGGCATGCTGCAGGCACAGGTCCAGGCAGCGCTCGAGGCAGTCGTCGTCCTGTGCGGGCGCGGCCGGCGCGACGCGCTCCGCATTCGCCCCGGGCAGCGTGTGGCAGTCCGCGATGCCCGGTTGCGTATCGCCGCCTGCCGCCGCCGGGGCGCCCACGGTATCGATCTGCGCCATCGCCAGGTGCGTGCCCGCGACGGCCGGGGCGACGGCGTCGACCAGCAGGCACAGGCAGAGCAGGAGGCGCAGCAGCGGCGGCAACATGGGCGGGAAAGCGGGAGACGGGGGGCGCCGCGAGGATACCGCAGCGCCGGTGGGGCGGCCCCGCCGCGCGGGCGGGGCGCGACGCCCGGTTCAGCCGATCGACAGCGCCTTTTCCCGGCGTTCGGCCAGGCGCTTTTCGAGGTAATGGATGTTCTGGCCGCCGGCCTGGAAGCCGCCGTCGCCCATGATCCGCTGCTGCAGCGGGATGTTGGTCTTGATGCCGTCCACCACCATCTCGCTCAGCGCCACGCGCATCCGCGCGATCGCCTGGTCGCGGTCGGCGCCGTGCACGATCAGCTTGCCGATCATCGAATCGTAGTTCGGCGGGACCGTGTAGCCCTCGTAGATGTGCGAGTCCACGCGCACGCCGGGGCCGCCGGGCGAATGGAAGTGCTGGATCAGGCCGGGCGAAGGCAGGAAGCTGTCCGGATCCTCGGCGTTGATGCGGCATTCGATCGCGTGGCCGCGCAGCACCACGTCTTCCTGGCGGATCGAGAGCTTCTGCC
Organism: Pseudomonadota bacterium; assembly: GCA_023395465.1. Taxonomy (GTDB): domain Bacteria; phylum Pseudomonadota; class Gammaproteobacteria; order Xanthomonadales; family Xanthomonadaceae; genus Luteimonas. The sequence goes on from JAEWZE010000301.1 coordinate 7,439, forward strand.
CGGAGGCGATCTTGAGCTGCTCGCGGATCAGGTCGATGCCGGTGACCAGTTCGGTGACCGGATGCTCGACCTGGATGCGCGTGTTCATCTCGATGATGTAGAAGCGGCCGTTCTCGTACAGGAACTCGAACGTGCCCGCGCCGCGGTAGCCGATGCGGATGCAGGCCTCGACGCAAACCTGGCCGATCTCCGCGCGCTGCTCTTCGCTGATCCCCGGCGCCGGCGCTTCCTCCACCACCTTCTGGTGACGGCGCTGCATCGAACAGTCGCGCTCGCCCAGATGGATCGCGTTGCCCTGGCCATCGGCGAGCACCTGGATCTCCACGTGGCGCGGGTTCTCCAGGAATTTCTCCATGTAGACCATGTCGTTGCCGAACGCGGCCTTGGCCTCGGTCTTGGTGGTGGACACCGCCGTGGCCAGCGCGGCCTCGGTGTGCACCACGCGCATGCCGCGGCCGCCGCCGCCGCCCGCGGCCTTGACGATGACCGGATAGCCGATCTCGCGCGCGATCCGCTGGTTGGTGTCCGGATCGTCGCCCAGGGGGCCGCCGCTGCCCGGCACGCAGGGCACCCCGGCCTCCTTCATCGCCCGGATCGCCTCGACCTTGTCGCCCATCAGGCGGATGGTCTCGGCGCGGGGACCGATGAAGATGAAGCCCGACTGCTCGACGCGCTCGGCGAAGTCGGCGTTCTCGCTGAGGAAGCCGTAGCCGGGGTGGATCGCTTGCGCGTCGGTGACCTCGGCCGCGGCGATGATCGCGGGCATGTCGAGATAGCTGCGGTTGGACGGCGCCGGGCCGATGCAGACCGACTCGTCCGCCATCGCCACGTGCTTGAGGTTGCGATCGACCGTGGAATGCACGGCGACGGTGCGGATGCCCAG
>JAEWZE010000021.1 GCA_023395465.1 Pseudomonadota bacterium
AGCCGGGCCGCCGTTGGCTTGTATAGGGTCGCCAGGGGGCACATGACCAAGTCCGAACTCATCGAGATCCTCGCCCAGCGCCAGGGACACCTGAAGGCCGACGACGTCGACCTCGCGGTGAAGTCGCTGCTGGAGATGATGGGTGGCGCGCTGGCCAACGGCGAGCGCATCGAAGTCCGCGGTTTCGGCAGTTTCTCCCTGCATTACCGTCCGCCCCGCACGGGCCGCAATCCCAAGACCGGCGAGGCCGTCGCGCTGCCGGGCAAGCACGTCCCCCATTTCAAGCCGGGCAAGGAGCTGCGCGAACGCGTCAGCGCCGTCATGCCCCTTCCGGCCGAAGACTGACGTCGCCGGCATCCGCGGCTGACTGCGTGGCCCGGGCCGGCTAAGCTAGCCTCCCATGCGCCTGATCCGCATCCTCATCGGCATGCTGTGCCTCGCCGCAGGCGTCGCGGTCGGTGCACTCAATCCACAGGTGGTCGAACTCGACCTCGGCCTGGCCGTTTTCCATCCGACGCTCGGCCTCGCGCTGCTCGCCACGCTGCTGTCCGGCGCGCTTGCAGGCGGGCTGGCGACGATGGCGTCGATCGTGCTGCCGCAGCGCCGGCGCACACGGACGCCCACCCCCAACGCAATGGACGCCGACTGATGGCTTTCGTCACCGAGTGGTTCTGGTTCTTCCTGCTGCTGCCGATCGCGGCGCTGTCGGGCTGGGTGATCGGCCGCCGCGGCGGCGAGCGCCACAGCGACAGCCAGGTCAGCAAGCTGTCCACCACCTATTTCCGCGGCCTCAACTACCTGCTCAGCGAGGAGCCTGACAAGGCCATCGAGCTGTTCCTGCACATCGCCGAGCTCGACAAGGACACCTTCGAGACCCAGATCGCGCTCGGGCACCTGTTCCGCCGCCGCGGCGAAGTCGACCGCGCGATCCGCCTGCACCAGGGCCTGGTCCAGCGTCCGGACCTCAGCGATCCGCAGAAGGTGCAGGCCCTGCTGGCGCTGGGTGAGGACTACATGCGTTCGGGCCTGCTCGACCGCGCCGAGACCGTGTTCACCGAGCTCGCCGCGCTCGACCAGCGTGCGCCGCAGGCGCTCAGGCACCTGATCGGCATCTACCAGGCCGAGCGCGACTGGGCCAAGGCGATCGAGAACGCGACCCGCTACGAGGCCGCGACCGGAGAGCCGATGGGCAAGCTGGTCGCGCATTTCGAATGCGAGCTCGCCGACCGGCTGCGCCTGGCCGGCGACGGCGAAGGCGCCCGTGCGGCCGTGGCGCGCGCCTATGCCGCCGACTCGAAGTCGGTGCGCGCGGGCATCCTCGAGGGGCGGCTGGAGACCGATGCCGGCAACGACGCCGCGGCGATCCGCGCCTATGAGCGTGCCGCGCGGCACGACACCGACTTCCTGCCCGAGGTGCTGCCCGCGCTGCTGGCGGCGTATGGCCGCGTGGGCGACGCTGCCGGCGCGCGCAAGTTCCTGGCCGAGATGAGCGAACACTACCGCGGCATCGCGCCGGTGCTGGCACTGGCGCGGCTGCTCGAGGAACAGGACGGCGTGCCGGCCGCGCGCAGCTATCTGGCGCAGCAGCTCAAGGACCGACCCTCGGTGCGGGGCGAGGCGGCACTGATCGACCTGACCCTGGCCGAAGACGCCGGCTTCGCCGCCACGCTCCACGACCTGCGACTGATTACCGAACAGCTGCTCGTGCGCAACCCCAGCTATCGCTGCAACCGCTGCGGTTTCGGTGCGCGCAGCCACCACTGGCAATGCCCCAGCTGCAAGGAATGGGGAACCATCAAGCCACTGCTGAACTACGCCGTGGTCTGACATGGCCTGTGGCTGGCTTGCGATCTGGCTGCTGGCCGGACTGGCGCTCGGTGGACTGGGCACCTGGCTGGCGCGGGGCTATGCGCTGCGCCGGGAGTTGATCGACCAGCCCGGTGAGAGGCGCAGTCATGTACACGCCACCCCGCGTGGGGGCGGCATCTCGATCGTGCTGGTGCTGTTGCTGGCGATGCTGTCGCTGGCCCTGCGTGCGCCAGCGCATGCGACCGTCCTGGCCTTGGCCGCAACGGGATTGCTGCTGGTGGCCGGCATCGGCTGGATCGACGACCATCGTCCGCTATCGGCGGCCCTGCGCCTGGTCGTGCATGTACTGGCGGCCGGCCTGCTGTGCTTCGGGTTGTGGCAGGCCGGTGCCGGCATCCCCGACCTGGCGACGGCGTTCGTGGCCGTGGTCGTGCTGGTCAATGTCTGGAACTTCATGGACGGGATCAACGGCATCGCGGCCAGCCAGGCGGCGCTGGTGGCCGCGACCTACGCCGTGTTCGCCGCGCAGGGGCCGGTGCTCTGGCTCGGGCTGGCGTTGGCAGCGGCGGCGTGCGGTTTCCTGCCGTTCAACTTCCCGCGCGCGCGGATCTTCCTGGGCGACGTGGGCAGCGGGGCATTGGGCTATGCCCTGGCGGGGTTGCTCGCGATGTCGTCACTGCGGGCCGACGCGGCCACGCGCATGTTGCTGCTGATGCCGCTGCTGCCGTTCCTGCTTGACGCTTCGTTGACATTGTCTTCGCGGATCCTGCGCCGTGAACGCTGGTGGCAACCGCACACCCAGCACGCCTACCAGGCGTGGGCGCGGCGGCGGGGCCATGGGCGGGTGACCGTGGCCTATGCCTGCGCCGCGATGTTGGTTTCCCTGTCGTCGTTTGCCATGCGTTCATCGGGTGCTGCGGTTATCATGGTGTCGTATGTGATGTTTCTTGCCTTGGGGGGGATGGCATGGATGCTGCTGCGCGGAGGCTCCGTGGACAGGAAGCCTGACACCCTCGGAGACGGGAACCACTGACGATGCTCAATCTGAAGGATCGGGTCGCAGTCACCATGCCGCGATTGGCAGTGGTGGCCCATGACCTGGGCATGGTCTGGTTGTGCTGGCTGGCACTGCACCAGTTCCGCTATGCATTGCAGCCGCTCAACGCGGCCCCGGCCATGACCGGAGCCGAAGTGCTGCTGGTGCTCCTGGCGCAAGGCGCCGTGTTCTGGCAGGTCGGTCTGTACCGCGGCGTGTGGCGTTTCGCCAGCCTCCCGGACCTGCTCAACATCCTCAAGGCGTCGGTGATCGGCCTGATGGCGATCATGCTGGCGCTCTTCGTCTACAACCGCCTGGACCAGGTGCCGCGTTCGGTCCTGCTGCTGTATCCGCTGCTGCTGACCGCGATGCTGGGCATGCCGCGCCTGCTGTACCGGGCCTGGAAGGACCACAGCATCGCCCGCACCGACCAGGCCTCGATCCGGGTCCTGATCCTGGGCGCGGGGCAGGCCGGCGAAACCCTGGTCCGCGACCTGCGCCGCGCGGGCGCTTACGATCCGGTCGGCTTCCTGGACGATGCGGCGAAGCTTCGCGGCAGCCGCCTGCAGGGCATTCCGGTGCTGGGCAAGGTCGAGGATGTCGCGCGGATCGCGCCGGAAACGGCGGCCGGGCTGCTGGTCATCGCCATGCCCTCTGTCGACGCGTCCACCATGCGCCGCGTGGTGGCGGCCTGCGAGCGCACCGGCCTGCCATTCCGCACCGTGCCGCGGCTCGACGACATGCTCGAGGGACGTTCGCTGCCGGGCGAGCTGAAGGAAGTCGCGATCGAGGACCTGCTCGGTCGGCAGCCGGTCACGCCCGACTGGAAGGCGATCCGAGGCTGGCTCGGTGGCCGCAGCGTGCTGGTGACCGGCGGCGGCGGATCGATCGGTGGCGAGCTGTGCCGGCAGTGCGCGCGCCACGGCGCCAGCCGCATCGCCCTGATCGAGATCGACGAGCTTGCACTGATCATGGCCGAGTCGGAGCTGCGCCGGGATTTCCCGCAGATCCAGTGCATCCCGGTGCTGGGCGACTGCGGCGACCCGGCGGTGATGCGCCATGCGCTGCGCCTGTGCAACCCCGATGCGGTCTTCCATGCGGCGGCCTACAAGCAGGTGCCCGTGCTCGAGGGCCAGTTGCGTGAAGCCGTGCGCAACAACGTGCTGGCCACCGAGGTGGTCGCGCGTGAGGCCGCCGCGGCGAAGGTCGGCACCTTCGTGCTGATTTCCACGGACAAGGCGGTCGACCCGGTCAACGTGCTCGGTGCGACCAAGCGCCTGGCCGAGATGGTCTGCCAGGCCATGACCGAACCCGACGGCACACATTTCGTGACGGTACGCTTCGGCAACGTGCTCGATTCGGCCGGCAGCGTGGTGCCGGTGTTCCGCGAACAGATCCGCAACGGCGGGCCGGTGACGGTGACCGATCCGGAAGTGACCCGCTACTTCATGACCATTCCGGAGGCCTGCCAGCTGATCATGCAGTCGGTGGCCATCGGTTCCCGGGAGGCGGTCTACACCCTGGACATGGGCGAACCGGTTCCGATCCGGCTGCTGGCGGAGCAGATGATCCGGCTCGCCGGCAAGCAGCCCGGACGCGATATCGCGATCGTCTATACCGGCCTGCGGCCCGGCGAGAAGCTGCACGAAACGCTGTTCCATGCCGACGAGCGCTATCGGCCGACCCTGCATCCCAAGATCCTGCAGGCGGAGGCGCGTTCGGTTTCGCGCGAGAAGATCCAGCAGGCGCTGGTCGGGCTGCGGGAGGCGTCGATCGCGTTCGACGTCGAGGCCCTGGGCAGGCTGCTGTGCGAAGCCTTGCCGGAGTTCCAGCCGGCGCAGGCCTCGCCCCCACGCGATGGTGCCGGTACGGTCGTCGCATTCCCCGCAAGACAGGCACGCAGGACATGACGCAACGCATCCGCAAGGCCGTGTTCCCGGTCGCAGGACTGGGGACGCGGTTTCTACCCGCGACCAAGACGGTTCCGAAGGAAATGCTGCCGATCGTGGATCGGCCGCTGATCCAGTACGCCGTGGACGAGGCGATCGAGGCCGGCTGCGACACCCTGGTATTCGTGACCAACCGCTACAAGCACGCGGTGGCCGATTACTTCGACAAGGCCTACGAGCTCGAACAGAAGCTCGAGAAGGCCGGCAAGCAGGAACAGCTCGAACTGGTGCGCAACGTACTGCCCAAGGGCGTGCAGGCGGTGTTCGTCACCCAGGCCGAGGCGCTGGGGCTGGGCCATGCAGTGCTGTGCGCCAGGCCGATGGTCGGCGACGAGCCCTTCGCGGTGCTGCTGCCGGACGACCTGATCTGGAACCGCAACGGCGACGGCGCGCTCAAGCAGATGGCCGACCATGCCGAGGCCAATGGCGTCGGTGCGATCGCCGTACAGGACGTGCCGCGCGAGCAGACCGCCAGCTACGGCATCGTCGAGACCGAAGGGTTCCAGGATCGCAGCGGCGCGATCCGGCGCATGGTCGAGAAGCCCAAGCCTGAAGATGCGCCCAGCACACTGGCCGTGGTCGGCCGCTACATCCTGCCCGGCGCGATCTTCGAACACCTGGAAAAGACCGGGCGCGGCGCCGGCGGCGAGATCCAGCTGACCGATGCCATCGCCAGCCTGCTCGGCGAGCAGCAGGTCGACGCCTTCCGCTTCCGCGGCACGCGTTTCGACTGCGGCACCCACATCGGCCTGGTGGAGGCGACGATCCGCTTCGCCCTGGACCACGAGAAGATCAGCGATGCGGCGCGCGATGCCATGGCCAGCGCCCTGCGCGAACTGGGCGTGACCGACATCAGCTGATCATGCGATTCCGTCGCGCGTGACGCACACGGACGGCGCCGCGAGGCGCCGTTCGCACGTCCGTGGCGCGAGGTGTGGGATTCCGATGCTGGTAAGCGTATCGAGCCGGTAAGCCCCGCAAGAATGAAGCGTCAAAAGGAAACGGCGCCCGAGGGCGCCGCTCCAAGTGCAGCTGTGTCAACGTTCAGAGCGCTTCAAAGATCCCCGCAGCGCCCATGCCGGTACCGATGCACATGGTCACCATGCCGTACTTCTGCTGGCGACGGCGCAGGCCGTGCACGATGGTCGCCGTGCGCACCGCGCCGGTGGCGCCGAGCGGGTGGCCGAGCGCGATCGCGCCGCCCAGCGGATTGACCTTGGACGGGTCCAGCTCCGAGTCCCGGATCACCGCCAGCGCCTGCGCGGCGAAGGCTTCGTTGAGTTCGATCCAGTCGAGCTGGTCCTTCGTCAGTCCAGCCTGCCTGAGCGCCTTGGGAATCGCCGCGATCGGGCCGATGCCCATCACTTCGGGACGCACGCCGGCGACCGAGAAGCTGACGAAGCGGGCGAGCGGGGTCAGGCCGTAGTCCTTGATCGCCTGCTCGGAAGCCAGCAGCACCGCCCCGGCACCGTCGCTCATCTGCGAGGAATTGCCGGCGGTGACCGAACCGCCGAACTGGCCGTTGCGGAACACCGTGCGCAGCTTCGCCAGCCCTTCGGCCGAGGTATCGGCGCGCGGGCCTTCGTCCTGCTCCACCAGCAGTTTTTTAAGGCGCACGGTGTTGCCGGCCAGGTCGGGCTGCTGCGACACCACTTCGTAGGGGCTGATCTCGTCCCTGAACTCGCCCGCCGCCTGCGCGGCCAGCGCTTTCCGGTGCGAAGCCACGGCGAACGCGTCCTGGTCCTCGCGCGAGACCTTCCATTCCTCCGCCACCTTCTCGGCGGTGATGCCCATGCCGTAGGCGATCGCCACATGATCGTCCTTGAACACCGACGGCGACAGCGCGACCTTGTTGCCCATCATCGGCACCATCGACATCGATTCGGTGCCGCCGGCCAGCATCAGGTCGGCGTTGCCGAGCCGGATCTGGTCGGCCGCCAGCGCCACGGCCTGCAGGCCGGAGGAACAGAAGCGGTTGATGGTCTGCGCGGCGATGGTATCGGGCAGGCCGGCCAGCAGCACGCCGATGCGCGCCACGTTCATGCCCTGCTCGCCCTCCGGCATGGCGCAGCCGATGATGGCGTCGTCGATGCGGCCGAGGTCGATGCCCGGCGCCTGGGCGACCACGCTGCGCAGCACGTGCGCGAGCATGTCGTCCGGACGGGTATTGCGGAACACGCCCTTGGGCGCCTTGCCGACCGGGGTGCGGGTCGCGGCGACGATGTAGGCGTCCTGGATTTGCTTGCTCATGAGTCTGGAATCCCTTGGGTTGTGCTCCTTCCCCCGTTGGCGGGGGAAGGCTGGGAAGGGGGTGGCCCCCACCTCGATCCCCACCCGCGAGCGGGCAGGGCAGCGGACATCGGTCAGTTGCGCAACGGCTTGCCGGTCTTGAGCATGTGCGCGATGCGGGCTTGGGTCTTTTCCTGCTGGGCCAGTTCGACGAAGTGCTGGCGCTCCAGGCGCAGCAGCCATTCCTCGTCCACCACCGCGCCGCGATCGACCTCGCCGCCGCACAGCACGGTGGCGATGCGGCTGGCGATCTCGTAGTCGTACTCGCTGACGAAACGGCCCTCGAGCATGTTGACCAGCAGCATCTTGAAGGTCGCGATGCCGACGTCGCCGGCCACGCGGATCCGGCGCGCCGGCAGGGGCGGGCGGTAGCCCGTCTCGGCCAGGCCACGGGCTTCGGCCCTGGCGATGTGCAGCAGCTCGAAGGCGTTGAAGGCGACCCGGTCGTCGGCGCGCATCAGGCCCAGCTCCTTCGCCTCGACCGCGGAAGTCGACACCTTGGCCATGGCGATGGTCTCGAAGGTCTTCTTGAGTTCGGCGAACACGTCGCCGCCGGGACCCGCCGCGATCGAGGCGCGCGCCGCCAGTTCCTTCAGGCCGCCACCGGCCGGCAGCAGGCCGACGCCGGCCTCGACCAGGCCGATGTAGCTTTCGAGATGGGCGATCGTCCGCGCCGAGTGCATCTGGAACTCGCAGCCGCCGCCGAGCGCCAGCCCGCGCACTGCAGCGACCACCGGCACCAGCGAGTACTTGATGCGCTGGCTGGTGGCCTGGAAGTTGGCGACCATCGCCTCGAAGGCATCGACCTTGCCGGCTTGCAGCAGGCCCAGCGCGCCGGCGAGGTCGGCACCGGCGGAGAAGGGCTCCTTCGGCTGCCAGATCACCAGTCCGGCGAACTTGCGCTCTGCGATGCCGATCGCTTCCTGCAGGCCATCGAGCACCTGGTCGGAAACGGTATGCAGCTTGGTCTTGAAGCTGACCACGCCGATGTCGTCGCCGTCGGTCCACAGGCGCACGCCATCGTTCTCGAACACGGTGTCGCCCTGGGCGAACGACTCGCCCAGCAGCGGATCGGGGAAGCGCTGGCGCTTGTACACCGGCAGCTGGGACCGGGGCAGCTTGGCGTTCTGGCCGGGGCTGTAGCTGCCTTCCGCGCCGTGCACGCCCTCGCGGCCATCGAACACCCAGTCCGGCAGCGGCGCGCTGCTCATGGCCTTGCCGGCCACGATGTCGTCGGCGATCCACTGCGCCACCTGCTTCCAGCCGGCCGCCTGCCAGGTCTCGAACGGGCCGAGCGACCAGCCGTAGCCCCAGCGGATGGCCAGGTCCACGTCGCGCGCGGTCTCGGCGATGTCAGACAGGTGGAAGGCGCTGTAGTGGAACAGGTCGCGGAACACCGCCCACAGGAACTGCGCCTGCGGGTGCTGGCTTTCGCGCAGCTTCCGGAATTTCTCGGACGGGTTCTTCGTCTTGAGGATCTCGACCACCTCGTCGGCGACCTTGCGGTCGGCCGGGCGGTAGTCCTGCTTCTCCAGGTCGAGGACCACGATGTCCTTGCCGACCTTGCGGAATACGCCGGCGCCGGTCTTCTGCCCCAGCGCCCCCTTGGCGATCAGCGCCTCCAGCCACTTCGGCGACTTGAAGTAGGCGTGCCAGGGGTCGTCGGGCAGGGTGTCGGCCATGGTCTTGATGACGTGGGCCATGGTGTCCAGGCCGACCACGTCCGAGGTGCGGTAGGTGGCCGACTTCGGGCGCCCGATCAGCGGGCCGGTCAGTGCGTCCACCTCGTCGAAGCCGAGGCCGGACTCGGCGGTGTGGTGGGCCGTGGCCAGGATCGAGAACACGCCGATGCGGTTGCCGATGAAGTTCGGCGTGTCCTTGGCATAGACCACGCCCTTGCCCAGGGTGGTGGTCAGGAAGGTCTCGAGCCCCTGCAGCACGGCCGCGTCGGTGGTCCTGGCCGGGATCAGTTCGGCCAGGTGCATGTAGCGCGGTGGGTTGAAGAAGTGCACGCCGCAGAAGCGCGGGCGAAGCTGTTCCGGAAGAACTTCCGCCAACTTGTTGATTCCCAAGCCGGACGTGTTGCTGGCCAGCACGGCATGTGCGGGGACGAAGGGCGCGATCTTCCTGTAGAGGTCCTGCTTCCAGTCCATCCGTTCCGCGATCGCCTCGATCACCAGGTCGCAGTCCTTGAGCAGCTCCAGGCCGGTTTCGTAGTTGGCCGGGGTGATCGCCTCGGCCAGCGACCGGCTGGCCAGCGGCGCCGGGCTGAGCTTGCCCAGGTTGGCCAGCGCCCGGGTGACGACACCGTTGGGGTCCCCCTCCTTTGCCGGCAGGTCGAACAGGACCGTGTCGACGCCGGCGTTGGCCAGGTGCGCGGCGATCTGCGCGCCCATGACGCCGGCGCCCAGGACCGCGGCGCGTCGTACAAGCAGTTTCTCAGACATGTTCTGTATCCATCTGTGGGGCAAAGGAAAGTTGAGGCTTCATGCCTTGAAGCCGGCGGCAGAGAATCGAATCAGCTCCTGTGCGGCATGGCGTCGGTGCGCTGCCTCGGTGACCCCGGCCGGGCGCTTGATCAGGCCGAAATCTGCCATGGCATAGGTCAGCGCGCCGCCAAGGAAGTCCAGGCGCCAGTACAGCTGCTCCTTGTCCAGGTGCGGCAGGCAGGCGGCGAGGGCGCGGGCGAACTCGCGCTGCACGTGGCCGTACTGGTCGGACAGGAACTTGCGCAGGCCCTCGTTCTTCTCGGCGTAGGCGCGGGCGATGACCCGGATGAAGGCGCCGCCGTGGCGGTCCTGGGCCAGGTCCAGCGCAGGTTCGACGAACGCGGCCAGGATCGCCTCGAGGTCGCCCGGACGCTCGGCCAGCGCCAGGCGCAGCCGGTCCAGGCGGTGTCCGCTCATCATGTCCATGCGCCGCCGGAACACCTCGTTGACCAGGTTTTCCTTGCTGCCGAAGTGGTAGTTGACCGCGGCGATGTTGACGTCGGCCCGGCTCGTCACCTGGCGCAGCGAGGTGCCGGAGAACCCGTGCTGGGCGAACAGTTCCTCGGCCGCGCCGAGGATCCGCTCCTTCGTGGAGAACTGCTGGCCCGTCACCCGTCCACCTCCGCCTCATTCAAACGCTTGTTTGATCTTAGGCCCAGCGGCGCCCGGGCGCAAACGGGGGCTGCTGCTTTGCCGCGCAATCCGATAGAATTACCGGAGCCTTGTCGGCTAAACCCGCGTCCACACGCGGGTTTTTCCATGTTAATCTGGCCGTCTCCACAGCGAGCGGCCCCCTGCCCGGAGAGGACCCATGGCGCTGGAGCGCACCCTGTCGATCATCAAGCCCGATGCCGTTGCCAAGAACGTCATCGGCGAAATCTATTCCCGCTTCGAGAAGGCCGGCCTGAAGGTCGTCGCCTCGAGGATGAAGCAGCTCTCGCGCAAGGAAGCCGAAGGCTTCTACGCGGTGCATCGCGAACGTCCGTTCTTCAACGCGCTGGTCGAGTTCATGATCAGCGGCCCGGTGATGATCCAGGCGCTCGAAGGCGAGAACGCGATCGCGAAGAACCGCGAACTGATGGGCGCGACCAACCCGAAGGAAGCCGCTGCGGGCACGATCCGCGCCGACTTCGCCGACAGCATCGACGCCAACGCGGTGCATGGTTCGGATGCGGCCGAAACCGCCGCCGTGGAGATCGCGTACTTCTTCCCGACGACCGACGTCTACGCGCGTTGATCGTACCGTCTGCCACGGATTGCGCGGAGGGACGCGGGTAACGCGAAGGGCGGACGCCAGTCCGCTCGACCTGTCCGCGTCGTTCCCGTTCGATCCGTGGCACACGCTCCTGCCCTGACCAGACATCCCAGTGACCGCAACCGCCGCCAAGCAGAACCTCCTGGACCTCGATCGCGAGGGGCTGGAGCATTTCTTCGCCGATACGCTCGGCGAGAAGCGGTTCCGCGCGCACCAGGTGATGAAGTGGATCCACCACCGGCACGTCACCGATTTCGAGGAGATGACCGACCTGGGCAAGGCGCTGCGGGCCAAGCTGCACGAGCACGCGGAAGTGCGCGTACCGCAGATCCAGTTCGAGAAGCCCTCCAGCGACGGCACCCACAAGTGGCTGCTGGCGATGGACGGCAGCAACGCCATCGAGACGGTCTACATCCCGGACAAGGGTCGCGGCACGCTGTGCGTGTCCTCGCAGGTGGGTTGCGCGCTCAACTGCCAGTTCTGCTCCACCGCCACCCAGGGCTTCAACCGCAACCTGTCCACCGCCGAGATCATCGGCCAGGTCTGGACGGCCGCGCGCCACCTGGGCAACGTGCCGCACAAGCAGCGCAGGCTGACCAACGTGGTGATGATGGGCATGGGCGAGCCGCTCATGAACTTCGACAACGTGGTGCGCGCGATGAGCGTGATGCGCGACGACCTGGGCTACGGCTTGGCCAACAAGCGGGTCACGCTGTCTACCGCCGGCGTGGTGCCGATGATCGATCGGCTGGGCGAGGTCAGCGACGTGTCGCTGGCGGTCTCCCTGCACGCGCCCAACGACGAATTGCGTACCGAGTTGGTGCCGCTCAACAAGAAATACCCGATCGCGGTGCTCATGGATGCCTGCGTGCGCTATGCGCAGCGCAAGCGCGGCGCGTCGGTGACCTTCGAATACACGCTGATGAAGGATGTCAACGACCAGCCCGGGCACGCGCGCGAGCTGGTCCGGCTGATGCGGGAGTTCGACAACCGGCTGCAGATGAAGGATGCGGCCAAGGTCAACCTGATTCCGTTCAACCCGTTCCCGGGCACCCGTTTCCAGCGTCCGGACGACGCGGCGATCCGCCGCTTCCAGAAGCTGCTCAACGAGGCCGGGCGCATCGCGCCGGTGCGCCGGACCCGCGGCGACGACATCGACGCGGCCTGCGGCCAGCTCAAGGGTCAGGTGATGGACCGTACCCGCCGCCAGGCGGAGTTCCGCAAGCGCGTCGAAACGGCCGGAGGCAGCGATGCGGCTGCCTGAGTGGTGCCTGCTGGCGGTGGCCGTGGCGTTGCTCGCCGGCGGCTGCTCCCGGCTGACCTTCGTCAAGCCCAGCGCCGAGCGCCGCGGCGGCGAACGGGTCGCGCCCGAGTACAGCTTCAAGGAAACGCGGGAGAGCAGGGCGCGGCTCGAAGCCCGCAACCAGGTCGCGATCGCCGACCGGAACCTGCGCGCCGGCGAGCTTGAGAATGCCGCGGTCGCGGCGCGGGCGGCGCTCAAGGCCGACGCCTCGCTGCCCGAGCCGCACACCATGATGGCCCTGGTCGCCACCCGCCAGGGGCGTAGCGAACTGGCCGGAACGCATTACGCCGAGGCCGCTCGCCTCGGGCCGTCCGGCGCCACCTACAACAATTACGGCGCGTGGCTGTGCGGCAACGGCCGTGCCCAGGAGTCGCTGCGCTGGTTCGACGACGCGGTCACCGACCCGTCCTATGGCGACCGGGCAGGGGCGCTGGCCAATGCCGGCGCCTGCGCGAGCCGGGCGGGGCAGCACGATCGGGTGGAACGCGACCTGCGCGCCGCGCTCGAACTCGACCCGGTCAACGCCGTCGCCCTCGAAGCCATGGCCACGCATGCCTTCGCTGCCGGCCGCCATCTCGAGGCGCGTGCTTTTTCCGAGCGCAGGCTTGCAGCGGCCCCCGCCACACCCGCTACACTCGAACTTGCATCACGGATTGAAGAACAACTTGGCGACACCGTCGCCGCCACTCGTTATGTTCAGCGCCTGAGGACGGAGTTTCCGCAGGCACGGAACACGATCCCAGGGGACAGTACGCAACCATGACGTCGTCCGACCAGATGCCTGGCCAGATCGACCGCGGCCACGGGGAACGCCTGCGCCAGGCGCGCGAGGCGGCCGGCCTTGCCGTGGCCGATGTGGCACAACGCCTGAAGATGCCCGTGCGGGTGGTCGAGTCGCTCGAAGCGGGCAACTGGGACCGGCTCGATGCGCCGGTATTCGTGCGCGGCCAGCTGCGCAGCTACGCGCGCCTGCTCGGCGTGCGCATCGACGAGGACCTGCCCACGGCCTCGCACTCGGTGCCGATCGAGCCGGCCCGGCTGCAGCCGCGCACCTTTACGCCGCCACTGCGCCGCACCCTGGACCGGATGATGGGACGCATGGTGTACATCGTCATCACCGCGCTGATCGCGGTGCCGGCGTGGATGGCGACCCGCTCGCACCTGGACTCGCAGATCCGCGTCGATGCCTCGCTCGACCTGCCGGCCGGGACAAGCGCAGAGCCGGTCCGGCAGCAGCCCGCGGCTCAGGCCGACGAAGGCCCGCGCCCGCTGGTGGCGTCGATGGCTTCGCTGCCGCCGCGTGCGGCCAGGCAGGCCGAACCGGCGCCCATGCTGTCGCTGCGGTTCACCGCCGACAGCTGGGTGGAGATCTTCGCCGCCGATGGCAGTGCGCTCGAGCGCGGCCTGCTCAAGGCCGGCGAGCGTCGCGATTACGACAAGGGCGAAGTGGGCCGTGTCGTGCTCGGCAACGCCGATGCGGTGGAAGTGCGCGGCAACGGCAACATTCAGGATCTGGCCGAGTTCCAGCGCGCGAACGTCGCGCGCTTTACGGTATCCTCTGACGGCTCCATCCAGCCTGCCGGCCACTAGCGCCGCGACAGCCCTGGTGGAATGCGCGCCCGGCCCAGACGCCGGGCGTTCCCGATCGCTTGCTTGTCCCGCCATCGGCCGCGGACAGGACTTCATGGCAGCACACGATGGCGTTGGATGAACTGCTCGACGAGCACGAACAAGGCGAACGAGTCCGCAACTGGCTCAAGCAGAACAGCTTCGGCCTGATCGGCGGCCTCGCACTCGGCCTGGCCCTGATCTGGGGCGGCCGCTGGTGGCTGCAGGAGGCGCACGACAAGCGCGTGGCGCTGGGCGAGTCCTACAGCAGCCTCGTGGCCACCCTCGAATCCGGCGACACCGCCAAGGCTTCCGAACAGGCCGCGGCCCTAGCCGGGACGGCCTATGCGCCGCTGGTCGCGCTCGACCTGGCCAAGGCGCAGGTCGCTGCCGGCAAGCGCGACGAGGCGATCGCCACCCTGCGCGCCGCGGGCAGCGAGGAACCGGCGCTCGCCGCAGTGATCGAACACCGTCTCGCGCGGCTGCTGATCGATGCCGGCAAAAGCGACGAAGCGCTGGCCCTGCTGGCCGACGCGGGGGATCCCGCCGCCCTGGAGACGCGTGGCGACGCGCGCTACGCCAAGGGCGAAACCGATCAGGCGCGCCAGGACTACGAACAGGCGCTGCGCAAGCTGGACCCGGCTGCGCCGCAGCGCCGCCTGCTCGAACTCAAACTGACCCAGACCGGCGGTTCGCCGGAAACGACGGGGACCGAATCCTGATGAAGCCGCAACGCAATACGCCAGCGCTCGCACGAGCGGGCGCCTGGCCCCGTGGTGGGCGCGCGGTCGCCGTGATCGCCTGTGTCGCCATGCTCGCCGGCTGCAGCACGATCAAGGGCTGGTTTGGCGGCGATGGCGAGAAGGCGGCCGCCAAGCGCGCGGCCGAGCCGGCCGAACTGGTCGAGTTCACGCCGTCGGCCAGCGCCTCGCGGCTGTGGTCGGCCAGCGCCGGGAAGGGTGAGGACCAGCTGGGCGTCCGCCAGGGGCCGGTGGTGGCCGATGGCCGCGTCTATGCCGCGGCCGTCGATGGCGGCGTGCGGGCGTTCGACCTGCAGAGCGGCGCGTCGGTCTGGCACTACGACTCGGACCTGCGCCTGAGCGGTGGTCCCGGCGCCGGCGACGGCCTGGTGGTGGTCGGCAGCCTCGATGGCGAAGTGGTCGCACTGGACGCGGCCACCGGCGCCGAACGCTGGCAGGCCACCGTCCCCAATGAAGTGATCGCCGCGCCCGTGATCGGGCAGGGCCTGGTGTTCGTGCGCTCCAACGATGGCCGCCTGAGCGCCTTCGACGCGGCCAGTGGCGAACGTCGCTGGTTCTGGACGCGCGAACTGCCGACCCTGACCGTGCGTGGCAACGACGGCCCCGTGCTCGGGCCCGGCTTCGTCTTCATCGGCAATGACGACGGCACCCTGGCGGCGCTGTCGCTGGCCGACGGCCGCCAGATGTGGGACCTGCCGGTCGCGCAGCCGGATGGCCGCACCGAGCTCGACCGCATGGCCGACATCGACGGCACCCCGGTGCTCGACGGCACCGTGCTGTATGCCAGCAGCTACAAGCAGGCGACGATGGCCGTCGACGCCCCGAGCGGCCGCCCGATCTGGGGCAGCGACCGCGGCGGCTCCTCGCGTCCGGGACTGTCGGTCGACAAGGTTCTGGTCGCCGATCGCAACGGCACCGTGTGGGGCCTGGACCGCAGCTCCGGCAGCCCCGCCTGGGAGCAGGCCGGCCTGGCGCGGCGCAACCTCGGCGGCGTGGCGGTGCACGGCGACTACGCCGTGGTCGGCGACCTCGACGGCTACCTGCACTGGTTGCGCCTGGACAACGGCGAGTTCGCGGCCCGCGAGCGCGCCGGCCGCGCCGCGATCAAGGGTGCGCCGGTGGTGGCCGACGGCATCCTCGTGGTCCAGAACGTCAAGGGCGACCTGACCGCCTGGCGCATCGACTGACGACCGCGATGCCGGGCCAGTCCCGGCATCCTTGCGTCGACAGGTTCTTTCTTCCGACGCCGCCTGCGCGTGGCGGGGCGTCGCGGCCACCGCAGCCCGGTCCGCCGTGCCGCCGGGCTGGCAGTCGACATGCGTAGCGGTCGATCCGTCGGCCGACCTGCATCGCTCCGCTTCGCGACGGCCGTCGCGGCGGCCGGACTCACGGCTGCCCACGCTGCGCCGACGGCGCCGGCAAGGTAGGCTTGACGCCCGATCCCGCGCCGCACGGGCGGCGATCGACGGTGGCGCGCGGGTTCCCGCGGCCACCTGCTCTTCCATTCCGAATTCCCTCAACGGTCCAGCATGCTCCCCTCCGTCGCCCTCGTGGGCCGTCCCAATGTCGGCAAGTCGACGCTGTTCAATGCGTTGACGCGCACCCGCGACGCGCTGGTGCACGACCAGCCCGGCGTCACCCGCGACCGCCACTACGGCGTCTGCCGCCTGGACGAGGCGCGGCCGTTCGTGGTCATCGACACCGGCGGTATCGCCGGCCAGGAAGAAGGCCTGGCCGGCGCGACCGCCCGGCAGGCACGCGCCGCGGCGGCCGAAGCCGACCTGGTGCTGTTCGTGGTGGACGGGCGTGAAGGCGCGTCGGCGCTGGACGACGAGATCCTGCAGTGGCTGCGCAAGACCGCGCGCCCGGTGATGCTGGTGGTCAACAAGACCGACGGCATCGATGCGCGCGCCGCGCTGGCCGAGTTCGCACGCTTCGGCTACGCCGACAGTTTCGCGGTGTCCTCGGCGCATCGCCAGGGCATCGACGACGTCCTCGACGCCGTGCTCGCGCGGCTGCCGGCCGAAAGCGAAGAGCCCGCCGAAGCGGCTGGCCGGGTGCGCGTGGCCTTCGTCGGTCGCCCCAACGTGGGCAAGTCGACCCTGGTCAACCGTATCCTCGGCGAGGAACGGATGATCGCCTCCGACGTCCCCGGCACCACGCGCGACTCGATCGCGGTCGACCTGGAGCGCGACGGCCGCAGCTACCGCCTGATCGACACCGCCGGCCTGCGCCGCAAGGGCCGGGTCGACGAGGTGGTCGAGAAGTTCTCGATCATCAAGACCCTGCAGGCGATCGAGGAATGCCAGGTCGCGGTGATCATGATCGACGCCAGCGAGGGCGTGACCGACCAGGACGCCGCCGTGCTCGGCGCCGTGCTCGACGCCGGGCGCGCGCTGGTGGTGGCGGTCAACAAGTGGGACGGGCTGAGCACCTACCAGCGCGAACAGACCGAGTCTCTGCTGTCGCGCAAGCTCGCCTTCGTGTCCTGGGCCGAGGCGGTCCGCATCAGCGCCAAGCATGGTTCGGGCCTGCGCGAACTGTTCCGCGCGATCCATCGCGCCCATGCCTCGGCCACGCGCCAGTTCAGCACCTCCGACGTCACCCGCGCGCTCGAGATCGCCTACGAGACCAGCCCGCCACCGGTGGTGCGCGGCCATGCGCCGAAGCTGCGCTTCGCGCATCCGGGCGGCGAGAACCCGCCGACCTTCATCGTCCACGGCTCGCGCCTGAAGTCGCTGCCGGCCACGTATTCGCGCTACCTGGAGAACTTCTTCCGCAAGCGCTTCAAGCTGGTCGGCACGCCGGTGCGATTCGTGTTCAAGGAGGGCGACAACCCCTACAAGGACAAGAAGAACGTGCTGACCGAGCGCCAGGTGGCGAAGAAGAAGCGCCTGATCCGCCACGTCAAGCGCAGGTAGACCGCGGCGTGGCGGGTGGCGCGGCCGGGATCGCGCGGCAGGACATCACCCTGGGCCTCCTGGCCGGGGGGCGCGCGACGCGCCTGGGCGGACGCGACAAGGCCTGGCTGGAACGCGGGGGGCAGGCCCAGGTACTGCGCCTGTCGCAGCGCTTCGGCGCGGAGGCCGGCGCGGTGCTGGTGAGCGCGAACCGGGACCTGCCGCGCTACGCGCAGGCCGGGCTCGCCACCATTGCCGACCGCATCGACGGCGCGGGTCCGCTGGGCGGGCTGGATGCGCTGGCGTCCGCCTGCCGCACGCCGTGGCTGCTGACCTTGCCGGTGGACCTGGTCGACGGCAACGACTGCCTGGTGCGCAGCCTGGTCGCGGCCGCCGGCGACAGCGGCGTGGCGGCGCAGGACGACTCCGGGCTGCAGCCGCTGGTCGCGCTGTGGCGCGTGGAGGCGCTGCGCACGGCGCTGGTCGCGGCGCTGGACCAGGGCGAGCTGGCGGTCCGGGCGCTGCAGGCGCGCATGGGCATGGGCACGGTCCGCTTCGCGGGGGTACGCTTCGGCAACCTCAATACGCCGGACGACCTGCGGGCCGCCGGCATCGATCCGCCCTGACGCAATGACCGTCGACGCCTTTCCCCTCCGCATTTCCTATGCCGACGCCCTCGCGACCATCGCCCGGGTGGCAGGGCAGCGCCGCCTCGCGCCCGAGCACGTCGCCATCGCGCGCGTGCATGGGCGCGTGCTGGCCGCCGACGTGTTGGCGCCGATGGCGACCCCGGCCTTCGACAACTCGGCGATGGATGGTTTCGCGCTGCGCCACGCCGACCTCGCGGCCAGCGGCGCGAGCGTGCTGTCGCTGTGCGGCGAGCAGTTCGCCGGGCCTGCCACCGTGGCCGCGGTCGGCGCCGGCGAATGCGCGCGCATCACCACCGGCGCGCCGCTGCCCCCGGGCACGGACACGGTGGTGATGAAGGAGCACGCGATGGAAGAGGGTGCGCGTGTGCGCATCCTCGAACCGGTCGCGGCCGGGCGCAACGTGCGCCGGCGTGGCGAGGACGTGCGCGAGGGCGACCTGCTGGTCGCGGCAGGCGAGGTGCTGGCGCCCGCGCGCGTCGCGCTGCTGGCCGCGCAGGGCATCGCCAGCGTGGCGGTGGCGCGCCGGCCGACGGTCGCGGTGTTCTCCACCGGCGACGAACTGGTCGAACCGGGTCTGCCGCTGGCGCACGGCCAGGTCTACAACTCCAATCGCGAACTGCTGATGGGCCTGCTGCGCGCCGAAGGGCTGGAGCCGGTGGCCTGGCCCACGCTGCCCGACGACCCGGCGGCGATCGAATCGGCGCTGCGCCACGCGGGCGAGGCCTTCGACCTGGTCCTGACCTGCGGCGGCGTGTCGGCGGGGGAGAAGGACCACCTGCCCGCGCTGTTGCAGCGCCGCGGAAAGGTGCACTTCTGGAAGGTGCGGATGCGTCCGGGCATGCCGGTGCTGCTTGCCGATGGCGGCACGCTGGGGCCGGCCCTGTTCCTGTGCCTGCCGGGCAACCCGGTGTCGGTGCTGGCCACTTGCCTGGCGCTGGCGCGACCGCTGCTGGACGGGCTGCAGGGCAGGGTGCCGCGCCGGACGTGGCGGGCGCGACTGGCCGCGCCCTGGGGCAAACGCCACGAGCGGCTCGAGTTCCTGCGTGGCCGGCTCGGCAGCGGCGCCGATGGTGGGCTGCTGGTCGAACCGGATCCGGCCGACGGATCCCACCGCATGCGCGCGGCTGCCGACGCCGATGCGCTGATCGTGCTGGGCGAGGGCGAACGCGACTACGCCGCGGGCGAGGTCGTCGAGGTGCTGCCCTACTGATCCGGCCCGGCCGCATCGCACCTGATGCCAGCCCGGGTACCGTCGCGCCCCGGCCGGCGCGATAATCGCCGCATGGCCAGGGAAATCACTCCGCGCGACGCCGGCTACCGCCTTGCCCAGGGCGCGGTGCTGGTGGACGTGCGCGAAGACCACGAGCGCGAACTGGGCATGGCCCAGGGTGCGATGGGCGTGGCGCGTGCCGAACTCGAAGCCGCGCCGCACCGGTACCTGCCGGGGCCGGACGCGGAGATCCTGCTGATCTGCCAGACCGGCGGCCGCTCGCTGCTGGCCGCCGAGCAACTGCTGCGGCTGGGCTACCAGCGCGTGTGCTCGGTGCGTGGCGGCACCCTGATGTGGCAGGCCGAAGGCCTGCCGCTGACGCGGCCGACCGGCGCGGTCGACGAGGATTTCCACGAGCGCTACTCGCGCCACCTGCTCCTGCCCGAGATCGGCGCCAGCGGCCAGCGCAGGCTCGAAGCCGCCAGCGTGGTGGTCGTGGGCGCGGGTGGCCTGGGCTCGCCCGCCGCGTTCTACCTGGCGGCGGCCGGCGTCGGCCAGCTGCGGCTGATCGATGACGACGTGGTCGAGCGCAGCAACCTGCAGCGGCAGATCCTGCACACCGATGCCGACGTCGGCGTGGCCAAGGTCGAATCCGCCCACACCCGGCTGTCGGCGCTCAACCCGCGCGTCACGGTCGAACCGGTGGCCGAGCGCCTGGACTCGGCCAACGTCGAGCGCCTGATCGCCGAGGCCGACGTGGTGCTCGACGGCGGCGACAACTTCCCGGTGCGCTACCTGCTCAACGATGCCTGCGTGCACCTGGGCAAGCCGCTGGTCTACGGCGCCGTGCACCGGTTCGAAGGCCAGGTGAGCGTGTTCGACGCGGGCCGCGAGCGGGGCCGCGTGCCCTGCTACCGCTGCCTGTTCCCCGAACCGCCGCCGCCCGAGGCGGCGCCCAACTGCAGCGAGGCCGGCGTGCTGGGCGT
>JAEWZE010000060.1 GCA_023395465.1 Pseudomonadota bacterium
GCTTCTCGGCGCCCAGGAACACGTCCTTGAACTGGACCATGCCCGAGTTGGTGAACAGCAGGGTCGGGTCGTTGGCAGGCACCAGCGGTGCCGAGGGCACGATCTCGTGGCCCTTGCCGCGGAAGAATTCGAGGAAATCGCTGCGGATGCGCGCGGTGGTATAGGGGCTGGGCGTGTTCATGGCTGGCGGGCTGCAGGCGGGCGCGTCCGGACCGGCCCAACGCGACCCCTGCGGACGGGATCGATGGCCAGGGCGGACAACCCGGGGAAGCACGCAGAATAACAAACGGGCCGGTTCAGGTGTCGACGTCGTCCGGATCGAAACGGGTGGCCGCGCGGATGCGCTCGCCGTCGAAGCCGCGGCGCATGAGCAGTTCGGCCGCCTTGCGGCGCTGGGCGAGGTCGACCGGCCCTGCCTCGCCGAAGCGGCGGCGCACCAGGTCGCGCGCGACCTCGGTCCAGTCGCCCTCGAAGGTCTCCATCGCCGCCGCGATGGCGTCCCGTTCCAGGCCGTGCATGCCCAGCTCGGCGCGGATGTGCAGCGGGCCATAGCCTGCGCCTGCGCGGCTGCGGACCAGGGATTCGGCGAAACGCGTGTCGTCCTGCCAGCCGGCCTCGGCGAGGCGGCCGATCGCCGCGGCGGCCTCGTCCGGCTCGACGCCGCGCGCGGCCAGCTTGCGCTTGAGTTCCTTGCGCGAGTGCTCCCGCCGGGTCAGCAGGCCCAGGGCGCGCTGGGTGGCCGTGGGCTGGGGACGCGGCTTGCGTCGCGGCGGGGACCGGTCGTTCATCGATCGCGCTCCTGCGGCGTCCGGCGAGGATCCGGCAACCCAGACGCTGGCGCGCGCCAGCCGCGCTGCGCCAGTATCGATCGGTACACCTCGGCGTCGGCCGCGGAAAAGCAGCAGAACAGGAGCGTCGAGACCGCTTCCGGCCCCCACGCCAGCACGCTGTCGACCGCGATCGCGGTGGCCGCCTCCAGCGGGTAGCCGTAGATGCCGGTACTGATGGCCGGGAAGGCAATGCTGCGCAGGTCCAGCGCCCGCGCCACGCGCAGCGCGTTGCGATAGCAGGCCGCCAGCAGCTCCGCCTCGCCGGCGCCCCCGCCCTGCCACACCGGGCCGGCGACATGGATCACATGTCGTGCCGGCAGCCGGTATCCGGCCGTCGCCTTCGCCTCGCCGGTGACGCAGCCGCCGAGCGTCCGGCATTCGGCCAGCAGGCCGGGCCCGGCCGCGCGATGGATCGCGCCGTCGACCCCACCGCCGCCCCGCAGCGAAGCGTTCGCAGCATTGACGATGGCGTCCACCGCCAGCGTGGTGATGTCCGCCTGGACCACGTCCAGTTTCATCGACGCCGCCCCTTGCCCCCAGGCGGCGGAGAGCGCGTGGCCTGCCCCGTTGCGGCCCGTTTCGCGGGCCTGGGCCGAGGCGCAGGCAGTGCTCCTGCGGTTACGAACAGGGCCTGCCGCAGCAGGTCCGGATCGTCGAGGAACTCGTCGAGGACGTAGTACTCCTTCGCCTCCGGGTACGGCCTGCCCATGCTCAGCGCAGGCAGCACCTGCCGACCCGCGTCGGTGGGCTTGAGCAGCAGGCTGTTGTCGCAGGCGAACGCGACCACCTTGCCGTCCAGATAGAGCGCGTACTCGCCGAACATGCGCCTGTGTTCCAGACGCGCACCCAGCCCCGCCTGCTCGTGCACGTAGGCGATGAAATCCTGGTCGGTCGCCATCGCGTCGGCCGCCCTACTCCCCGCCCGGCAGCGAGTAGGAGAAGGTGTAATGGTGCCTGCCGCCGACGACGCGGATCCGGAACTCGCCCGCGATGCCCGTCAGTTCGCCGGCGCCCGAATCCGGAACCACCAGCACCGACAACTCCTGCGCGCCCCGCGCCATCACCCCGCGGTGGTGCAGCATGAACGAGCCGCTGCGGCCAGCGAGCGTCCCGGTGACTTCTTCGACAGCCACGTAGACGGCCGAACCCTCCACGCCGGTCATGGCGGTCAGCATCTGGCCCCGCGTGGTGGCGACCAGGTCGCCGGTGATCCGCTTGTCGATCACCATGCGGCCGCGCCTGGCGTTGTCCGCGCCCTCCAGCTCGAGCGGCCGCATCGCGACCGTGAACCCGCCCTGGGCCTGCCCCGTCATCATCGTCTCCAGCGCCCATGCGGGCGCGACTGCCAGCATCCACAGCGCGATCGCGATCCAACTGCGCCGCCGCCATCCGGCGCCGGCGGTTCGCGGCCGCACCCGGCCGGCGTCCGCCTGCCAGCCACAGCGTTCATTCGGCGATGGTCCGATCGACATCGGCTGGTCCTTGGCGTGCTGCGGCGTGTCCATCCGGCGGGCGATGGCCCCCTCCCCACACGGAGAAGAGGCCGGGAAAAAAGGCCGTCCCTGGCCGCGAAGATCATCCGGAAGCTCAGCCCTCGGCTTCGGCCTTGTCGGCTTCCTCGTCACGCTTGGCCTCGGCGGGCTTGAACTTCTCACGCAGCTCGGCCTCGAGCCGCTTGG
>JAEWZE010000170.1 GCA_023395465.1 Pseudomonadota bacterium
CATGAGCAGCATCGATTTCACCTCGTTCCTCAAGCTGATGGCGCACCAGAAGGCGTCGGACCTGTTCATCACCGCCGGCATGCCGCCGTCGATGAAGGTCCACGGCAAGATCCAGCCGATCACCCAGAACCCGCTGACGCCGCAGCAGTCGCGCGACCTCGTGCTCAACGTGATGTCGCCGCCGCAGCGCGAGGAGTTCGAGAAGACGCACGAGTGCAACTTCGCGATCGGCGTCTCCGGCGTGGGCCGCTTCCGCGTGTCGTGCTTCTACCAGCGCAACCAGGTGGGCATGGTGCTGCGCCGGATCGAGACCAAGATCCCCAGCATCGAAGAGCTCAACCTGCCGCCGATCATCAAGACGCTGGCGATGACCAAGCGCGGCATCATCATCTTCGTGGGCGCCACCGGTACCGGCAAGTCCACCTCGCTGGCGGCGATGATCGGCTACCGCAACCAGAACTCGACCGGGCACATCATCACCATCGAGGACCCGATCGAATTCGTGCACAAGCACGAGGGCTGCATCATCACCCAGCGCGAAGTCGGCATCGATACCGACAGCTGGGACAACGCGCTCAAGAACACCCTGCGCCAGGCGCCGGACGTGATCATGATCGGCGAGGTGCGCACCCGCGAGGGCATGGACCACGCCATCGCCTTCGCCGAGACCGGCCACCTGGTGCTTTGCACCCTGCATGCCAACAACGCCAACCAGGCGATGGACCGCATCATCAACTTCTTCCCCGAGGACCGGCGCAGCCAGCTGCTGATGGACCTCTCGCTCAACCTCAAGGGCGTGGTCGCGCAGCAGCTGATCCCGACGCCGGACGGCAAGGGCCGGCGGGTGGCGATGGAGATCCTGCTCGGCACGCCGCTGGTGCAGGACTACATCCGAGACGGCGAGATCCACAAGCTGAAAGAGGTGATGAAGGAGTCGACCAACCTGGGCATGAAGACCTTCGACCAGGCGCTGTTCGAGCTCTACCAGGCCGGCGAGATCTCCTACGAGGACGCGCTGCGCTTTGCCGACTCGCAGAACGAGGTGCGCCTGCGGATCAAGCTCGCCCAGGGCGGCGATGCGCGCACCCTGTCGCAGGGGCTGGACGGGGTGGAGATCGCCGAGGTCCGTTGACCGGGCCCGCGGCCCCGCAGCGGGCCGCGTACCGTCGCGGGCTCCCGGCCGCGTAGTTGCGATGACATCCGACGCCGCGCCTGGCATCGGCCCGGAGGTGGACCTGCTGCGCAACTGGCTGGACCCCGCCGCGGCTTCCATCCTGTTCGACACCCTGCACGCGACCCTGCCCTGGCAGGTGCACCGGGTGCGGATGTTCGGGCGCGAGTTCGATTCGCCGCGGCGCAGCTGCTGGATCGGCGATCCGGATGCGGCCTACCGCTATTCGGGCGTCCGCCACGAACCGCATCCCTGGCCCGCGGTCCTGCTGCCGATCCGCGCGCGCCTGACGCGCGAGACCGGCGTCGCGTTCAACAGCGTGCTGGCCAACCTGTACCGCGACGGGCGCGACTGCATGGGCTGGCACAGCGACGACGAGCCAGAACTGGGCGAGCGACCGGTGATCGCCTCGCTGAGCCTGGGCGCGACGCGCCGGTTCCTGCTCAGGCATCGCCGCGACCAGTCCCGGCGGCTCGCCCTCGAGCTGCCGCACGGCAGCCTGCTGCTGATGCAGGGGGACACCCAGGCGCAGTGGCGGCATGCGCTGCCACGCACGGCCAAGCCGGTGGCGCCGCGGATCAACCTGACGTTCCGTCGGATCGGGCCCGCCTGAGAGCGCAGCTGGCGGACCGGCGAGCGCCTAGGAGCGTTCCCCCGGATGTTCCTCGCGCTGGTGGGCATCGCCCGCGCCCAGGATCCAGTGCGCGAGTTCGCCGGTCAGCTGCTCCATGCCGCGCGAGAAGGCGTCGGCGACCAGCCCGATCCCGGTACCCGTCGCCGGCTCGGCGTGCCGGAACGTGCGCGAGGCGACGATGAACTGGTCGCGCGAGTGGATCAGCTTGGCGTTGAACTCGATCGTCGCCGCCGGGACTGCATTGCCGGCGTAGTCGGCCTCGAAGCGGCGTACGTCCATGACCAGCTTGTAGTCGGCGGCGATGCCCGACCCCTGGCGGGCGACGGCGCCGATCCGCCCCGAATCCTCCAGCGCGCGCAGCAACGCGTCCTGCAGCATGTCCGGCGGCGGCTTCGCCCAGCTGGCGCCGCGATAGACCTGCAGTTCGCCCGGCGAAGGGCGCACGGCGATGCGCGAGCTCTCGATCATGCGCGCGGCCTGCGGCGCGGCCAGCGCCAGCTGCCAGCGCACCGTGGGCGCCGAGGCATCGAGCGTGACGCGCGGATCGGGCGCGTAGATCGTGGAAGGCTCCCCCTTGCCGCCGCCGAGCAGCGAGCAGCCGCCCAGGGCCAGCGCAAGCAGGGTCGCGGTGGCGGCGCGAAGCGGAGGCGCGGACGATGCCGGCCTGCGGATGACGGTTCCCGGTCTGATCACGGTTCGAACTCCTTGGGGGCATCGCGGCCGAGCAGGTACTGCGCGGGATTGTCGTCGAGCCGGTCGCTGATCCTGCGCAGGTCGCGCACCAGGCCGCGCAGTTCGCCCAGGGTCGGGCCGAGCTGGGCGAGGCCGTCGTTGGCGAAGCTGCTGATCGCCGCGCGGTTCTCGTTGAGGATCGCGTCGGCGCCGCCGGCAGCGGAATCCAGCCGC
>JAEWZE010000189.1 GCA_023395465.1 Pseudomonadota bacterium
GTGGGGGCGCATCAGGTCGCTGCGGGAATGGACTGCGTCGCGCCCGCCTGCCCCCATCCCAGCCTTCCCACCCGTGAAGGGCGCAATGCCCGGCCGCGGGGGAAGGGGCAGTGCGTCGCGGCGGTAGCCTGTCACTGCTCCCTCCCCCGCAAGCGGGGGAGGGTTGCGGTGGGGGGCGCATCAGGTCGCTGCGGGAATGGGCTGCGTCGCGCTCGCCTATCGCCGCGCCTGCAGCAGCTCCCGCAGTTCGGTCTTGTCCGCCTCGTCCAGGCCGGGGCCGCGCTGCTTCTCCTGCAGCTCGTCGACGCGCTGCTGCAGGGTCTGGCGGTCGAGCTGGGCGATGGCGTCCTGGAACTCCTCGCGCCAGTGCGCCACGTCGCCTGGCAGGCTTTGCGTGGCCAGCTTCTGCAGCGCGGCGCCGTCCTCGCGGTCGGCGAAATGTTCGAGCAGCGCGCCTGTGGTGATGTCCGGGCGCATGCTGACCAGGGCGATCAGCTCGGTGAGCAGTTCGATGCCGGGCTGGCGCAAGGCGACGAAGCGGTAGGGCGGCGCCAGGTCCAGGGCCAGCGAGGGCTGCTGCAACAGCAGCGAGATCGCACTGCGCACCAGGCTGCGCTTGGGTGGCGCCAGCGGCTGGCTGCCGCGGCCGCGGATCGGCGCGCGCGTTTCGGCCGGCGGCGGGCGCGCGCCCACGCCGGTGAGTTCGGTCAGGCGCTGCTGCATCAGGTCGCCGAAGGCGCCGTCCGGGATCTGCGCCAGCAGCGGCTTGGCGCGCTCGGCCAGCCGCGCCTTGCCGTCGAGCGTGGACAGCGAGACCCCGGCCGACACCGTGTCGAAGAAGAACCGCGACAGCGGCGTGGCGTCGCGCAGCCGCGCGTCGAAGCCCTGCGCGCCCTCGCTTCGCACGATGCTGTCCGGATCCTCGCCTTCGGGCAGGAACAGGAAGAAGGCCTGCCGGCCCTCGCGCATGCGCGGCAGCACCGATTCCACCGCCTTCCACGCCGCGCTGCGCCCGGCGCGGTCGCCGTCGAAGCAGAAGTATACGTCCGGTGCGTTGCGGAACAGCAGCTCGGCGTGGTCGGGCGTGGTCGCGGTGCCGAGCGTGGCCACGGCCTGGCTGACGCCGTGCTCGAACAGCGCGATCACGTCCATGTAGCCTTCGACCACGATCAGGCGTTCGATCTTCGGGTTCGCCTGCCGCACCTGCCACAGCCCGTACAGCTCGCGCCCCTTGTGGAACAGCGGGGTCTCGGGCGAGTTGAGATACTTCGGACCTGCGTCCCTGCCGTCGGTTGGCGCGTCGAGCACGCGGCCACCGAACGCGATCACCCGCCCGCGGCGGTCCAGGATCGGGAACATCACCCGGTCGCGGAACTTGTCGTAGACATGGCCGCGGTCGTTCTTCGACAGCATGCCGCCGCGCTCGAGCAGCTGCAGGCGCCTGGGATCCGTGCCCAGCGCGTCCTTCAGCGCGGAGAAGCCGTCGGGCGCGTAGCCGATCGCGAACTGCGCACGCACCGCCTCGCCCACGCCGCGGGCGTCGAGGTAGGCGCGCGCCCTGTCGCTGCCGGCGAGGTGGCGCTGGAAGAAACGCGACGCCGCCTCCAGCGCGTTGAACAGGTCCTGGGTGTCGGGATTGGCGTTGCGCTGCTGGGTCTCGCGCGGCACTTCCATGCCCGCCTGGCGCGCCAGCTCGTCGACCGCGTCGAGGAACTCGAGCCGGTCGTACTGCATGAGGAACGAGATCGCGGTGCCGTGCGCGCCGCAGCCGAAGCAGTGGTAGAACTGCTTGGTCGGCGAGACGGTGAACGAGGGCGAGCGCTCGTCGTGGAACGGGCAGCGCGCCGAATATTCCTTGCCCTGCCGCTTGAGCGGCACGCGCGCATTGACCACCTCGACGATATCCGTCCTGGCGAGCAGGTCGTCGATGAATGCGTCGGGGATCCGGGCCATGCGGCTAGTGTATGCGCGCGCGGCGCCGGCGCCGCCCTGTCGTGGCGCGATCGCGCGGTGCCGCGCCGCGTCGCCGCCCGCAATCCGTCAGGCGTGCGCGCGACACGGGGACGACGGAATCGGCGGCGGCGGCCGCAGCGTCGCTACAGGGTGCCGGCGGGCGCCGGGCGTGGCCGGTGCGCTTCGGGCCGGGCGTTGGCGCGTTCGTCGATCACCGCGGTCAGCAGCGCGCCGACGAAGAACACCACGCTGCCGTAGTAGATCCACACCAGCAGCAGCACCAGCGCGCCCATCGAGCCGTAGGCGCTCCCCGGTGCGGCCTGGGCCAGGTACAGGCCGATCAGCCAGCGCCCGGTGGCGAACAGGGCGGCGGTGATCGCGCCGCCGAGGAAGGCCTGCGGCCACGCGACCCGGCGGTCGGGCAGGTAGTGGTAGAGGAAGGCGAAGGTGATCACGTACAGCACGAAGGTGGTGACGTAGCCCACCGCGGGCAGCAGCGAGGGCAGGCGCGCGAAGGCGACCTGCAGCGCCGTGGTCGCGACCATCGACAGCACCAACAGGAAGCCGATCGCCAGCACCACGCCCAGCGAGAACACGCGCTTGCGCAGCCAGGCCGGCAGGCCGGTGAAGCGCTGCGCCTCGCTGCGGAAGATCAGGTTGAGCGCGCCCTGCAGCTGCGCGAAC